>JBEEHU010000162.1:0-42185 GCA_041167565.1 Verrucomicrobiota bacterium | reverse complement strand
TCTGACGAAAGGCCCTCCAAACGGTTGCAATCATCGGCCCGTCTCACATAATTAGCGGCGCGGTTCGCGAAGGAACAATCGCAGGAAGGGTGGCTGAGTCTGGTTGAAGGCACTCGACTCGAAATCGAGCGTGGGGTTAAACTCACCGTGGGTTCGAATCCCACCCCTTCCGCCAGCTCGACCGGCGAATTCATTCGCTTCGCTTGGCAGCTAGCGCGTCCACGAAACCGGGATGAGAACTCGGGATCTCACGTTAGAGCCAAAGCGCAGCTTTGGATAATCCGGCCCTTCTGAATTGCGGAGCGTTCTGGGCCCCCGCGGTCAACTACTCTTGTCTTCTTCGGGATCCTTATTTTTGGAGCGGGCCTTCGATACCGTGTAGCCCCCGGATTCGTCGGAAGGGGGCTGGCAACTTGCACTCTTGCTGCCAAGAAAAATCTCGCGGTATTCCACCTGCCCCATCTCTAGCTGCACGGGGTTCTTGTCTGTGGTAAGAACGTTCTTCTTTTGATCGGAGACCCGAATAAATACTTCGGCACTCTTGTTCAATGCCCCCGTCTCTTCGACCAGCTTCTCCGAGGACCGGCGATAACTTAGTTTGAAATAGCCATTCGTGTCAGTGCATGCGTAACCCAAGGTGCGCACCCATCGGCCGTCGCGGTCGTAAGTGGCGACGGTGAGGTTCGGCTGCCCCACCAAACCCTGATTCCAGACGTAGCCGTGCAAAGCCCAGCCCTGGTCATCCGCCTCGACTATGCCGGCCCGGGCGCGATCCACTTCCAGCTTGAGGGCGCGAGTGCGCAGTTGATTGGAGGCGATGACGCCATTCAACTCGAGCACGCGTGGATCCTCTGCTCCCAACCGGTCGATCAGCCGCGCTCGCGCCCGTTGCATATGGCTCGCTTTGGCTGTGCTGAGTTGCTGCAATCCTTCCAACGCTTCGCTGCGTGCCCTGTCCGTCGCGGCCAGGTCGCTTTCGAAATTTGCCGTGAGTTGTTCGGCGGCATCGGTATCCGTTTTGGGGTTCGTTGTGTTCATCTATTTGTTTGGGTGTCAGCAGTGGTTCTACGAAGATCGAAAAATCTGCCGGTGAGTTCGCGCAGCAATCGCGAACAGAATTTGGGAATGAGGAGCTCAATGAGAATTGCGTTCGGCGTATCGGTAACCATCAGGCCAAGGATCACGAGACAATGCGTCGTCTGGTTATGCGCAGTCGTATTCAACAAGCCGAGGGTCATGGCCGATAAAGGCGCATTCATCAGCCCCTCCTTAAGGCGGTTGCCGGTGAAGCGGAGCGAGAATCCGATCGCGAGAGCTTGCATGAGGATGAAATCCTGGCGCAGCATCAAGTTGCAGTCGCATTGGTTATCCTGAAACGCGACGTCGTCCAGACTGAGGATAGTAATAGAAGTGAGGGCGTTGCTCCGGCCGCGTTCGAGCAAGTCGAGCGAACATTGATTATCGGCAAAGAGCACATTGCCATTCACCAGCCGCCTTTCCGGCTCCGGCGCGCGGATCGCGGCCTCAGACATTTTTTGCTGTTTCTGGAGGGCGGCAAAACTCCTGGCTTGGACGTACAATTCGTTAGACACGCCCAAGTCGAAAATCAAAACCGTAGCCGCGGCGTCAAGCAGCGTGGGTTTTTCCCGCACCACCACGGCGCCGCTGGTGAATTGATTGCCTACGACCGAAACCGGCCCCAGGGCAACCACGGTAAGGGCCCGGCCGAGCGGGGCGGCGATAATGTTGTCGTGCACTACGACCGCGGGGAAGCCCGTGGCTTCTGGAACTTCAAACGGAGCGTAGACGCTCCCCCCTGCTTGTGCTCTTTTCGGGCCCACCACCACGACGGGAGCCACGGCACTGGCGATGTAAACGCCGCCGCGCGGACCATCGAATCTCTCACTTTGTTCTCCGCCGTTGCCCAGGATGCGATTGCGCGAAAGAGTGATTCCCTCTGCGTGCGCCACAAATACTCCGCAAACCGGTTGAGCGTGAGTCAGCCCATTATACTCGATAACATTATCGTGGATCACGAGCTCTGTGACGTCCGCCAGGGAAATGCCCCCGTAGCCCATCCGCGCGGCCATCTTCGATTCGATCTTTGCCGGCGCACGCCTCAGGCATCCCTGAATCAGGTTTCCGGCAATGGTCAGGCCGCGGACGCTCACGAATTCGTCAACTTCTTGCAGATCGAAAAACCCAATCACGCCGATCCCATCCAGGCCCGTGTGCGAGATCCGATTTCGCTCGAGATAAATTTCCTCGAGCGGATCGGGGGCGCGGTGCTGTTTCTCGCGCCCCTTCGAGTCGCGAAACCGAAAACGAATCTTTGTCCCGGGCTCCGCACATTTGTCGCACGGATCTCCCGGCTTCGTCGGCTGACCGACGACTCTGACAGGCGGCGTGTTCTCATCGTCCGTTTCTTCGAGGCTTCCCAGGGTGATCCCCTGGCCGCTCAGGCCGGTGATCAGATTTTCCAACACGCGCACCAGACTCGATCCTCCGCCGATTTGAATTCCGCTCACGCCATAATTTACCTGCTGACTTTCGCTGCGGAACGCCGCCTTCTTGGCCAGCCCCGATACGATTGTGTTGCGTTCGATCCATGCACCGCCGCCTTGGTAGAAGATGCCTGGCGCCGCCCCCTGCCGAGCAATCATCCGGATCCTGCACTGACAGATGGTGACGTGATCGCTGTCGTGCACTTCGATGGCGCTTCGCAGCACGGCCGTGATGGCGAGGTGCGCCAACCAAATCCTTTCCGTCGGTCGAGCCCGACGGATTTCGGCCTCGAAACGGTTCCGGTCGTCAATCGGCACATTTCCTTGCACGAGAACGCCGTTGCCTGATCCATCGGCGAAAAGAGCCAGGCTTTCGATGCGAATATCGCGCGAATCGATGATCCAAATAACCGGTGCGGTCGCGGCTTCATCGACAGCGCCGCGGGATATGATGCGCGTCCGTTCGCCACAACCGCTGATGGTAAGGTTCCGCCGGCCGACGATGGTAACGTTCTCGCGGTATTCGCCGTCGAGAATGCAAATGTGTCCGCCGGCTTCATGGGGCAACGAGTCGATCGCTGCCTGGATCGAATGGTAATCTGCCGCTGCGGTTGTTCCCACGGTCTTGGTGCAGCATCCGCACGCATCCTCGATTTCAGTCAGCGGCGGGAAAATCGGACGGCAATCTTCGACGTGCGTCGCACCGGCGGCATCGACTTTGATGATCGCGAGCCGGCAATAGTGATGAACGATGCCATGGGGCGCTTGCGAGAGCGGATTGGGAGGCGCCGCGGAATCGTGCGGCCATTCGACGTCGCCCCGATCGGTCCGCGCGGGAATCATCCAGTAATCGCCACTCCTGCATGTGCCGCTTTTGAATTTTACCTCGACGCCATCTTCCAACTCGAGAAATCCACTGTTCGTGCCCGGGATCATCGCGGCGGCGACTCCGGCCGAATCCCAACGCCTGATCTTCGGACGAAATTTTTCGTCTAGCGCGGTTTCGAACTGGGCGAGCGAGCCTCCCGGCGGCGCAATTGCCTGGGCCGTATCCACCGTCAAGACCAGATCGTCCACCTTGGTGATGGGAACCAAAACGCCCGGCGTCCTGCTCCAGTCGTTCCGATCATCGAGCAACTCGATCCATTGGCCTTCCGCAAATCCCAAGGCAGGATCGCGCCGTGCCGAAGTCAGCGTGATCGCCCCGGCAGCGATCTTGTCGATGCGCGCGACTATCGAACCATTGTCTCGCGACCATTTGAAGGTCGTAACTTTGGCCGAATCCCCATCGCCAACATTACCCGCGCGGTGAATCTCCAGCCGGTAGAGCTGATTCTCCAGCCGCCGGTAACCCGCGCCCGGCGGGACAATGCATGGTTTGGCGGAAGACTTTTCTGCGGCCACACGGGCGGTCAATTCGATCGTACTGGCAGCGATGGTGTCTTTCCACACCTGGGGCTCGCTGAAGCAATCCACCGCCGCGTCGGGATCGCCCACCTTAAGCGTGCGAACCTGCCAAACCGTTTTCGTGCGCGTGGCGGTGTCGGGTCCGCCGAGAGCTACTTCGCGAATTTCCGTATCGTCGAGCGCAGTGAGATGGCGCTGCCAAACGTCCAAATAAACGATATGGCGGCCGACCGCCGTGAGGGCATTCGGGTCGGGGAGATCGGGCTGCTGGGTGAAAACGACGTCCACTTCATTTTCACAAAGAATTCCGTCCACATAGAATCGTCCCCGGCCAATCGAGAAGTCGCTGCCGGTTCCAGGCGGGGTAATGCGAAATCCAGCGTTGTGTTTCGGCGCGCCGCAGGGGCCGATGACATCTTGCGCCTCAGTCTCTGTGCGATATGCGGTGATCTCCGCTTGTTCGTTCCAATCTGCGTCCAAGCCCACGCGGCCTTGCTGCATAAGGACACGGCTGAAGTGCTTTCCGCGGTCGAATGTGTCTCTGGTGAAGTCGCCTTTCATGGGGTTTTTCCTAGGGATGGGGTTGCTGTCAGGTCGCGTAAAAAATTCCGGCTTCGAGCCCGAAGCGGAGGTATTCGTCGAGGCTCGCGCGCAGGTTCGCTTCGCGCTGCGGTTGTTTGAGGAAGTAAAACGCGCCCATTTCGGCGCCATCGTCAGCGCCGGTCGCGATTTCGGCTGGAACCGTGAGCTTGAGTTGGGCGTAACCGGGCTCTCCGTACGTGTCGGAAGTAAAGGAAGGTCGGATGCGCAGGCGAACTGCGTTTTCCGCAGCGGCCCCGTTTACCTTTTCCAAGGCAAGGTCCGGCTGGCGGCGATAACGGCGCGGGGTCACGGCATCCTCCGGCAAAAAACAAAAACGGACGCAGCCCTCCTGCTGCAATTGCGCTGTCAGTTTGCCCATGAAAATGGAGTTGCCCGCCTCCAGCGTTTTCGCCCCCACATCTCCGAAGAACGTACTCGCCTGCAGGTCCGCCCGGGCGCCGCTGGCCACAACAGCCGCAGAGCCGGCGCCATCCACGATGCTGTCCTTGATGGACAACCGCTTCACCGAATCTGGCAGAGCTATCTTTCCGCAGATGCTGCGCTCAATCCAAATGGCTGGCGTGTCCTTGGCCCCGTTGACCGTGACCTCGCCGGCGCTGGGCACGATCGTGCAGTGATTCAGGCGCAAGCTGCTCAATGGTCCGGTAAGCACTTTCACGTCTCCTTCGATCAGGAGCCCGTTCAAAATCAATTCACCGGCCGTGTCGCTGCCGGCCGGAGCGGTCCCCTCCACAGAAATGCTTCCGCGCAGATGCGGCCGTTGCTCTTTCGGAGCCGCCGTCTTGATCGGCTCCTTGGCCAGGTTTGCCGCATAGATCAGCAACTGACTCCCTTCAGGGATTTCTATATGGTCGGGGCCGGTCAGATCCTCGACATACGTGCGGCTGTCGAGAAGCGCGATTGTGCCCAGCGTTCCCGCAGGCTGAAGATTCCACGCTTGGATCGCACTGGCCAGGGTGGGAAAAATGTCACTCGAAGCTGGAAGAACCTGACTCACACCGCGCTGCCACAGAGGAATTTTTCCCAGGAATGCCTCTTCCTTATCGAGAGTGCGCAAAGCGCGAATGGAATCGGCTCGGTCGTAAGGTCCGCCACCCATGTCGCCGCTGAAACCGTAAGAATAATTCACCAGGATCTGGTTCACCGCAGGCGCGGCCGGAACGGTGATTCTTCCCAGCACCGGATCCACGGCTACGCGAATCGACCGGGGAATTGTCGTGCCGTTTGGAAGCGTGTAGAGCTTGGTCGCATCGGGGATATGCCACGCGCTCAAATCGCAAATCAGGATTTCTTCTGGTGGCACCGGGGCTCCCCCGCCGTCAATGAAGACTTCGAAAACCGGCGAGCGACCGAAAAAATAGGGAGGTTCGGCAGTCTTGTTCTCGGCCAGGGCCTGGCGAAGCGCTTCGAGTTCGTCGTAGAGAGGCCGGCGGCGCAATGCGCCCGGGACGTTGATCTCTTCGGCGAGATGGGTGATCTCCCTCTCCGGCTCGGGACGGTTGAAGAGAGGTGTGTCAAGGCCGAGCGGGCTGAAGGTAAAACGGCCAGCAGGCGGGCTGGCTAAGGCGAGGGCGGTCACTGCCCCGGTTTTGCTGGAGAGCGGATAGCTCTGCAACCGCCACAAAAAGAGGCCGACGTTTGGAATATTGTGCTTGCCGCGCCGGTTCGCGATGTGCCGCACATCCGCCGTGTGGGCGATGCGATCGAACGGCGTATCGAGCAGTTCGAGCAGATCTGTCCGACGCAAGTCCGGCGTGCTGACGTTATGCGGGCGCAGATGGTTGTAGTTCTGCGTCGTGTTGAGCAGCTCGAAAAATTCCACCGCGTGGGCCGGCCATCCCGTGCTGTCATGCGCCAGTTGTTCCAGCATTGCGGCGGTTCCTTTTCGCCGCCGATACGCGAGCGTGTTCGCCACCCGCGCGCGCAGGCTGAAAGTCTTATCCGTTATCGGATGCAAACCGCGCACGCCGAGCAGGTCGCCGAGGTAAGGCACCACCCATTCCTCGCAGGTTTCGATGAACCAGTTTTCGTGCAGCCTCGCGATATCGCTTTCCACGATCTGCGCCTGCTTCGCGAGAACGCCCACCAGGGCCCGCAACGCACCCGAGCCCTCTTCATCGCGGATCCGATAGATCGCCGGGAGCAGATTGTAGATCTCTTCTTCGCTGTGAATCATACCGGCATCTCCGTGAGTTGGATTTCCCGCGGATTCACCAGGAGCAATTCCGCCGGGCGCACCTTGCTGTGGGCGTTATTCCAATCGGCGGTGCGCGCCGGCAGCCGATCTTCCAGCGTCGCAATCTTAGAGCTGAAATAAAGCTTATCGAGGTCCACCGCGTCGACTCCCTCCACGCCCTGCATGACTGCGAGCAGTTCGCTCTTCGTCACGGCCTGGCCGAAGCCGCGGCCGCGAAACGAAAATGCGGAAAGGACCGCAGAACTCACGGCGGCGCGGACCTTGTCCGTGAGATAACCGCGGGTCACGAGCAGCTTCGCCTGCACGTTGAAGTTGAGCGGCACAAACGAAGCGACCGATACATGCGGGCCCGGATCGCGCGCGCCGGCCATGCTGAGTTTCAAGTTCTCGTAGAGGGCGGAGACGGTTGAGATCGGGCCGCCATCCGCGCCGGCGATCGTGAGATGAACCACCTTGCGTTCACCCTGCCAAAGCCAGATCGCTTGCGCCTTGCCGATGCCGGGATAGGCGCGCGCATAGTCTTCGAAATCCTGCAGCGAAACGATGCGATCGAGCGTCAGCACCGTGAAGGGTGCATTTTCGCGCGCGTCATCGCGAGTTTCCGCGTCAGCCGCGCCGCTGGCGGGGAGCGGATTAATCACCTCTTTCAAACCGAGCGAGCGCGTGAGGAGGAGGCTGATCTGCTTCGCCTTCACCATGCCGCCCAAACCGATCCCTACGCGATAAGTCGCGGTGACGTTTTCGACTCCGCTCGGCAGCCGCGCACCCGTGACGCCATCGCCGAACTGCGCCGCCGTCTTTGCGTCGTCGCTCCTTCGCGTGATGTAAGTCCGCTCCGATGGTGGCACCCGGTAAAGAGTCGGCGACTCCTCCCACAACACGTCGTTCACGCGAAGTTGCAGCGTGCTGGCGAGACCGGCCGGCGTCGGCGCCGGAACGTAAGTGAGCGGCGCTTGTTTGAGAACGAACTTCTGGAAGGCCTGCGCCGCGTCGCCGCTGCCGAGAACTTCACGCTTGGTTTCGCCGTGGGTAGCGCGTGCCACATTGGCGTTGAGCGCTACCGTCTTGCGCAAATAGGAATAGAGCAAACCTTCGCCCCCGCTTTGTTCGCGAAACAGAATGGTGGTGAGCCCGTCGTAATGAATGATCTCCGAGAGGACCAGAAGTTCCTGCCGGATAACACCGGGAGCGTCTTTTTGCTCGCCAGTCAGCACCACTAATTGGCCCGGTTGCAGACCCAGGACCATCTCGCTGAGTTCGAGCGCCGTGGTTCCCGCGCGAATAAAATCAGCGATCGGCAGCGCGGCGAGTTCCAGCGCTTCGCTCTTTACGTAGGCGGTGGTATTTCGGACAAGAAACTCAGGCAGGGGTGAAGTGACACCGCTGCCGTTTGGTTTGCTTAGCTCGAGAATGGTGGTCTTTCCACTCATCCCGAATCCGGCGATGGAAGATTCCAGCGCATCCAATACACGGTAGACCTCCTGGCCGTTGGCGTTGGCAAACATCACCCAACTGTTTTTCACAATTCCCGAAATGCTGCGTTCCAGCCAGGCCTGGACGGCGAGAGCAAGTTCTTTCCCGAGACGCTCCCTGAATTCGAGAACCGATTCTGCCGGTCTATCCACAACCGGCAGACCCTTCGCGGGAAGTTTTTCGAGCACGAGGAGCGTTGGCTCATCCGAAGAAAGGTTCGGATGCGGTTTCCAGATCGACCAGCCCTCCTTATCCCAATCCGGATACAAAAGGGGCATGTCGTATCGGTTGCGCAGGCTCGTGTAGGGCAGAGCATTATTTCCGAAAAACCCGGCGCGCTCCCGCAAGGCGAAGACTGCCTGGTCGCGCACTGTCCATGTGGCCGTGCGCTGATTGACGAACTTGACCAGCTCGTCCGCATCCCAGTGGTTGAGTTGGAGAATTGTCTGCAGATCGCGTTCGCGCCACCGGTGTTCCAGGACGTGGTCTCGAATGTTCTCGCCGGTGAATGGAAGCGGCGGCACAGTCGCCGGGAAGCTAACCGATTCGAACGGAGGATCTGGTGGAACCGCAGGGCCCTCCTCTGGAGTTGGTTCGTTGGTCTCCACCTCGACTTCCGTGCGCTCCAATTTGTCATCCGTTTTCACGCGCGCGATGCGCATGGATACTGCCTGTGTCTTGTTTGTGGCGCCGGTGGTGACCACGAGCCAATCGCCGGGCGCTAACCCAGTAGCGGTTCCCTTGAAATAGAGACAGTGAACGGCAGCGCTGGACGCCATGTCCTGCAGCTTGTCGTCTTGGATTTTCAATTCCTGCGGCCTGGTCGTGCGCGGAAGAATTTTATTCCATGCCGGACGCGCCACGACTTCTTCGATCGTCTCGAAGGTTTGCGCCTGCTGGTCTTGTTCGGGAACGCTCTGCGCTTTTGTCCCGGCGCTGATGATCGCCTGGCGAGGCGCACCCTCCGCGCTCTCCATCGTGAACATCAGGTAGGTGCTCGCCGCCACGCCGGGCCGAAGTTCGTAGCCGATGCTGTGCGCCAGTTCCAGGAGCGAGCGCCGTTCCGTGCTGGTGCGCAGGTAACCTTCGTTGGCGATGCGCTCCTGATAAAACGTCAGCACATCCAGCGCCGTCGCCCACGCATCGATCAGGCCGATCGTCGGATCGTCATCGCGGCGAGTCTTGAGCTCGCGGAGCGGCGCAGCCCCCGTTAAATCGACCTCCATGCTCTCCTTGAACCGGCTGTGCGTTCCGACGCGATAAGCGAGAGCGGAAAGGCCCGGCGGATTAGTGATGATTACCGGCGTCTGATCTTCGACGCCCTCACAGCAGCCGCAATCGTTCAGTTCTGAAGGGGCTGTGTCGCTCATAAGCCTCCGTGGACGTCGAATTCCAGTTTTCCGTTCTCCGGAAAGTTTCGGTCGTTGTTCAGTTGCACGATTTCCAGCGCCGCCGGCCGGATAAGGCTGTGGTCGATTTCCTGGTTGGCCTGCTTGCCGTAGCGCTGGAATCGTTTCACCTCCACCGACGCCACGCCCGGCTGTTGCATGGCCACGCGATAGATCTGGCTGAGAAACACCGGCTGTCCGAAGGTGAAATTATCCGGATGGAAATAGCCGCGCCCTCCGTCCGGCAGATCGCGATTACTGAAAGTGGCGAGCAAACCTTTCTTCACTTCGCTCGCGAAGTATCCCGGTCGCGTGCAAACGAAGATAAGAATATCGAGCGGCACCAGGACCGGCCCTCTGATTTCCAAATCGTACCCGGCTATGCGATAGCGCTCGAGATACACGCGCATTTCCCGCGCGAATTTTGCGTCCACCTTCTTCCCGCCCGTACGGTCAATCGTCACGAACACAGTCGTCCAACTCCCCGTCCAACGGAATCGCGCTGCCGCCTTTTGCACTTCCGGATTGCGTTGCGCGACCTCCGCCCAGTCTTGCTCCGTCACCGCGCGCTCCTGCACCCGAAACGCATCGGGCGCATATTGCCGGACTTCTTCCATCGACTCGGGATCGCAGCCTCCTTGCGCCGGCAACGGATTTCGCACCCCGCCCAGGCCCGCGATCGGCTTGAGCGCGCGCACGATGGTCTCGGCGCCGAGATTGCCGCGCCGCCCGTTGCCGACGCGATACGACGCGGAAAAATTCCCCGACGGTTTCTGGCCGAGGATGTCGTCGCCGAAGCGCAACTGCGTGCGGCCCTGCTCATCGACCTCGGCCACAAAGGCGCGGGTGAATTTGTCGCAGTTCAACAAATCCGCCAAAGGCGCCCAAGGCTCAATGCCGCCATCCTTGAGTTCCACCGCGGGGAGGGTGTCGCGCATTTCCCAGCGCATCGCGCTGGTGGCCGGCGCCTTCGGATCGTAGGACACCGGTCTCTTTTTATCATCGAGCAGGAGCTGCCCATAAAGATCGCGCGCGTGGCCTTTTTGCGTAATCGGTCCGTACTTTAGGAACGGCCGGAACGGTTCCTTGTCCGATACCGGCGGCAAAACTTCCGATGCGATCCCGTGTCCGTGATCGGCCAGCACAATGTTGCCGCGGGCTACGCCAATGTCCGCCAGCTGCAGCACGCCGGCGTCATCCTTGATCACCTTTGATAAACAGAGTGGGAACGGAAGCGCGTCCGCCGCATCCCACTCGATGTCCAAAACGGGCGTTCCGTCGATCAGGTCCGGGCGCGGAGGAGCTACATTCGTTAGGCGGACGACATGCCGGTGGCTGAGATCGGTATCCGCGAGGCTTCCCGTCGTGGGGCTGCGCGTTTCTTCCAGCAGAAGCAGGTCTCCCTCGGCGAGCGATAGCGCCGGCTTGTTCTTCAACGTCGCGCCGGTAGCGCCTTTGGGCAGGCAACATTCCGTGTCGCTCCAGGTATGAAACCGAATCTCATTGTGCGCGGTGAAAAGCTTCACGTCGTGCATGGTTTCGAAGACGATGGCTGCGTCATCCGCAGCGCTGTCGGAAACTTTTCCCTTTGTCGCGAACGCTTCGCCTAGCTTCACTAGAACGTTGTCGGCTTCGGCTTTCAGGAACAACCAGGTGCGCGCGTTAGCCCCATCGTGCATGAAGTAATCGAGCAACCGCGCGTGCCGGCGCAGGGAGATGCGTTTGCGGGCGGTGCCGAGATAAGCCTCCGTCGCGACTGCATCCTGATAATAGCTGAGATGATCGCCGACGTAAGCGAGCAACTCCACCAACGCGACCTGCGCATCCGCCGGATTGCGTTCCCGCCAATCCGGCGTGATCGCGCTCATTCGGTCCAGCATCAAACGGCGGAAGCTGGCGTAATCTTTCGCCAGATAATCGATCTCGGGTTCGACGCGTTTTTCCGGCGGGCATTCCTTTGACTCCTTACAATCAAATTCGCTGGGACAACCCGCCTTGAAGGAGAACTTGACGGCAACAAGCTGAGGATCGAATCCGGCCGGCGTCGATTTGTTTGTGGGCGAGTTCACGATTCGCAGCGTGTAGAAGGAAAAATCGCCGCGCGCGTTTACCTGGACGGTGAGCAGGTCGCCATTCGTCGTCACCTTCTCCACCTTGATCTCTCGCACGCGCGTGCCGCCGTCGATGATGACGTTCTGCTCGGTGAGGGTCGGCGGGTTCGGTCCGGCCGGCAAGGCGTGCAGGAAAGTCACCGCGATAGTTTTCTGGTCCGCGCTCACTTCGATGAAATCGATGCCGTTCAGTGCGGGCACGTCTCGGACGAGGTCGCGCCGCTTCTTGTTCTCGCAAAAATACTGAGTGTCCATCAGGTGGGCCGTTGAAATTGCGCGGCGCGCCGTTGCTGATTCCGGCGAATCACGTACTGCACGTTTACTTCCAGGGTCGACTCCACGTTGTTCACCTCGACCGCTTCGACTGCGATCAGATCGCCGAGCCATTGCTGCAGCGCGCCCTGCACATTCATTTGCGTAGCCGCGGCGAGCGTGTCGCTGTTTGGCGCAAAGACCAGTTGCAACAGCCCGCTGCCAAAAGTCGGACGGTTCACCCGCTCGCCCGGATTAGTGAACAACACCTGCTCGATCAAATCGCGAATATGCGCTTCCTCATCCACGGAGGCCGTGCCGCCGCGCTCGTCGAAATGAAATGGATAATCGACCTGCATCACATGCCGGTGACTCGCGTTTGAGTGACGAGAATATTGAGCGGTGTCCCCGTCGGCACGCAGATAGCCTGGCTCGTTTGCACCAACACCGGCACACCTGTAGCCAGCACCCGCGTCGCACCGACGACCCATTGCGCGGTGACGCACGGGCCGTTGCCGCCCGGCGGCGCGAAGGCGCAACCCGCCACCACATAGGGCGCGGCCTGAGTGACGATCGGTTGGCCGCTTACCAGCACGCGCGGATTCGGCGCGGTCGGCTGCGCTTGACCGCCGTGCGAACAAATCACCGTCGCGCCGACATGAAGCAAAAAACCTGGCATGGAGTTTCCTAGATAATGGTGAGGGCGCCGGCGTTGATATTCACGGCAGGTCCGGTCATCGTGATGATCGCGCCTTTGCCGTTCGAAATGGTGATGCCGATATCGTTGATCGAGATCAACGCACCGGTCATGGTCTTGAGCAGGATGCCACCGGTCGGTCCCGGCAGGTCGCTGATCATGAGCGTATTTTGCAGGCTGGTTTGGAGGACAATGCTGGGGCTGAGCGGGTTTCCGGCTAGGGCCAGAGCTGGCACGTCCGCAGCCGAACCGGGAAAACAACCGACCCAAATCGGATAGTCGGGATCTCCCTGTTCAAACTCCACCCACACACCCGACCCGATGATGGGCACGACCCAGACGCCCATTTGTTTGCCGGTGACCGGAAAGCACGGCATCGCCCAAGTGGAGGGGATGAGACCTGAAATGTCCGGCACCTGCACCATCAAGCGGCCCATCTGCATGGGATCGATGTTGTTGATCACGGTCCCGCGGTATTTGCCGAAATATCTTTTGTCGCTCATACGGGAACTTTCGGAGTGATGGAAATGAGGCCGTTGCGCGTGAGGTTGAAACTCTGCTTGAGCTCGCCCCGTTTGACCGTGGTCGTCACGCTCTCGACAAAATAAAGCCCGTCGAACGCCATGCCTGCGCCGCGCACCCCGACGAGTTGCCGCGCCTTCAGCAGCCGGCCATAACGCAAGACATCGAGCGAACCATTACCGGTCACGGAGTCCGCCGATCTCGATCCCGCGGCGAGGCCGCGGCCAATTGCCGCCATCGGGGAAAGCTTTGCGGTATCGCGGAGAACTTCGACCCGCGTCGGAATCAGGCCCGTGACGCCCAACGGCGGCTGCAACGGATTGATGCTGGGAATAGGAATCGGAATGGGCAATTTCGTGAGAGCATTCTGGATGAAGACAATCGGCAGAACATTTTCTGCTGTTTGGTAATTGAAACTGAGCGACTCGACATTGGTATGCGCATCCATGTCGATATTGAGGGCCGGTTGCGGCGGCCCGATTTTTATCTCGGGGCCCCAATACGCGGTGTTCGTGCCCGGCACTGGTCCCGGGTCGATGTAGAAGACGTAGCCCACGTCTTCCGCCAATTCGCGGATGTAATGCAGATCGCTCCCGTGCTGTGCCGGCATGCGCTCTATCGGCAGCGGCAGATCAATAAACAAGCTCGGTATGACCAGGGGAATCATGCCGAACATGGCATACTTGGCGATGATCAACGCCACCCGCGCCTCCGCCGGCATGGCGGGATAGGGAAGCCCGCTCAGGTCGATCAGGTTGGAATCCATCAGCTTGGTCAAGTCCAGTCCGGTTACAGTGAGCGTGGATTGGCCGGCGCTTCCCGGGGTTACTTGGATCATGGTGGTGACCCCATCCATCAAAACCTGGGGCGTGCCGTTTATGGTCACGATGAGAATAACCCGCAGCAGCGGTGTGTTTCCGGCGGCCAGTAGGAAAACCGTGTGCAGCGGCGAGCGATTGCTCAAGGTGAAGGTGAGATCAAACCCGCTGGCTGTTTTTGTGGTGCTCTTGACGGTTACGCCGGTCAGCGCCTCCATGACCACTTGGGGCATCGGCACCGGAATCACCGGCCCCACCATCAGGGTGAGAAAGAGCCCTTTAAGCATTGGGTGCTCCTAGGATTCCTTCCGGCAACGTGATGCGAATCTTCCCGCCGGGCGCCGCCGTCAATTCATCGGGCTGCATGGCGTTGTTCGCGTCGCACACGCGCCAGAATTGCTCCGGGTCGCCGAGATAATTCGCGGTGATATTGTCCAGCCGGTCGCCTTGCACCACGGAGTGTTCGAGGATCTGATGAAATCGATCTGCCCGCGGGAGAAATCGGCGACGGATATAGACGATGGTTTTTCCTTCCGGCGTCTGCCACTTGGTGGTCTCGATTTCGAAATAGCGGCTAGCCGGCGGAAATGGATGCAGCTTCACCACATTCTGGAAAATGCCCGGCGCCGGATCGCTCATGGAATGCCTCCCAGGCCAAAGGCGGCCAACGCCGCGCCCGGACTTTTCCCGGCCAATTGTTCCTTCTGCTGCTGATAGGAAAGATAAAGACTGCCGCCTTTCTCATTGAAGCCGAGATCGTCCACGCTCAGGACGCGCATCCCCAGGCTAACCTTTGCGCGAATCGGATTCAGCGCCGGATCGAACGCTTCTTCGGTGATGCTCAATTCCGTCAATCGCACCGGCACCACCCGGCTCCGGCTCCAGACAAACAACATCAGCGGCGCTTGCATCGGCGCGATCTCGAGCGTGCCCGATTGGGCGAGCGCATTGTTCGCCTGCAGATGGCTCGTCGAAGGATAAAGTATTGTCTCCAGCGCCGCCAACTGCGGATGGATCCCCAGCGTGGCCGCATTCGGATTTTGCTCCGGAAATTCGAGCTGATCCGTCGCGTCGATCTCAGCTTCGAGCTTAATCGTCTCCACCGGCGGCCCCTTCAACCGGAGCGCTTCCGATCGATCTCCGCCCTCCGCGCCAGCCGTCTTCGCCTGGAAACTGCGCGTGAGCGTATCGGGATTGTATTGCAGGGCGATGTTGCGCACCACCGCCCCGCTCTCCGGATCGAGCAGAACGATGCCGCCTTTCAGCAAGCGGGGGGAATTAGGGAACGTGCTTATCGCGGCTCCTCTCCGGAGGCTTGTCCTTTTTCGACGGACGAATTATCTGCCAGGCAAAGACCAGTCCTATCGCGCCGGCGACCACTGCGCTCATCAAGTTTCGTCGGCCGCCGATCGCCGCGAAGTATTGCTGACCCGTTTGCGAGGCGAGGACGGCGTGGCAGACCAAAAGGCTCCAGGCGGCGAGAGCACTGCCATAAACAATAGCGAGCCCTAGATCGTGCCAGATGGGGATGAAACCAAACAGGCGTAACTCCCCCTTCGGCGGGCGTGCGGAAAAGAAGCCTCCCGCACTTTCCCGCGCCGCGCGGAGCGGGTCTTTCAGATAAGCCTCCAGCTCCTTGGCCCGATGGACGGCGCAATCGTAAAATTGTGTGTTTCTGATTTCATAGAAGACGATCCCAAGAGTGACCAAAAACCCGAACAGGCCGATCGCGGTGGTGGCAGCGTGATTCGGGCTATCCTTCAAAAGGGCGAAAGCCGCCCCGGTTACGGTTGGGACAAAAGCGAGCAACTTGAAGCGGATATCCGCGAGCATGGTGAATTGCTGCACCGTCGTCTGATAGTCGAGACGCAGGTTCGCCATCGCTTCCGTTGCCGCATTTTCGCCTGGTTTCGCGTCGGCCCGCGCTCGCAACGCTTCTTCAAATGCACGGCACCAATTCGTAAACATCGATTTAGATTCTTATGAGGTTTTTAGGGGCGCGGATTGCGTTACCCCGGCCTGGAGATCGAGCGAACACGATTCCGCCTTTCAGCAGCCGGGTCGAATTCGGGGGCGCGCTCATAGAGTATTCAGCTTGCCGTCGAGCTCATGTCGCCGTCGGATGCCGGGCTAAGCTTGCCGTCGCGGCGGCCAGAGGGGAACGCGCTCATAATCGGAACTGGCAATCATGCGCAGGCCTTCGCGGGAAGCTCCAGCCTAAAATTCGCACGCGTAATCGTGAAGCCGCCCCATCAGATTTTCCTGGCGTGCGTCATTTGCGCCGGGGTGACGACGACGTGTTCAAAAGGGTGCCGCCCGCATGTCCGGGGGTTCGAAAGTCGTAGCCCCTTGCCGCTTCCAAACCTTTTGCATGTACGGCAGAAGCGTAGCGAGTTCGCTCAGTTCGCCGACGGTCGCTGTGCCGTCTTTGCTTTTGCGCAATAAGCGATTGTAATCTTCAATCGCAGCCGCTTGCTGCTCGGGATTCCATTTCTCCCAGGGAATTCCTGCCTTCTCCGCTTCGCGCCAATTATAGGCCGCGTCACGACTGCCACCCTTGATGGCCCCTTTTAATTGTGCCCACAGGCTCTCGGGAATATAAGCGAGCCCCCCGTTCTGGTATTGCCAGACGTGACCCATTTCGTGGATCAAAGTCTCCATCCCCTCGTTCGTGAGATCCAGGGTGTCGCCTTTGAAATGTCCCCAATCGGAACGCAGATGAATGGTATCGCCGATGGTTTTCGGCGCGCCGGTCGAAATCATACTGTCTCGTGTGATTGTGATTTCGGAATAGTCGACCGTGTCCTTGAAGATTTCCTTTGCGTAGGTGATCTCTGCCGCGGTTAGTTTTCGCGAGCGCGTGGTGGCCTTGTCTGCCAGAAGCGCGCCGCCGATGAGGCCTGCCACGCCGCCGACAACCGCTCCGATCGGTCCGCCCAACAGCCCGCCGATCAACGCGCCACCAGCGGCGCCGGCTAATCCCCCAAGTATTCCTCCCAGAAGCGATCGCTGCACAGTGCGGCCGGGCAACACTTCTCCATTGCCCTGCGACCTCAAAGAATCTGTCTGTGACTCAAACGTCCGCCCCTCCATAGCCGCAGCCGATCGTTCGGACGCGGTGTCCGCTGCCGCCAAACGCACCGGCGGCGCGGCGTCGGCGCTTTTCTGCTGCACCACATGGGTCAGTTCGTGCGCGATAAGGCGCCGGCCTGCCGGCGATTGCGGCGCGTACTGGCCTTCTCCGAAGACAACCTCACGGCCAACCGTGTAAGCCGAAGCATTGAGCGCCTTCGCCGACGCGGCCGCTTTTTGATCCGCATGAATGCGGACACGGCCGAACTCATGCCCCAGCCGACGCTCCATGGACGTGCGTGTGACCGAATCGAGTGGGGAGCCCGACGAACGAAGAGTTTCCTCCACGCTCGGTGTGAAAGACGACGGCTTGCGAATCCCAAGCTCGGATGAGGCGACCTTCCGTTGCAAGAGTGGATTACAGGCCGGCATCCGCAGCGCCGACACTCGTACCTTCTCTTGTTTCGAAGCCGTCCTTGCGCTCAAGCCCTTGGTCTCCTTTCCCACATTCGCGTTCGATTAGGAACCCTCCGTCTGAGGGCGCGCCGAACAAGACAACCGCACTGGGCAGAGAAGGAACCAGGAGACGCAGGCGCATTTATGTTGTAGCGCGCCGCACACGAGCAGGGGAAGAACGCCGTCGATGCGGTTGGGCTGAGCGCGCGACCTTGTACTCATAATCGAACTGTTATGGAGGGCAGGTTTTCGGATCAACACCGCCGCAAGGATTTGCGGCACCACCTTTTTTCGTGATACCCAAAAACTTCATTCGAGCGCAACAGACCGCATCGAGAGCCGATGAATCATATTCGACAGTGACTTTCGTCCTACCCGCCACCGAATGGTAGTTGAGCTGGCGGAGTTTAGCGTCGACGGGCACATGGACGCAGCCGTGAGAGCCGATGTCGAGCGCTCCGCCATGCAGGGCTTCGCCTTTATGGAAGAAGACTGCGTAATGCATGCTGGCCTTTAAGGCTTTGGAATACTTAAGCCGCGGCCCCTCACCGGCAGATGGCGGAAAAGGCATGTCATTGTATCCCACCCCTTCGATCCTTGTAACAGTAAAATTTCCCTTGGTGGTAAGTCCGTGCACGATTGATCCGCCGAGGATACTGGCCTTGATAGATGACAATGCTGCCGCATTAGCATGATAGGTGGCTTCGAATTCACCACTTGGAGCAAGATCACCGTTGGCGTCTACCTTGGTCCCCTTGTATTTCACATCGACTTGTTCAATCCAAGGTTGCTTTTTGGCGTCGCTAAATTGTTCCTCCTTCAGCGTCGGTGTATCAAACCGACCAAAGTTGAACGCCTTGGGATCGCGATAGCGGAACAATTTATTTGTGGAGGCCGCCGACTCGTTCACCTTCGCCGGCACACGCTCAGCTGAAACGACTAGATCCGCCACGCGGTCTGCCTCGAGTTCGTGCCTATCGTCCACGCGACTGATCTCCTCCGCGCTCTGTATGGTTGAGTCTCGTTGCTGGACAACGTGCGCCAACTCGTGCGCGAATATCCTTCGACCGGTCGAATGAGGTGCATACTGCCCTGCGCTGAACACCATGTGGTCGCCGACCGTGTAAGCCAGCGCATCAACAGCTAGCGCTGATTCTGCCGCCCTCGCATCCGCGTGGATTTGCACTCGGCTGAAGTCGTGGCCGAAACGCGGCTCCATGAAAGCGCGTGTGGCAGAATCGAGTGGTTGTCCGGGCGAACGCAATACCGCATGGACGATCGGCGGCACCTGGGAAGCATGAGGATTGGACGATGAACGATGACCCGTCGCGTGCTCCAAAGTTCCTAACTCGTGCTTCTCCTGGCACTCTTCGCCGTCGCCTTTCGAGCCGCCGCAGCCGCATTTGCGTTGCAATATGCCGCCGCGCACTGGCGTGAAGGCACTGCTAAGTTTTCGTGACTTCGACGAATGTAACATCTCGTCCGTTGTGGCTGCCCTTGCGATATGTCCGCGTGATCACGTGTCGGCCGATAACATTTCCTGCGCAAAGGTATTGCTGGTTGCAAACCGTCGAACAGGTATTGAGATTGGCTGGATTCCTTGTTGCGTCATGCAAGACGCTCACACTGGGGGGGCGGACATGGGTCACATGAAAATCCCAGAAACGGTTTATCGCCCCGGGCCGGGGTCCAGGCAAAACCGTTGAACGCCCTGACGCCGCACCGACAACGAAAGGAGTAGATCCTCCCGAGCACGGGTCACCTGTCGTCAATGTCCCAGGGCAATTATTCGTCCCGACAGTGAGCGACTCGAAAATGGACGTACCGTCCCAAGTTCTTGCGTCCGGGCGGACACGCATCTGGGAATGAATTCCATACGCCGTTGCGAAACCAGCGGCGAGCCCTTCGTTTCGCATGTCAATCACCGCGGCAACCTCCGTCGACTGGGGACACGGCAGGAGTAGACCGCCATATTTCATCTGGGCTACGGATGGTCCTTGGTCCCCCGTCTGATCACGCCCTCCTGGCGGAAGTTGTTCCCGCTCGCGAAACCCCTGGATCAATCCGCTATGGATGGGATCCCTGTCGATTTCGCCGGAGCTATTCCGAACTTCCGTGCTCGCCACCACAGCCTTCTCCGAAACAGATGGAACAGAACGCTCCTCTGCCAGAGGCGGCACGCTTTCTATCGTCGGGCTAAAGCGCGTTCTTATTTGGCAAAAATTGTGACCGAAGAGCGGCTTAAGAGATGTGCTGTTCTCGGAATTCAATGTCCGGTTCGAGACCGAAACAAGGGCGGATCCAGCCTTGAGAGTGGATCGGCTTAAAGGCAGTCTCCGCCTCCGGCAGGTTTCACACTCGCCGCCGAAACCGGGTGTGCCGCCACAAGCGCATTTTCGTTGTAAGAGTCCGCTCCGAACTGGCGTCAAGATTGGTCGCGCGCTGGATGAAGCCGGAGCTTGGGATTGGAGCGTGGCTCTCATTGTGCGAGGCCGCCAAAAACGGCGCGCGCGACTTGGCCGCCGATTCTTTCAGGTTTCGAAGCGGCGTTCATTTGAAAGGTTCCGGCATTGAGCCGATCGATCTCGGCGTTTTTCCTTAGACCCGGAGGCGTCTGTTTCTGGGCGAGCAGCCGAGCTAGTTCTTGCTGCATGGCGTCGCCGATGCGGTGACGGTCGCCGGGGGCGAAACCGTGCAGGATCAGTTCCTCGATGTGCAAATGGATGGACGGTGTCCGATTCATACCCAGCCTTCGATTTCGGATCCGCTCAGGGGTTTTTCGAGCTTGGCGTACTCGCTCCGGGCCGCGCGCAAGAGATGAGTCATGAGCACTGGTTCTCCGGCGTCGGCGGCGAGAAAGGCGGCGTTCAGAGCGACGTTGCGGATGTTGCCGCCGGCCACGTTGAGCCGGGAAAGCTTTTGCAGATCGAGTTTCTTCGTCGGTGTGCTGGCCGGGAAAATGTGACGCCAGATTTCGGCGCGGTGGGTTGCGTCCGGAAATGGAAACTGGACGATGAAGCGCAGCCGGCGCAGAAACGCGGGGTCCAGCGCGCTCCTCATATTGGTGGTAAGAATCGCGAGGCCGCGATAGGCCTCCATGCGCTGGAGCAAGTAGCTCACTTCGATGTTGGCGTAACGATCGTGGCTATCTTTGACTTCGCTCCGTTTGCCGAAGAGCGCGTCGGCTTCGTCGAAAAGAAGGATCGCGCCCCCTTCCTCGGCCGCATCGAACAGGCGCCGCAAATTTTTCTCCGTCTCGCCGATGTACTTGTTCACGACCGAGCTGAGATCGATGCGGAAAAGGTCGAGACATAACTCTCGCGCCAAGACTTCGGCGGCCATGGTCTTGCCTGTGCCGCTGCTGCCGGAAAACAAGGCGCTGATCCCCAGGCCGCGCTCCCCTTTTTCGGCGAACCCCCAATCGTGATAGACCTTGTTCCGTTGCCGGACGTGAGCAGCGATCTCGCGCAGCGACTGAAGTTGCGCTTCGGGCAGCACCAATTCATCCCAGGTCGCCGCGGGTTCGATTCGCTGGGCCAGGTCGTCCATCCGGGGGCGCGACTGAACCCGGCAGGCATCCCAAAGTTTGCGGCCCAGCTCTCCTTCGTCGCCCGAACGCGAACCCAGGACCGCGCAAGCGGCCTCAATGTTTCGTGATCCGAGACAGAATTGTGAGACGACGTTTTCAACTTGTCCGTTGAGCCGGCAAAAATCCTGGCCTAACGACTTACTCCAAAGTTGTTTTTGTTCCGCGGAAGTTGGTTTGCGCACATCGAAACGAACGGTGGACCGGCGCCACGGACGCAGCGGTTCGCGGCGGCTCACCAGCAGGATGCCTTGCACATTTTCGAGGAAAGGCAGCAGCGTCCGCGCGTGATCCGCCGCATCCATCTCGTCGGCTTCGATTAACAGCGCGCTGTGGCTGAGCATCGCTTCCCGTTCCCAAAGGCGGGCGAGAGATTCCCGTTCCGTGGCTGAGGCAGGAAGGTCGGAACCGCGCAGAGCGTGGAGGCGTAATCCGATTTCGCGACAGGCCTGGGCGGCCACCGCCCGCCGGCCGATTCCCTCGGGTCCGCAGAGCTGAACGACGGGAGAGATCTGGTTTTCACTGCTCGCCCAGAGCTGAGTAACGCGCCCCACGAGCTCGAGTTGGGAAGCCGGCAATTCCGGCGGGGCTGATACCGGTTCCAGCAAGGCTCGCAACCGGTCATCGAGATGATTGACGCCGGTCAGAAAATGCAACACGCGTTCATCAATCCGCAAGGGAGCAGCGACTAACCCTTCATTGCTGGTCAACTCGATGAGCCGCCACCGGCGCAACGATGAGGAGGGCGAAAGCGCGCTCCAATGGGCGCAGGGTAACGCGGCCAAGGCGAGACTGAAGGTGGGATGAAGCTTTCGCGGGTCGCCCTGCGCTGCCGCGCAACAGGCCGCGAAAGTGGAATCGAGTTCGATGCCCGCGCAGAGCAGGAGCAGGTCTCGCTCGAAGGGCGATAACCCAAAAGCGGCGCACAATGTTTCCAAGGCCGGCGCGGCCGGCATCGCGTCGGCGGACTCACGCAACGCTTTTTCAGCCGCTTGATCGCGCTCCCGGTTTTTCCTGTCGTCCTTCGCGCCCTGGCTGTGTCGCTCCAGAAATGAGCGCACCACGGCGACGGCTGCCGTCAAGTAGCGCTGGTTTGCTTCAGGCCACTCGATGGTCTCGGACGAGCTCATACGACGGTCACCGTGGGGCCATTGAATTGGCTGGCTGCGTTCATGGTTAACAAGCTCTCCGCGCCATCGACTTGAACCCGGCAGAAATAGGTATCCGCAGGTACCTCCGGCAACGGAAATGTGATCGTGGCGGTGTCTTCCAGAGCCGGGTTCGTTATGCCATTTTCTGGAGGCGCGGCGATGTTGAAGGCGCGGCCGGCGGTGTCTGGCGGCGGATTGCGCTGGCCCAAAATAAGGGTGACGCGCTGCGATCTTCCGACCCTTGGGTCGAACGTGACCCGGACTTTCCCCGGAACTCCCGGCTGGAAAAGGAAGGCAGCTTTGGGATGAAGAATGAAGGCCGCGACGTTGGATTCCACAGCGCGATGCGCCGCGGGCGGTTTACCCAAATCGATCTCGTGCACCACCTGCACGCTTTGAATGCCGGAGCGAAGCACGTCCGGCAAAACAGGGGGAAGAGTAATTTTGATTTCATTTTCCCCAAGGTCGTCCGCCGTTGCGGCCACCATCTTGATTCCACTGATGACCACGCTGGTGATGGGCCCCCGCAGTTGGCGCCCTTTAATGAGGATCGTGCTGCTCGCCAGGATCGGCTCGGCGGGCCCGGCAGCCGACTCGACGGACTCGACCACCGGACGCTGGAAGGGAATCGCCTTAATGATCCGCTCACGGACGGGCAGGGTTTGCCGAGTCGGACGGCGCGATTCAATAAGGACCACGGTGGCGAGATATCCTGCCGTGGGCCGGTACGGGGCTTGGAAGGCGGTCCACAACTTGGACATCTCCTCGGTGGTCAGCGTTTGTGGCGTGATTTTGATCTGCTCGATCTGTTCGGCCAGACCCGAAGTGCCGAGTGCGCGAAGCATGTCGCCGAGCGGATCGCCCGGCGCAGCGCCCGAAGAAAGCGCGGTGCGAACGGCATCGCGGGTAAGAAAAGGCGATTCATGGAGCGCCTGCATGGCGCAGCCGAGCAGGATTTCAGCGTTCAACCGCTCCGCCCCGTAGGCCGTGAGCAAATAGTGCAGGTCCAAAGCAAGAGGCGGATTACTTCGGCGCTCACCCTCGTCATCGCGGGAAGGCAACGCCGTGTTCCGCCAGCCCGCGTTCGGGGTGACCCGGTAAAGAAAAAGATTGAGCTGATTGTGATCGGCGCCGTTCGCGGGGGGAAGAACTCTGTTAGGCGGCAAGCTAGTGACTTCGAACGCGGGGACAGTGACTGGAGGGAACACTGTCAGACCATCATTGATCAGTCGTTGCAGGACGGCAGTCACGCCCGCAATTGCCAGGGCGCTGCTCATACCGAAGTTCGGTTGCGTCGTTTCAAATATTCTTCCAGCGAAATTCTCGGCGTGGGAGCAGCTGCGGCCTTGAGCGGCGCGCTGGGTGCCATGACGGCGCGGACTTCCACGCGGCCGATCGTGACGTGAATGGCCGGAGGCTGGTTCGCCGATAATTGCTCTCTCGGCGCGGACGAAAGTGCCGCCGCTTTGCGTGGGCCGATGATCTCCGGTTGCACGACAGGGCGACTCTTGCCGGGCGGCAATTGAATTGGCTCCCTCGGCCGTGCGTCCGGTCCACGACGTTCAGTTATTTCCGGGGGCAGGACCGCGCGGTTTCCCTGCGAAATTATTGAGGACGCGCCGGGCGACGAAGCCCAGTTTACGGCCTCCAGAGTGGGCGGTGAAAACGCCTGGCGCAATGGAACGTTCGGTCGCGGCCTGCTCGGTTGGGCTGGTTCACCGCCCTTCCCTGTAGCAAATTCCGCCGGCGCTTCGGGAAGTTCACGAGAAGCGGAAGGAGGTGCGCTCTCCGTTTGCAAAAAGGAAGCTTCACCGTCGTCCGGCGTAATGTCGCGCAGCGACGCTTCGCTTTTCGCGGAACCGCCCGCGTCGAACGGCGCGATCGGCTCAATCAGCACTTGCTCGGAAGGCGAATGGAGAGGCGCGATGAGCGGCTCTATTCGCGGCGCGATCCCAAGTGAGCGCTCGAGCAGCCGCGTGAGGTAATCGCTCATGCGCCGATCAATTCGAGATAGGCTTGGCGCCGCGTTGCGCTTAGCCCGAGGATCTCGGCTTCGCCCCAGCCATAGGCGCGCGCCAGGGCATCCACTTCACGCAGGAGCCGGCGCGCCTGCGCGGAAATCTCCGTCCAAAAAAACGAGGCGATGTCGAAGAGTCCCTGCCAGGAATGCGCGCAAACTGGGCAACGCAACTCCAGCAACACCTCGCCTGCCGGATCGGAGGCGCCCATTCGGCGATTGATTTCTTCGCCCACTTCGCCCGGCAATTCAGCCGGCGCGATCGTCCCGTCCTCTTTCCGCGCCTCGACCACACATCGCGCGAGAAGCCTCTCTCGCGCCTTGCCGATCTCTCCGGCTCCGATCGCGTCCGCAAGGTCGATACTGTTCGGAAGCCGAAATCGCACTGTTATCCCGTGCGATTCCATCTCCAGGATTTCCGGCGCATTATTTTCCGCGGGCTGGATCGCATCCGTCGCGAACCGGATTTCGAGATGGCCGGCACATCGCGGGCACTCGGCGAAGGCTTGCAACGTATCGCCGAAAACACGCTGGCGAAGTTCCAGTAACCGGGAGTCGCGCCGGCCGACACTCAGCGCCGCCAATTCTTCGCGCGAATTTCCCGCACCCGCGGCAAAGAGAAGAGAGAGCGCGCGTTCGATGGGGGCTTGGCCGCGCCCGGCTTCCCACATTCCGACAATGTCGGGCGCGAGCAAAGCACGCATGGCTCTTGCCGCTTACGCCAGCGCCGGCTCGGTCGGTTCGGGGACCTCGGCGTCGCGCTCCCAACCTTCGTTTTCCAGCTTGATATGCTGGATGAGAACGGCGTTCGCGTTCGCATCGAGGTCGGCGGCCGCTTGAAACTCCGAAACCCAGCACCGAAAAACTTTGTAGGCGAGCGCCAACTGGCCGGCTTCATTATAAATCTCGATGATGATGTCCTTGCGGAAATCTTTCAGCGAAACTTCCGCGCCCAGCCCCGAGCCGAAATTCCAGACCTTGTTGGCCCAGTTTTCAAACTCGAGGTCGTGGGTCACGCCACGGTCGAGAGTGATGGCATCGTAATCGGTGCGACCGGGCGATTTGCGCGTGCCGCTCGGGTCGCCGCCTTCACGATGTTTCACTACCTCGGTGGTGCGTTTGAGGCCGCCGACCTTGCTGATCCCCGCGACATATTTCCCGTCCCATTTGACGCGAAACTTAAAGTTTTTGTACGGGTCGAACCGCTGTGCGTTGACTGCGAATTGCGCCATGGGATTGCCTTTTGTTTAGGTTTCGATTTTCCCGGCCATTTGCTGGATCTTGATGATGACAAATTCCGCCGGTTTCAACGGCGCGAACCCGACCAGGATATTCACGATGCCGAGATTGATGTCCGTTTGCGTCGTCGTTTCCTTATCGCACTTGACGAAGTAGGCGTCTTTCGGGGTCGTGCCTTGAAAAGCGCCTTGGCGAAAAAGGTTATGCATGAACGCGCCGAGGTTCAGTCGGATCTGGGCCCAGAGTGGCTCGTCGTTCGGTTCGAAAACAACCCACTGCGTCCCGCGATACAAACTCTCCTCCAAGAACAGCGCCATACGCCGGACGGGAATGTATTTCCATTCCGAGCTGCGATCGTTGTCGCCGTGCAGGGTGCGCGATCCCCAAACAACCTTGCCGTAGACAGGAAGCGTTCGCAGACAATTAATTCCCAGCGGATTTAGTTGCCCGTTCTCAGCATCGCTCATGACGACGGCTAAGTCGGATGCGCCGTTGAGGCCGGCTTCACTGCCGGCCGGCGCCTTCCAAACCCCCCGTTGCGCGTCCGTGCGCGCAAACACCCCGGCTACGAACCCGCAAGGTGGAAAATTGCGCAACGCGCGTTCCTGCAACGGGTCTGGCGAACGAACCCAAGGGAAAAACAATCCGGCGTTCATCGCATCAGGGCCCGCCAAGGCAGTCACGTTGTTGGGCATGTTCGCTACCGTCTCCCCCTCCGGGCTGTCCACAATCAAGAAGGCGCGACGACGCCGACATTCGCTTTGTAGTGTGGTGATGGTGGCCGCGTCCGTAAGCCCGGGGACACACACCAGATTAAATAGATTGATGCGATCCGTGATGGTGCCGAGCCCGAATAGCGCGGTAACGGCAGTGAGGAAATCGGCACTGGCTGGCCCGAGCACGGTACCGTCATCACCCGCAGTGCCGCCATCAAGAGCGGAAAGTCCGGCTGCGGGGGGGCTGGCGGGAGGGGCTACGGTAATCGTGAGAAACTGTGAGCGGCCATTGACCATCGTTCTCACGTAACGCGGGTCGCCCTGGTTCATCGACAGGTTCTCGAACGACTCGACCACACTGTTGTCCGCGTCAAAAATAACCTCGAGTTTGAATCGGGCAGCATCTGGGGCCGGGCGCGGGGTTGCCCGCACGCTGTAAGCATTCGCCCACGCGCCAGGAGAGCTGGCCGCAAAGGTGAGATCACCCACCGTTACGGACGCCGTTGCCGCCGTTGCCGCGTGCGTGATGCGCAGAATGTAGGCGTCGGCACCGCCGTTATCGTAAAACTGTTTCACCGCGTACGGCAGGAGCGTTCGCAAATCGAGCCCGCCGAATTGCCGTTCATAATCACCAAAGCTCGCAAGTCGAACGGCACGATCCGCGGGACCGCGTGCCGCCCAACCGATGAACAACGCGATCGAGGTCGCTACCCCGCTGATCGCGCGAACGCCACTGGAAAGTTCTTCAATGTAAACGCCCGGATAAGAAAGTGTCACTGGCATAGGAGGTTTTGGGGTCGGTGGTTGGGGTTAGGGGGTCGCGTCGCGGCCAATCAAAATTTGCACTTTGGCGGGCTTGGCGTCAGCGCCGGAGCTGGCGTTCGTGAAAAACAATGTCGCTGGAGGCGCCGCACTATCGAACAGGGAGACCGCTCCTGCGCCGGCGAGTAGATGTGGCTGGTCCAGAGCCCGGGCGTCCGCAGTCTTTTTGTTAATTTTGTAGGTAAGTTTGTCGCTAAACCAATCCGAAACGATCGCGATGAATTGCACCTGCCCCGCGCCGCCCGGCTGCAGTTCGATTTTCTTGTCGGTGGCGGCCGCGTCCGGAGGGGCGGGCACGATAACGTCAATTTTGTCGTAAGCGTCGACCTCGAGTGTTTGATTAAAGGCGAGCTTGGGTCCGTTGGTGACAACGATATTCGCGCTCAGAACGATTTGGGCCATAATGTTTCTCCTTCTTTTTGCATACGTCGGTTGAATCCGAATCCTGTACTGTCGGGGGAAGCTTCAATGGACCTGCAAAGAATTGCAGGTCGTATCGAGGAAAGAGCATGGGCAGGCATCTGCAGAAGATGGGGAAGTTGGGGGTGTCCCCAGAAAAACAAAAAGAAGCGAATCGAGCAACACTTAAATAACCTTTCTTTCCGAAGGGATTCTGCCAGCGCGGCAGCGTGGCCCATCCATCTCTCAACAGCCGCGCAGCGGATCCCAGCTTTCCTATTTTCCTCGCAGCGCCGCCACCGGATTGATTGCATTAACTCCCAAAAAGCACGCTGGCTAGCAACGCGTGGCGATCGACGCGGCCGCCAGTCCGAGACATCACCGCTTAAACGCCGGTTATGGCGAGCAGCACAGCCGACCGGACAAAGCGACTGGTGATTCAAGTTGTCCGCAAGTTGCTCGACTAGAAATGGAGCTGTCGCTAAGGGCTCGTGGGTTACAGTTTTGATCTCCATGCGCATTGCTCTGACATCCCACCCTCGATCGCGACCGGCCAAGGCGTCAGGCGGCAGGGATGTCATGACAGGTTTCGGATTCCCACCTTCGGAACTCCGCGCGTTGCGCGCGCTCAAGACGCCCGCGGGCATCCAGCGCTTTCTCGACGATATGCCCTATCATCTCGCCGGGACCGCCTGGTCCCCGAGAAAAGTTCTCCGGGAAAAGACCGCGCATTGCCTCGAGGGCGCAACCTTCGCCGCGGCCGCGCTCCGCGCATTGGGATTTCCACCCCTCATCTTGGATCTCGAGGCGGATCAGGATACCGATCACGTCATCGCCGTTTTCAAATCGCGAGGGCACTGGGGCGCGATCGCTAAGTCGAACTTTGTCGGCTGCCGCTATCGCGAACCGGTTTACCGCACACTCCGCGAACTGGCGCTGAGCTATTTCAATATCTACTTCAACCTGCGCGGCGAACGCACGCTCCGCCATTATTCACGGCCCGTGAATCTGGCGCGCTTCGATCGTCGCCAATGGATGACTTCCGAAAAAGACATTTGGTATATCGCCGAATATCTCTGCGACATTCCGCATACTCGATTGCTAAAACGCGGCCTCGAAAAACATCTGACGCGCGTGGATCCGCGCACTTGGAAGAGCGAGATGATCGGTCACCGAAAGAAGTAAGTCCCATTCGCCCCGCTCGCCTGAATGCGGTTCGCCGACTGCGGCGCTGCCTGCGGAAAACCACGAGCATCGAGGCTAACCGGAATCAGCCGAATCGAAGCGGCGCGAATACCGTGACGCCCAATATCGACAGCGAGCAGTGCGCCCCGGTTCCAATTCTCGAGACGAGGCGCGCCGTCGAAGACCAGGTTGCCGAGGGAATAAATAATCGGACGGCCGTGGTAGAAATCGAGCGGCTGAAGACAATGGGAGTGTGAGCCGACAACAAGATCCACCTGTTGATCGATCAACCACCGAGCCAGCGCGCGCTGTCTCTCGGTCACTTTTTGCGTGTTCTCGTCGCCCCAATGCACCAGACACAACACGAACGCGGCGTTGGCCCGAGCTTGAACGATCGCGCGCGAAACGCGGTCGCGTTCGGACGCCTTCGCCACCGTTCTGTCACTTGCATTCTCGACATCCGTGAGCGCGATGACCGCTGCCCTTTCGCCATCGCGCGTCGTGAAAAACCGCGGCGCGTAGGCGCGCTCCAGCGTGTCCGCAGCGCCGACGGTCGCGATGCCAGCCGCCTGCAGGCGCGCGATGGAATCAATGAGCGCCTTCTGTCCGAAATCGGCTGCGTGATTATTGGCCAGGCTGACGGCGTTGATCTCGGCAGAAGCCAAAACCCGAATCGCTTCATCCGGCGCGCGCAGCGGGTACGACTTTTCTGCGGACGCCGTCCCCTTGTCAGAAATGACGCACTCCAAATTCACCATTTTCCACGGCGCGCTCTGCAGAACGGGATGGATTCCCTCCAATGGATCGGCGCCGCTCTTGATTTGCTCGCCGACGGTGCGGCCGAGCATGACGTCGCCACCGACAATCAGATCCGGCGCGGGTTGTTCGCGCGGAAACTGGAACAGATCAAAGCGTGTCGTTTTGCGCGCCTTGAGGAGCTGGCCTAACGAGACGATCTCCGGTGCGCCTTCGAGCTGATGCGCCATCAGGTCGCCGGCATCGAGCGTACCGATGGGCGGCCTGTCTTCCATGACGACGGCGACGTGACTTCCAAGGTGGACGATGGTTCCAGCGGCGACCTCATCGTCAGTCAGCCTCGCATCGCCAGGCAGGATCCGGCGCCCTGTCGGCTGAAGATATCTCTTGAGCTGTCCGGGATTGGACCACGGAACTTGCCGGCCCTGCCGACGCAAGGCATAGACGACAAAGTTAGCGCAATCCGCGCCCCAGCCGGTCTCGGGTCCGGTGTTAGCGCCGTCGCGCAGCTCGCCGCTCCCGAAAAGATAGGGCAAGCCAAATTGCTCCGCGATTGCGGCGCGAAAACCGGTCCCGGCAAAACGCCTGATCTCGATGACGGGCGTTTCGCGAACATGGTTGTCGGTCACCACGCGCGCTTTCACCCGAAGCGCTCCGGCCTGGGTTTTCGCGTCGAAAAATTTCCGGAGCGCACCGATCGGTAATACGCCGCCGCGCTCGCGCAGTTTTGTTTCGCGCCAACGCGGGCGTGGCGGCGCACCGCTGCCGAACCCGATTTCGTCGGCTCGTTCCGCAAAAAGGTTGCAACGCGAATAGGCAGGTGTCAGGGCAATCCATTCGACTCGCTGCGCCGCGGCGTCCCACGGTTCGGTTTGCAATTCCAGCTCGGCCGATTCAGTAACCGGCAGCCGCCAGATATTATCGGTGGAGGGCTCGTGATCTTTCACCGCGAGACGGACCGCGGGCGCTTCCTTTTCCCAATTGCCCAAAAGCTCCTGCCACGCCGAATTATCGGTCTGGACGGCAATCCGTTCGCGGTTCGCCAAAAGCAGAGCACGCAATTCTTCCGAAGCCGACTTCAGATCGAACGCCGGCACTTCCCGCTTTGCCGCGCGCAATTCCCTGGCGCGGAGCGACCGGTCGTTGCCGACATTTTGGAAAGGTTCGAATTGGATCCTTGCCGTCGGCAATGAGAGCGACGCGCGCAAGGCCAGGCGAAGCAATGCATCCGCTTGCTCGTTACCGGAAAGATAAGGCCGCGAGATCGCGATGGTAACCGCGTGCAGATTGCGGCATTCCGAAACGAATTTCCAAATGTGCTCAAACTCTCTCGCCTGCACGCTTGCGGGAACGCCGGCGAAATAATCCAGATCGATCGTGATCACGACCGGTCCATCCTCTTTCAGCGATCCGCGAAGCTGATCGAACCCCACCACTCGGCAACGCTCCCGGAAAGATCCGGAGCCGCGCGGGGCCGCTTCCAGGTGCCCATCGAAGAAATCGACGGCTTCGTGTTGCAATGCACGTGCCTTTGTTTTGGCCACGTCGCGCCCGGGAACCCAAATGATTTTCGAGATCGGCGACGGCATGAGCGGCTCGATCCAGTTGAAACATTGGATCACGCCCGCCGTGCGCCAACGCTCCAGCAGCTCCCGGCGTTCGTCGATCGACGCCACCCGGCGCAAACGCTCTCGCAATTTATCCGAATCGAAGATCGCCGACGCGTCGCTGTGCGCGTCGAAATGGATCAGCGTGTATTCCTCATCGAGGTCGAGGTGGTCGGCCAGCCAGTAAAACGAGCCGGCGTGACTATCCTCAATATAGATTGGGACGGTGATCGGCGCCGCGGCCGCCCACCGGGTCGCGGTGGCGAACAGAACCAGGGCCCCCCAGCGCCAGTTCACCGGGCGCCGCTGATTTGCGGTTTCTTGGCGAGCTTGGCGCGCAATTCCAGCCGCGAAATACAAGTGTCGCGCGCGCTCGTCCCGCGATGGACCGCTTTGATCACCAGTTTCACGGTCGTGACCGGCTTCGTGTAACCGCGCACCGGGATCGGATAGAGTTGGCTGAATTTCTCGTCCGGGATCGAGGCCGTAAAAGTCTGTTCGCCGTTTAGCGTAATCTCGAGCTCGGCGATCCGGTTGCTCTTGGTCCAAAGATCCTCGCCGGATAATCTGTAGCCGGGCATGATCATGATCGCGTCCAGGGGCAGCGGTCGATGTACGGTGAGCGTGATATTTTCACCGATGCCATCACCTTCCACGCCTTCCACCCAGGGCGGGCCGCCTTGAACGCCCTTGATATTATTGACGTCGTAGTTCCGTTCGCCTTCGGGCTCCAGGGCCACGTTATCGCCAGCCGGTGATGGCTGTGGAGTCGGGGTGGGCGCCGGGTCCGTTTTCCGCGTCGAGCTCGCGACCGCGTCGTAATCACTGTGCTGAATGAAGAAGCGATTCGGCTCGATGACGTATTCCGCGCGAAACTTTTCGTCTTCATGGTTCACCGCGAATTCGCCGCGGGCCGGATAGGTGTCGTTGGCCGGGTGCACCACGATCTTCATATCGTCCGCCAGGGTCGGTTTCAGGTTTTGGAATTCCCACTCATACTTTGTGTCGCTGACCTTCATAAAACGGTCCTTTGGTTTTCTGATCGAGATTTCTTCCGGACGCGGATGAAGATAATTCACCGTGATTTTTCCTTTCCCGATCGGTCCCTTCCAGGTCGCCGCGGGCGAAAGTGAGTAACGAAAATACATTTCGTCGGAGTGCCCGTCGTCGGAGACCGCACTTTGGTTCGCGGCGTAGGGAGAGCGATAGCGAATCACAATCTCGCGGCTCTGCCCCTGCGCGAACGGGATCACCGATTTCTTCCAGAGACGCGTGGCCGGTTGGAAATCACCCCAACCGTGAGATTTTTCCGCCTTCGGCTTCTCGCCCTTCGCGTCGATCTTTTCCGACTTCAACTCGGTGCCGTCGGCGCTGATGACGTAACCTTCGAGATCGATGTTCGCGGTCGCTCCATCTTCGCCCTCAGACGGCGTCCAGCGTTCCAAAGGGAAAAAGAAATTCTGCTCGACCTGCGCGCCGGTGTTCTTCATCCGGTAGCGCACTTCCACCGCCGCGAATTCCTGGTGGAGATCGATCGTGAGCTTTTCGTCCTCGATCGTGACGTTCGTCGATTTCTTCTGGTCCGATGCCGCGCCATTCCCCGTCACCGGCACTCCGGTCTGCCACGCGCCGCCGTTTCCGAGCAAAGGCGTGTTTGCAATGAACAGGAACGACACCAGCAGGAACAAGAACCTCAGGCGCATCATCAGATCAGCGTATGAAAGACGGCCGTGATGGAACAAGCCGGATATTTCCCCACCACGACGACGAAGCTTGCCAGGCGGCATTGCTGATGCTCATGATACGAACCCGATGATCCAGGCGAATTGTCGGGCGCGCTTCACGGCGGCGGATTTCGACTTTGTCGTGCGAACTCTCGCGCGTTCCCAAACCGATCACGTTTCGCTGGTCGATCTTTTAGGCGACGCGGAAACGCGGGACGCGGTCCTCGATAATCCCCGGCTCGTCGACGCGATTCTCTCCAATGCCGGCCAGCTTCGCATCTCTTCCCATTTTTATTTTTATGTCCTCGCCCGCCATGTCCTGCGCGATGTGGGAATCACGGATCGCAAGCTGTGCGATTACGTCGCCTCGCTCCTCGAAACGTTTTCGCGAGTGAGCGGTTTGCAGGCGCCACACATGAGCGAGGAGGGCGGGCGCCAATATGTTTCCGATATGCTGATCGCGCTCACCCGCGCCACCGCCGAACAGGCGTTCCTGCTCCGGGCGCACGTCGGCAACTACTCGCTTTTTCTCAGCGGAATTTTTCACGAGAACACCCAGCGCCGCAGTCTCCGCGGCGCGCCGGACCTCGCCTTCTACGAACAAATCGGACGGACGAACTATCAGCTCGTCGCTTCACACGCGACGGCGCGCCGCTGCGATTTGAGCGACGTTTATGAAGGACTCGCAGATCACTTTCGCGAAGTACGTCTCGCTCTGAATCGGCTCTCCGATTCGTTGCTCAATTTGGATGAGGACGGCACCGCCGCTGCGCTACTCTCTGATTTCCTCACACGAAGGTCACAAAGGATCCCAAAGAAATGAAAATCTTCTCCGCCGTTGTGAACCTTAGTGTCCTTTGTGTGAGGCATGATCGGCCATGAACGAGACGCTCTTCAGTCAAATCCAGCGCCTCTTCGAGCGGACTTACGCGCAGGTCGGGATCAACCTGGAGGATTGCCTGATCGATCAAAAACGTTGCGCGCATCTTTCGAAACTGGCCGGCGCTTCCGCCCGAGAATTGAGTGAGCTCGCCCGCACTTTTCTCCGGCACGCGGACGATCAGCTTTATGTCGGCATTTATTATTCGCGCTGGCTGATCGAACAACTCGAACGCCACGATCCGCGCGCCGGCCTGAACGATCGCAACATCCGGTCGCTCATCGCGTTCGTGGAGGAAATCAATCACGCGCTCCACGCCGCGTTGCAGTTCAAGAAAGGGGAACGCGAGATCGCGTCGGAAGATTTCGCGCGGAACCTCGAGCTCCAGGCGCGGGTCGATACTTATCTCGTGCTCCTGCTTTTCGTCGCGTTTTTCCGGAAGACGCAAAAAGTTTCGCGAACCGACCGGCGCTGGCTGCGTTTCCATCTTTTCGCATCGCAGAATCCCGGCGCGTTCGAATCGACGAACCTGCGGAGCCGTTATCTGGAGACGACCGAGCTGGCCGCGAGCTACACGAATTTTCTCGATACGCTCAACGGGATGCGGCGCCTCGACGAGATTCGGGTTTTCCGTTCCCTTGACTACGGCGCGAAGAAAGTGCGGATCCTCGCGCTGATGGATGCGGCGAAAAAGGACGGGTAACGCCGCTCTGTCATCCCGAGCCGAGTCAGACGGCGAGGGACCTCACACAGGCTCACGCGCGCGCTTCCGCGACACATCACACCGCTCGTGCGTTCGGCGTTGTGCCGGCAAGCTAATCGACATTGCAGTTGCGAGGTCCCTCGCCGTCTGCGCTGCTCGGGATGACCGGAAAACGCGCATTCATTTCGTAACGCAGCCCATTTCCAATTTGTGAAACGCGCTGGCGTCCGTTACTAATCGAAACAATGTTCACATTGACGATGCTCGGCAGCGGCAGCGCTGGAAATAGCGCGCTGGTCGCGACCGATCATTGCCGGTTGCTCGTCGATGGCGGCTTGAGCGCGCGCCAGCTTGTAAAGCGGCTCGAGCAATGCGGAATCACACCGCGCCAGCTCGATGGCGTCCTCCTCACCCATGAACATGGCGATCACGTCTGCGGTCTCGAAGTGCTTTGCCGGAAATTCGAAATTCCGATTTACTGCAACTCGCTTACCGCGGAAGCGATCCGCTGCGGAACCCTGACTGGCCATCGCAACTGGCGCTTTTTCCAGACCGGCTCCGATTTTTCCATCTGCGATATCCACGTCCAAACTTTCCCGGTCCCCCACGATGCCGTCGATCCGGTTGGTTACGCCTTTCACTCGGGCGAAAGCGCGCTCGGGTTCATCACCGATCTCGGTTACGCGACCAAAACGGTGGTGGAACGCCTCCGCAAAGTGCACACGCTCGTGATCGAGACCAACCACGACGAAAAACTTTTGCAGGACGATCCGCATCGCCCGTGGCCGGTAAAGCAGCGGATCCAATCGCGGCACGGCCATCTTTCCAACACGGCGGCGGCTACGGTGATCGAGCAGCTCTTGAGCGGAAAACTCGAGCGGGTCGTGCTCGGACATCTCAGCCGCGATTGCAATACGCCTGAGCTCGCGGCTGGCGCGATCCGGGCCATGCTCGTCCTTCGTGGCCGCAGCGAAATCGAAATCCATTGCGCGGCCCAGACCGAGATCAGTGTCCGGTTTCGGATCGGCGAAACAACCGGCCGCACTTTCCAGCCGACGTTCGACAATATTTTCTTTCAAACACAGGCCATCGTGGTGTAGCGGCGGTCTATGACCGCCGTTGGTGCAGAGGAGAATTCGTTCGGCGATCATAGACCGCCGCTACAGCATTTGATCATTCGCAACGCGGCGGAAGCGGACCTTCCGGCGATCGTCGAAATCTACAACGAAGCGATTCGCGGCAGGATTTCGACGGCGCAACTGGACGAAGTTTCGGTGGAACAACGGCTGCCCTGGTTTCGTGAACACTCCGCCGAATCCCATCCGCTCTGGGTGGCCGAGATCGATGGTCACATCGCCGGATGGTTCAGCTTTCATTCCTTCATTAAGCGCGCAGCCTATCGCGGCACCGCCGAGATCAGCGTCTATGTGAGCGAGAAATTCCGGAAGCGCGGCGTGGGAAAAGCGTTGCTGAAAAAGGCGATCGCGGCTTCACCTGATCTGGAGATCACCGCGCTGATCGGATGCATTTTCGCGCATAACGAGCCGAGCTTGCGGTTGTTCGCGAGCCTGGGATTCGAGCGCTGGGGATTTCTCCCGCGCGTTGCTGTCGTGGATGGGATCGACCGTGGAGTAGTCGTCATGGGTCGGCACGTGGGGCGTTGATCGCAAAACTGGCGCAATCAATCATCGCGCCGTAATCATTACCTTGAAACACATGAGCGAGAAAATCGAAAAGACCGATGCGGAATGGAAGCAGACGTTGACGCCGGAGCAGTATCACGTCCTGCGAGAAAAAGGAACCGAGCGCGCCTTCACCGGCGCGTATGCGGAGACGCACGATCCCGGCATCTACAAATGTGCCGGCTGCGGAAAACCGCTTTTCAATGCCGAAACGAAATTCGAATCCGGCAGCGGCTGGCCCAGTTTTTATGAGCCGATCGCGCCAGACGCGGTCGAGACCGAGACCGACCGCAAATTCGGCATGAGCCGGACGGAAGTGTTATGCGCGAGCTGCGGCGGTCATCTCGGTCACGTTTTTCCCGACGGCCCGGAGCCGACCGGTCAGCGTTATTGCATGAACTCGGCGGCGTTGAAGCTGGAGAAGAAGGAATAGAGCGGGGTGAAGGGGCGGCGTTTATGCGCGTGTCATCCCGAGCCGCGCAGGCGGCGAGGGATCTCGCACTCGAACAGTGCGCTATCGCTAAACATCAGGCGTTATCCGACGTGCCCGCCTGCAGGATCGCGGAAGCGATTGAGTGCCCTGAGGTCCCTCGGCGCGCTGCGCCAGCCTCGCGATGATCCGCATTATCTATTCTCACTTCATGGGCTCGGGGCGCGCGTGGCGCGGCTGATAGACTCCGAGCTTTCCACCGCCGGGCAGCGCGAGCTGCGTGAGCACTCCCCAACCCATGTCCTGGACCTCGCCGCAGCTGATGTTTTTCGCTTTCATCTCCGCGACGAACGAATTCACGTCGTCACACATCAGGTAAAACTCGTGCTCATCGTTTTCGTCGCCGGGATGGACGGCGAGTTCCGCGGGCGGCAACCCAAAGATGAGCCAGCCCTGGCCAACATCGACCTTGGTTAATTGAAGGACCTCCCGGAAAAAATCGCGGTCGGCGTCGGGATTCTTGCTGTAAATAATGGAATGCGCTCCGGTGATCATGCTGGAGTTTCGCCAAAGATCGCGACGGTGTCTACGTTCGGCGTGCGAGGAATATTCCGTCGAACTCTGCCGCGATTTGTCCCTCTTCAACTACCTGCACGCGAAGAGCGATCCGCGCTTTGCCTTTGTCGCCAAACGTCGTGTGAAACGCCGCCAACTTCTCCGGATCCGGGCGCAGACAGATCGCGCGAATTGTTTTCCGGACTGGACGAAGGAACCGAATCGAGCTTTCCGCCACGACCACATGAGCGTCCTGCTCCCGCAGCTCGAGCCAGAGCAATCCATACGCAGCCAGGGTCGCGATAGCGTTAATGCTTCCGCCGAACGCTGTCCGGAGATGATTCGAGTTCAGCGCGACCGGCGCTTCGATCACGAAGCCGTTTTCATCGTGCGCCACCACTCGCACGCCCATTGCGCGCGTGATCGGGATCTGTTCGTGAAGATATTTCTCCGTTTCGAGGAGCACCTGGTCTCGCAATCTCGCCGCCTTACTTCTCGGATTGTTTCAGCAACGCTTCGAGCTCGCTCTTCCAGAGGGTCGCGATCGTGTGGCTCCCATGGCCGCGGGTCTTGTCGCTCAAGGGCAACACCACCGCCCGGCCTTTCGGCACGCGCTTGATTTCGCGCTCGAGAATTCCGAGCTCCGGCGGATTGATCAGATCGTCCGCCGAATTTATCGCCACGAGCGGGGCGCGAATTTTTTCCAGCCCCGGACCCGGATCGTAATCGCGCGAAGCCTCGATCGCGTAAAGCATATCGTTCGCGTCGCCGGTCTTGAGATAATCGGCCACGAATTTATCCAGCGCCTCGTCCGTTTTCGCGAGCGTGCCGGTCTCTTTCTGGCGCAATCCCGGATTGCTGCTCATGAGCCAGAGCATTTGGGCGGCGGTCCGCAGGCTTTGCGGCTGCGCCGTGTAATCGCCGCCTTTCCACTCCGGATCGTTCCGGATCGCGTCGATCACCATCCGGCGCCAGGCTCGGTTCCGTCCGGAAATTTGCGTCGGCAAACTCGCCAGCGGCATAAGCGCGTCCATGAAATCCGGATGCGCCGAGCCCCACAGCCAGGTGTGCATGCCGCCCATCGAGGTCCCCACGACGAGCCGCGCGTGGTTCACGCCCAGCCCGTCGGTCAGCAGCCGGAACTGCGCTTCCACCATGTCGATATAACCGTATCGCGGAAACTTCGCGTGCCTCCCGTCGCTCGGTTTGCTCGATTTTCCGTGGCCGATTCCGTCCGGCAGCACGAGGAAAAATTTCGCGGCGTCGAGCGGCTGGCCCGCGCCAAAAAGTTCGCCGGCAAATTCCGGTCGGATGAACTGCGCGCCGCTTCCGGTCGTCCCGTGGGTGATCAGGACCGCGTTGCGCACCACGCCTTTCTCATCCTTCACCGGTTTCCCGATTGTCCGGTAATGAATTTTCAATTCCGGCAAGGTCTCGCCCGAAGTGAACTTGAAATCGCGGATGACGTAATCGGCTTCTGTTGGCGCCGGGTAATCAGCGGCGACGAGGGCGAACGGCGCCGTCAGAAAGATGAACAGGAAAGTTCGAATTAAGGCAGTCATGGGATCAAGCGTAGCGGCAAATTCCGGGTAGCGCACGCGTCTCGCGTGTCGGCGACGGCGACTCGCCGTCGCGAACTTTCGAAAGCTTGTTTCGGCGAGACACCGAAACCAACACGCGAGACGCGTGCGCTACCCAGCAGAATAAGAACGCCAAACTCAACCGATCGCGAACAGTCCGGCGATGCCGGCCACGTACAAGATAAGGACAATCAACGAATCGATTCCCATGCGCGCGATCTGCTTTCGCGGCCGAAAAATTAATCCATAAATATAAACCGCCGTCAGCAAGATCCCGAGGCCGGTCACGTACATGTCGGATTTTTGCGCCTGCGGCAGCACGGCCTTGCCCGAGAGAATGGTGGCCAGAATAAACAGCACCGGCAGAAAGGCGTTGCCGCCGAAGATGTCGCTGACTGCGAGTTTGTAATCGCCCAATTTTACCGCGGCGAGGCCAGTCGAAACTTCCGGCAACGCCGTGACCGCGGCCAGGATCGTGGCGCCAAAGACGACCCCGCTCATTCCGAGCTGCTGCGCGATCGATTCGCTTGTCCGTTGGAGCGCCACGCCGGCAACCAGTGTCGCCAGCGCGGCAACGGCAAACACGATCGCCGCCAGCGCGGTGCTAGCCTTCTTGAGTTCCGCCTTTTCTTTCTTTTGGCGCTCGGAACGATGCCGCTGGCCGCCGGGCGCGTCGCCGTGGCTTTGCCAGGGAAGGCCGCTGCGCGACTTTGCGATCAAATAAACGCCGGCAATCCAAGTGCCGAAGATCAGGACGCCGTCCGGGGTGATTCCACGCCAGACAAGAGATGCCGGGAGCTGATGGCCCATGATCGCGAGGGTAAGAATCGCGACAACGAGCACGCCTTCGAGGACGAGATCGAGCGAAGCCGCGCGATAAGTGAGCGGCGCGCTTTTTCCGAGACCGAACGCGTCGAGAATAACAAGCACCACCGTCTGGATCGCGATGCCGCCGAGGATATTTCCGGTCGCGATCCCCAGTTGGTTTCGCAGTGCACCGCTCGCCGTGATCGCGATTTCCGGCAGGTTCGTGACGATCGCCAGAAGGATGACTCCGCCGAGCGCCTCGCCGAGTCCGAACCGCGCGGACAAAACGTCCGTGGTTTTCGAAACGTAGATCCCGGCGAACCAGACGATCGCTCCTGCGGCCGCGAAAATCAGAAACAACAACGGCAACGAAGCCTGTTCGAGCATCACGTTGCAATCGCCGGCCGGCGGGCGACCGGCCGTTGCTTTACCAATCGACAGTCGCGTTTCCGGCCGCGTCGAGTTCCACCTTGCGGCCGAGCAGGCGAACGTGGGCCAGATTATTCTCCGGATCTTTTTCGATGCGGCCGTAAACCGTCACCTCAGTCACCGAATTGAAATCGGAGGGGATGGTTTGGAACGCCGGCACGTCCTTCTTCGCGATCATAACCCGGAGGGCGGAGAAACCGCTTTTTGCTTTCGGATCGTGCTGCCAGATCGACGCTTCGTACCAGCTTGGCGCGAGATGGCGCAATTTTGCGCTCCGATAATGGAAGCGCACCGCCACGATCCGGCCGATGAGCGATGCTTCCTCCTTCAACAGCGTCGGCACGTCGTAGGTTTTGACGTCGCGCCAGGCGGCGGCGTCAAAGCGCTGGTCGGCTAGAGTGCTGGCAGCGAGGCTAAGCGCGGTAATCGTCATGAGGAAGGTTTTCATTTGTCGTTAGGCCAAATTGGAATCGGTGTTTTCGTTCGAGGACGGTCCTGGATTCTCCGGCGCCTTGGTGGCGGCGATCACTTTGGTCGCCAGGCTTTGAATCTTATCAAGCCGCTCGCCCAGGAGCGTGCGCAGCTCCTCCGGGTTCAGCGATGGACCGTCGGCCGGTGGAGTGGAGAGGAGGCGGATCGCTTCGTACGCTTTCTCATTCAACTCGGCGACGGCGCGACCGATTTGAGTCTGCCCTGCCATTGCGGTTGAAATGATTTCCGTGATCCGGTCGAGACTGACGGTGCATCCTTCCAGGTCGTCGCCATAAATGATCCGGAGAATTTCTTCGGCGGCCACGCGTGCGGTCTCGTCCATGCGATTATCATTCATAACGCAATGCCACCATCGGATTGACCCGGATCGCGCGCCAGGTTGGCAACAGACATGCAACGAAAGCAATGCCGATCATGAGAAGCGCAACCTCGAGATATGTCGTCGGATTCGTCGGACTGACGCCGAAGAACAAACTCGCGAGATACCGGCTCAGCCCAATGCCCGTCGCAACACCGATGACAATGCCCAGCAGGACCATGCGAAATCCTTCGCCTAATACCATCCGGATAACGTCTCCGGTTTGTGCGCCGAGCGCCATCCGGATCCCGATCTCCTGGGTGCGCTGGCTGACGAGCGACGCGAGCACACCGAAAAGCCCGATCGACGCCAGCACCAGGGCGAGGATCGCGAAAATACCCATGACGAACGATTCGAACCGGCGCTGGCTCGTGTCTTCATCGAGCACCTGCTCCATCGTGCGCACTTCAAAGATCGGCAGGTTCTTGTCCACGGACCAGATCTGACTTTTCACGCTGGTGATGAGCGACTCCGGATCGCCCTGGCCGCGCACCGCGAGCGTGAGTTGGGTGTAATCGACCATCGGCTTGGTGATCTCCGGGCGCGTCGCGCTCTCCAACGATTGCTGGTGGGTGTCGGCGACGATGCCGATCACGGTCGATACGACCGGCGGCGTGTCGGGCCGCGACGGAACGCTGCGCAGATGCCGGCCGACGGCGTCCTCGTTAGGCCAAACGCGTTTCGCCAGGGTCTGGTTCATTACCATGACGGGCGCTTTGTTTGCCAATTCTTCCGGCGTGAAATTCCGGCCCGCGATGAGTCGCATTCCGACGGTGTCGAAATAGGTGGCGGAAAAAATCCCGCGCATGTCGGCGGTCGGTTCGCTCCCGCGCGCGGGCGGTGGCAGGCCTTCCACGATGAACCGGGTCAGGCGAATGCGGGTGAGCGGGAGGCCATCGGAAAAACTGGCGCTCTTGACGCCGGCCATCGCCGAAACTCTCTCCTGAACCTGGCGGCAGAACGCGGCGATCTGGGCGTCGTTTGCATAACGCGACGCCGGCATGCTGAACTTCATCGTGAGCAAATGGTCCGCGCGAAAACCGGGATCGACGTTCAAGACCGCGAGCAAACTTTTCATCATGAACCCGGCGCCGACCAGGAGGACACAGGCGAGCGCCACTTCCGCGACCACGAGCACGCGCCGCATTCTTCGCGATGACGTGCCCGCGTTTGCGCCACGGGTTTGATTGAGCAGAGCATTCACGTCCGTGCGCGCCGCCTGGAGCGCGGGCGCCATTCCAAAGAGAATGCCGGCCAGAATCGAAACCGCCATCGTGAAGATCACCACAGCCAGATTCAGATGAATATCTTCCGGGCGCGTGATCCCGGCTGGCCGGAGCGCGACCATGGCTTTAATGCCGAAGTGGGCGAGGCCAAGACCGAGAAGCGCGCCAGCGCCGCTGAGCAATAAACTTTCCGCCAGGAGCTGCGAGACGAGGCGGCCGCGACCGGCGCCGAGCGCTTTTCGGATTGCCATTTCTTTTTGCCGCGCGGCGGCGCGCGTCAGCATCAGGTTCGCGATATTCGCGCAGCCGATCAGCAAAACGAAACCAACCGCGGCGAGCAT
>JBEEHU010000161.1:0-7921 GCA_041167565.1 Verrucomicrobiota bacterium | reverse complement strand
TCACCATCGCCCTCATCGCAAGCCTCGCGCTCTGTGCCCACGCCGCGGAGGCTCCGAAGCGCGTGGACATCAAACAACTCTCCAAAAAGGTCGATGACGTCGTGGTTCCGCTGCCTAACGAGGTTTTTGGCGCGCTCAATAAACTGGGCGGCGTCAACTGGCGCGAGTATGTCCGGAACGACAAGGGGAGTAATTTCACGGAGCGGCCGCGCATCGCGCTGTTGCTCGGCGCGGTGATCGCGGATGGCTTCATCGCGGTCCAGGCGGAGGACCCAGCGACCGTAAAAGATATTGGCCAGCGCGTTCTGAATCTGGCTAAGGGGATTGGCGTCGGTAATTCGATTACGCCGCACGCCAAGGCGATCACAGAAGCCGCCGACAAACGTAACTGGGTCGGCGTCCGGCAGGAACTCGATCGCACCCAGAACAGTGTGCAGCAGGCGATGAACGAGGTGCACGACGAAAAGCTCTCTCAACTCGTTAGTCTTGGGGGCTGGTTGCGCGGCACGGAAGTTTTGACGGCCGTGGTGAACAAGCGCTATTCGCAGGAGGGCTCCGAGCTTCTTCACCAACCCGACTTGCTGGTTTACTTCGAGAACAAACTGCAAGGAATGCCCGAGTTTAATCTAAAATTGCTCCAGGATATTCATGCGGCATTGGTCGAGGTGAAACCACTCATCGATGTGGGCGACGCACACATTTCGGCTGCTTCGGTTAAGAAAATCAACGAGATCACCACCCGGCTGGGCGATGCGATTACGAAGAAAACCCCCTAGCATCCAAATGACCCAAATCTTGAAAACAGCGTGGCGAGCGAGCTTTGCGATCGCCCTCGCTTTGGCCTTCGCCCCGGCAGGCTCTGCCTCGGTGGACGATGCGCAGTCTTTCGCGCTCCAGGCCGCCGAGCCTTACGTGAAAGAGGGCTTCCAGGTGCGCGAGGATTATTGGGGCGGAGATCTGGGCGTGAGCGAGAAGAAGGCCGTGCGCCAGCAACTCTTCAAGGGGAACGAGTATTGGTTCTGGCTCGGGACCGAAGTGGAAGCAGCCAAGGTCTCAGTCCACGTTTACGATTCCGAAGGCAAACTCGTCGAGCAGCCGGATGGCTGGCAGAAGGGACATTTCGCCGCGGCGCATATCATGCCGAAAAACACCGGCAGCTATTTTATCATCGTCGAGATCGAGCAATCGCCGGAAGAACGGACCCACTGGGCGCTGGTTTACGGATTCCGCTAAATGAACCGTTCTCGCCAGGGAACGGCGGTTTGCCACCGCCGGGGCGATTTGGAAATCGCCCTTCCTTGTCATGACTGAAACGCGCACGCTCCAGTTCGATAGCGCGCGGTCCGTGCAGTCGCTCTATGCGAACGATCTCAAACTCTTGAAGACCCTCGAAGATTCTCTCGGCGTGAAGGTCACGACCCGCGAAGGCTGGGTGAAACTCGAAGGTGAACCCGAGCAGATCGAGCGGGCTCAGCGGGTCTTCGAACAATTGGAGCAGGCGCGGCAAAAGGGCGTCGATATTCACAAACACGAATTCAGTTACGCGCTCAACTCCGTGGCCGAGTCGCGCCCCGACAATCTCAACGACGTGGTGGACGTGAAGATTTCCACGTCATCGCGCAAACCGCCGATCATCGCTCGCACGATCGGGCAGCGCAATTACGTGGAGGCGATCCAGAAACACGACATCGTCTTCGGCATCGGTCCCGCCGGCACGGGGAAAACTTATCTGGCGGTCGCGATGGCGGTGGCGGCATTAAAGAAGGAACAGGTCAGCCGCATTATTTTGACCCGACCCGCGGTGGAAGCGGGCGAGGCGCTCGGTTTTTTGCCGGGCGATCTCCAGGAAAAAATCACGCCGTATCTCCGGCCGCTGTATGATTCGCTGCGCGACATGATGGACCCGGAGGAGATCGAACGCTCGGTCGCGCGCCAGACCATCGAGGTCGCTCCGCTCGCCTACATGCGTGGACGGACGCTCAGCAACGCGTTCGTGATCCTGGATGAAGCGCAAAACACGACCACCGAACAAATGTTCATGCTCCTGACCCGAATGGGGCCAAACTCGAAATGCGTCGTAACCGGCGACGTGACCCAAATCGATTTGCCTTCCAACAAGCGCTCGGGACTGGTCGAGGCGCTCCAGGCTTTGAAGAACGTGCAGGGCATCTCTTTCGTTTACTTCACCGAACGCGATGTGGTAAGGCACGAGCTCGTGCGCGCCGTCATCAGCGCCTATCAGGCGCATCGGTCGCCGGCCAATATCGGCGCCAATTCAGCTCGCAAGTAACGTCATGTTCGATTTCCTAAAGCGCAGCCAGCTGATCAAACGCGGTCTCGCTTCGCGGAAGCAACGGCGTCGCCGGAGCAAGAACGAGCTGCTTCACAGCCTTGAATACGCGGTCTGGGTGAAGTGGCTCATTTTCGCCGCCTTCATTGCGGGTCTGGCCTTTCTGATTTTCGGCGGCCAGCAGCCGGAGCCGACAAAGAATTTCGTCATCTCGCTTCTCTTTTTCGCGACCGCGCTGACGCAACTTTGGATCAATCAGCCGACGACCTTTCTCCGCAGCTCCCGGCTCCTCCTGGTCTTCGGCGTGATCTTCGTGCAACTCGCTGCGACGAAGATCCTGCTCGTCCTTTGCAATAGCGGCACCATCGCGTTTCTGCGACCGGAGATGGTGGGGTTGATCGCTCCCTATGCGTTTGCTCCGCTTCTCCTCAGCGTTCTGCTCGGCCGCAACCACGGTCTCTATGCCTCGGTCTTCGTCAGCCTCTGGAGCAGCATTCTTTTCGGCAAAGTCGACGCGCCGCTGCTCGTCTGCGGGTTGATCAGCGGATTCACCGCGGTTTATCTCACGCTCCAGGTGCGGCGCCGCAGCCGGCTCATCCGGGCCGGTTTCGGAGTTGGGATCGCGATCTGGCTTTTGTCGCTCACCTTTGGTGGCATCGGGCCCATCGATTTCTTTTTACCCAACGGAATTGATTGGAAAATGATCGGAGTGCAAAGCGCGCTCGCTATCGGCAACGGCATCGTCACTGCGACGATCGTCGGCGGAGTGCTGCCGATGTTCGAACATCTCTTTCAGGTCACAACCGACATTTCGTGGCTGGAAGCGTCCGATCTCAACCATCCGTTGCTGCGCCGGATGACGATCGAAGCGCCGGGCACTTATCATCACAGCCTGGTCGTGGCCAACCTGGCCGAAGCTGCCGCGGAAGGCGTCGGCGCGAACGCGACCCTCTGCCGCGTTTGCTCCTATTTCCATGACGTCGGGAAACTGGTGAAGCCCGAGTATTACACCGAGAACATGAACTTCGAGCGCAACCCGCACGACGATCTCGCGCCGACGATGAGTGCGCTCATCATTATCGCGCACGTGAAAGAGGGCGTGGACCTGGCGCTGAAGCACAAATTGAATCAGCGGATCATCGACATCATCCAGGAACACCACGGCACCTCGCTGGTCTTCTACTTTTACAAGCGCGCCTTGCAGCAGCAGGAAGACGCCCGCACCGGCGGCAAGATCATGAACCTTCGCGAAGAAGACGTTCCGGAAGTGCGCGAGGAAACCTTCCGCTACAGCGGACCGAAACCGCAGACCAAGGAGAGCGCGATCATCAGTCTCGCCGATATCGTCGAGAGCGCTTCGCGGAGCCTGGAGAAACCGACGCCGCAAAAGATCGAGCAGATGGTGACGGAGTTGATCGGCCAGCGGATCGCCGACGGCCAGTTGGTGGAATGCGATCTGACGCTCGCGGATTTGAACGTCATCGCGGAACGTTTTCGTTTCACTTTGATGACGATGCTTCACACCCGCATCGCGTATCCAAAACAGGACAGCAAGATCACCTCGATCCGCGACGAAGCGCTGCGGCCGGATGTGATGGTGGCCACCAGGAAACCGGAGAACGCGCCGCCGGTCTCGGCGGCGTGACTGTGAGCGAAGCGGCACTCGAACGCTTGCGCGGCTGGGGTGCCGACACCGCCATCATTCTCGGTTCCGGCTTGAATAAGCTGGTGGACGAAGCCGAGGCGGAGAATTCGATTTCGTATTCCGAGTTCGACGATCTGCCGAAGCCATCCGTCCCCGGGCACGCCGGCCGATTCGTTTGCGGAAACATAAAGGGCCGACCGGTCGTTTACGCCCAGGGCCGTGTGCATCTCTACGAAGGACATTCGGCGCGCGATATTACAGCCGGAGTTCGGCTCCTCGCCACCGCCGGAATCAAGAAGTTAATCCTCACCAACGCCGCCGGAACGGCGAATAAGACCTTTGCACCCGGTTCCTGGATGATGCTCGCCGATCACATCAATCTTACCGGCACGACTCCATTGCTGGGTAGCGCGCAGTTCATCGACCTGACGGAAGCGTACTCCAAAATTTGGCGAGAAAAATTTACTCGATCCGCCAAATCGCTCGGCATTGTTTTGCACGAGGGCATTTACGCGGGACTGCTCGGGCCGCAATACGAGACGCCGGCCGAAGTGCGGATGCTCCGCTCGTTAGGCGCGGATGCGATCGGCATGTCCACCGTCCTCGAAGCGATCCAGGCGCGCGCGCTGAGCTTGGAAGTCGCCGCGTTCTCCTGCCTGACGAATTGGGCGGCGGGAATCGGTACGGAGAACCTGAGTCACGACGAAGTGCTGCAAACGGGGAAGGCGGCGGCCGGAAGTTTCCTGCGCTTGTTGGACGACTGTCTCGGACCTTAGGCGCTTGGCGACTTTACGGCCGGATCTCGATCGGCGTGCCGTCCGGAACTGCCCGGAATATTTCTTCGATCTCGTAGTCGCTCACGGCGATGCAACCGGCCGTCCAATCGGTCCGTCGATGAAACGCTCCTATCCAGCTCCGCCCATTCGGGAGACCGTGAATCATGATGTCGCTCCCCGCGGAAAGACCCTGCGTCGCAGCGCGATCAATGTCCCTTTTGTTCGGGATACGAGATGTGCAAAGCGAGATGGTAGTCGCTGTCCGGTTTGTGAAAGTCGATGGAATAGATTCCTTCCGGTGTGCGCTGGTCCCCTTCGTACTCCTTCGCACCAATGGGCGCCCGGCCTAACGCCACGCGATATGTTTTCAGCGCGGTTTGGCCGCGCAAAAGAGTCAGACGGCGCGCCGCTTTCTCCACAAGAATTCGGTCCGCGACCGCATCCTTGGGCAGCGGACGCAGATTTAGATAAGCCGCGGCCATCACGGCGAGCACGGCGACGCAAAGAATCAGGAGAAAAAGCAGAAGCAGTTTCAACAAGGCGCCGACCTCGTTACTGCGGCTCAATCGGCCTTCGCGCCCGGGGCTCGCGATCTTTCGTCGTGGCGGTGCTTGGACTTGTCACGAATGGACCGCCTTCGAGCGGCGCGCTTTCCGAGAAGGCCACGTCCGGCATATCACTTGGCAAACCTTCCAGCGGAAATTCCTTTCGCAGCGGAAAGTAGGGGTAGCCGTCCCACATTAAAATCCGGCGCAGGTCCGGATGGCCGACAAACTTGATTCCCATCATGTCGTAAATCTCACGTTCGTGCCAGTTGGCGGTCGGCCAAAAGTCGGAAACGGACGCGACTTCGCCGCTGTCCTCGGAAACGCGGAGCTTCACGCGCAAATGAATCGCGAGCGTCATCGAATAAAGTTCATAAACAATTTCGAACCGGGGTTCTTCACCGAAATTATCCACGCTTGTGATGTCGACGAGGTAATCGAACGAGAGTTCGTCCCGGCAAAATTTTGCGACCTCCCGTAGGTCGGCTGGCAGAATGACAAAAGTCGTTTCGCCTCGAAACTCAGCCTTCTCCTGAATTTTGGGACCGAGAAGTTTTCCGAGCGAGGCGAGAAGTTCGGGCCCAGTCATGCGGAGAAAGGAGGAGGGGTAAGGGATGAAGGCTGAAACAGAGCGGTCATGCCAGCACGCCTTCGAGCTGATTCACTAATTCCCGCTTCTGGTCGCGGAAGGAACTTTCTCCCGAAATTTTTGCCTGCAGCTTCATCAAACCTTCCAATAACGCTTCGGGGCGGGGCGGACAGCCTGAAATGTAAACGTCTACCGGCAGGAGTTGATCGATCCCCTGGAGCACCGCGTAGGAGCGATACATTCCGCCGGTCGATGCGCAGGCGCCCATCGCAATCACCCATTTTGGTTCGGGCATCTGTTCGTAGATTCGTTTCACGGCCAGCGCCATTTTGTAGGTGACTGTGCCGGCGACGATCATCACGTCGCATTGGCGCGGCGAGAACCGCATCACTTCAGCGCCAAAGCGCGAGATATCGAACCGGGCCGCAGCCGTGGCCATCAATTCGATCGCGCAACACGCCAGACCCATCGGCATCGGCCAGAGCGAATTCTTGCGCATCCAATTCATCGCCGCATCCAGGCGAGTAAAAATAACGTTACCTTCGATCTTTGAATCGTAGGCCGCTGGACGAATTTCGCGCATGGCGAAACACTAGGGTCGCCTCAAAGCCTCGCAAGAAGAATCAGAAAAGGAGAGCGACCGACTTCAACCCGCGGCCTGCAGCGGATAATCCGGCACGAGGTTGACGTGGCTGGAAGCGATCACTTCGTGCACGATTTTGCCCAGCTCCGCGGCTTCGTACGGCTTGGCGATCACGCCGCGGAATCCGAAATCCTGGTAGCGGCTCATCGTCGCGTCCATTGCGTAGCCGCTGGAAACAATCGCGTTCACGGTGGGATCGATCTCGATCAGTTTCTTCAACGCTTCCTTGCCGCCCATCCCGCCCGGAAGCGTGAGGTCAAGAATCACGGCGTCGAACCGTTCGCCCGCTTCGAGTTTTTGCCGGTAGATATCGACGCCTTCCAGCGCGCTCTCCGCTTGCGTCACTTGATAACCGAGGCGCTCGAGCGTGAACTCGACGAGCGCGCGGATGGCTTCTTCGTCATCCACAATCAGAATGCGGCCCGTGCCCGAAATGACCTGGTTCATCTGGCGCGGTGGTTCTACCGGCATTTCGTGATGTCTGAGCGCGGGGAGATAGAGGGTGAAGGTGGAACCGAAGTGGACCTGCGATTCGACGCAGATGAGCCCATTGTGGTTCTTGACGATCGAATAGGTGGTGGCGAGTCCCAGGCCGTTGCCCTTGGGTTTCGTCGTGAAGTAAGGATCGAAAATGCGCTTGAGAACATTTTCCGGCATGCCGACACCTTCATCGCGGATCGCGATCCGGATGTAATCGCCCGGCAGGAGATCTGTGATGGTGGGGGAGGAATCGGAGTTGTAGCTAAAGTTATCGCAGCTCACGCGCAAAGTGCCGCCGTTGGGCATCGCCTGGTCTGCGTTGACGACGAGGTTCGCGACGACCTGGCTGATCTGCCCTGGATCGATTTCCGCCGGCCAGAGATCGGCGCCGAAAAGGAATTCGCTCCGGCTGTGCGTTCCGCGCAACGAGAAGCTGACTGTATCCTGGATTAGTTTTCCGATCGACGCGGTTTTTTTGATCGGTGCGCCGCCGCGGGCAAAGGTGAGAAGCTGCTGGGCAAGGTCGCGCGCTCGCATCGAGGCGTTCTTCGCATCGTTCAGCCGCGTTCCCATTTCGTCGTCGGGCGGGAGGAGCAGGGAGGCCAGGGAAATATTGCCGATGATCGCGGTGAGGAGGTTGTTGAAGTCGTGCGCAATTCCGCCGGCGAGCAAGCCGAGTTGTTCCAGGGTCTCGGCTTTGCGTCGCTCGGCTTCGTTGCGCTGACGTTCGGTGATGTCGCGGAAAACAAGCACTACGCCGGCGACTTCGTTCTTGCTGTCGCGAATGGGGGAGGCGACCTGCTCGATCACGCGTTCGTCTCCGTGGCGCGATTTCAGGGTAGCGTTCTCCGGCATGCTCAAGAGAATGGATTGCGCCTCGTTGCGCGAGCCGCTCTTCTGGGCCCGCGCCTGTGCTGCCAGATCGATGGCGATGTTATAAACCGATTTGAGCG
>JBEEHU010000160.1:0-18010 GCA_041167565.1 Verrucomicrobiota bacterium | reverse complement strand
GTTTGCTTTTCTGCGCGCCACGCAAACGCGGGACGCATTCCGGATCATCTTTGCCGATCCGCCCTACGAGAAAACAAAGTCGGGCGGCGAATTCACTCGCCTGCTCCTGGAAGACGACCAGCTCGCGGAAATCCTCGGGCCGTCCGGTATCTTCGTCCTCGAGAAGCGCCCCGCGGAACAGATGCCGTCGATGCCATTGTGGGAGATCACGCGGGCGAGGAAGTACGGGGCCACCGAGGTGTTGTTCTTGCAGCGAAGCGGCATTCCCGCCGAGGCGCGCGCGCGTTGAATGATCAGGCTCTTCTACAATCTTCTCTATCCGATCGGGCTCCTCTTTTTTCTTCCGGGGCAAATTTCAAAACTGCTCCGGCGCGGAAATTACCGGCATAAATTCGGACAGCGTTTCGGCTTTTACGATCGGGAAGTGCGCGAGCGGATTGCATCGCATCGCTGCACCTGGATTCACGCCGTCAGCGTTGGTGAAGTGGCGATCGCGCTGAAGCTGGCGGCAAAACTCCGGCAGTTGGACCCGGATTTTTTTTGTGTCCTGACCACGACGACGACCACGGGCTTTCATGTGGCGACTTCGGAAGCAGGCGATGGAATGGAGGTGCTTTATAGCCCGCTGGATTTCTGGCCAATCATGCGCCGCGCGTTTGCCGTCATCCGACCGGTGCGAGTTGTCCTGGTTGAGGCGGAGGTCTGGCCGAACATGACCGCGGAAGCGCGCGGTCGCGGCGTTCCGATCGCCCTGGTCAACGCGCGCTTATCCAAACGATCCGAAGAACGCTTTCGCCGTTTTCTTTTCCTGATCGCGCCCACGTTTCGCTCTCTCGATCTCGTCTGCGTTCAGGAAACAGAAGACGTGGCGCGATGGACCGCGCTCGGGGTCGCTCCGGAACGCATCCAGAAAGTGGGAAGCATCAAGTACGACCCGGCGGAGATCAGATTGAATGCCGATCTTCCCATGCAGGTCTTGCGCGCTTTCGGAATCGATGGCGATCGCCCGATTCTTTTCGGCGGAAGCACGCACGCTGGCGAAGAAGAAATCCTCGCCGAAATCTTCCAACGGCTCCGGACGGATTTCCCCGCCTTCACTCTGATCATCGCTCCGCGTCACGTGGAGCGCGCCGCGCAGATTCGCAGCCAGCTCGAACGGCTGGGTCTAAAGGTGGATTTGCGCAGCGACGCCGATACCGCCGCAGGAGCGCCGCCCGATTGTCTGCTCCTGGATAGCACGGGTGAACTCCAAAATTGGTATGCGGTGGCGACGATTGTTTTCGTCGGCAAAAGTCTGACCGCACGCGGCGGTCAAAATCCGGTCGAGCCGATTTTCGCGGGCAAGCCGGTGCTTTTCGGCCCGCACATGGAAAACTTCTCCGCGCTCGCGCAGGCGCTCGTCGCCAACAAGGCCGCGGTGCAGGTGCGCGATCAAAATTCACTCCACGAACAGATCGCCTGGCTCCTGCGCGATCGCACGGCAGCGCTGCGATTGGTGGCAAACGCCCAGGCCGTTCTGGCCGCGCATGGCGGCGCCACCGCGCGGACCGCGTCGCTCGTCCTGAATTTGAAATCGTCTAGAGCCAGATCGAATTGAGGAGCGCGGCCAGCCGATAGCCGCCCCAGGCAACTCGTTGACGGGCAACCTGCACGCCTTTGCTCTTGTAGGCCGCGCTCGGCTCGAGCCCATTGCTCACGCCATTGTGAGCAACGCTTTTTGCGAGACTAAAACTCTCGTTCGCCCACGCCGAAAAGTTAAACGGATCATTCAGTTTCAAAGCCGGGTCAGTGGCCGGATTTTCGTTCCTCGCCAAAGCCGCCGCGGGAGAAATCTGGCTGAGCGGCGGAGGCAGGTATTGAGGAGGTGCTCCGCCTTTCGGGAAACTTTCCAAGCCGCTGTCCCAGTAGCTGTGCAGGTTAATGCTTCGCAGATTCCCATTTGGGTCGGTGATCTTGATTGTCACCAAATTTCCGCCGTGATCTCCGCCGGGAAGAGCGCTGGTGACTTTGTCGGTGCAATGCAGGGGCTGATGAATATCACCCACGAAATGAATGATCAGCCGCAACGCCTGAGCCCGCGCATTATCATCGGTGCTCGTCTTGAGGATTTTCACATTATCCCGGAGAGCGGTGACGATGTTGGGTACGAGTATGGCCGGCAAGGGCGTTCCATCGGTCGAGAACGGCTTGCCGATGAAGTGAAGCGGCTCAAAGGATTTGAAGGCAGGAATTGATCTGAGGTCGTCGGCCCAGTACGCGGCGTTGACGAAGTCCTTGCTCTTCGCTGAGGTGGCGGCCGGATTGATCGGGATGGCCAGCAGCATTTTGGCTTGCGCTTTTGCTCTCGGGTTGAGCCGGTCGAACGCGATTTGGGCTGTCATCATGTGGCCCCCGGGTCCCCAGCCAAGGGATAGCGAGGGCGTGCCCAGGGTGAGGCAGACGACGCCAATCGCGATGAGGTTCCGGAATACGGGGCGGAGGTTTTTGTTTTTCATGGGGATTTCCTCCTTCGAAGGGTGAATGATCCAGGGGTTAGGTGGACATCCGCTGTTTTATCAAAGAGCGGTCCGCTTCAACAATCGCAAAGCGCCAGTCCCCCAAATAACTTGCATCGCAGGGACGCGCTTCTGATATTGCCCGGCTTTCCCTGACCCTATCGTCCAGTGGCCTAGGACACCGCCCTTTCACGGCGGTAACACGGGTTCGAATCCCGTTAGGGTCGCCATTCCGCGTCAGCGGAATGGAACGCCGATCTCGTTGCCGAGCTGGGTGAGGAATCGCCTCAAGAACTGCGCGCGCTGCTGCGCGGCGGCGCGGCCGGAGGCAGTTTGCATCGTCGCTGCCAGCGTCAGTAATTTGGTGAAGAAATGGTCGATGATGCTCGTGCGGTCATTGGCGGCGCGGTTGACGGGAAATGGCTCGGCTAAATCGTAAAACGGCGTGCCGTTCGCGCCACCGGTAATCAGGGTGCGGGCGATCCCCACCGCGCCGAGCGCCTCAAGCCGATCCGCATCCTGCACGACCTTTGCCTCGAGCGTCTGCGGCATTACGCGAGCGGAGAAACTGTGCGCCTCGATCGCGTGCTCGATCGCGGGAATATGCTGCGCGGGGTAACCGGCCGTGCGGAGCAATGCGCCTGCGCGCTCCGCGGCGAGACGGGATGCCGACGACCGTTGCGGGGAGTTCTTCGCGATCGATACGCAGTCATGCAGCCACGCGGCCGGTAACACGACCGCAAGGTCGGCGCCTTCCACCTCGGCAAGTTTCCTCGCATTCGCAACGACGCGCCTCACATGCCCCTCGTCGTGCGCCGCGTCACTCGCGCTCTGTTCCTCGGCGAGGAGCGCCGCAAACCGGGCTTCCCATTCGGTTGTCTTCTCGATCATCATCCAATGTAGAACGTAAATGCGCGAAATCGTAGAGCTACGGGTTTACGATTCGCCGCTAGGGTGCAACGGAAATGAGTGCGGGCCTCCTCACCATCATAGTCCCAACGCTGAACGAAGCGGACAACATCCAGCCGCTGCTCGAGCGAATCTCTGAGGAGACTTCCGGGACGCTCGGGATCGAAGTGTTATTTGTCGACGACGGTTCGACTGACGAAACCTGCGAACGCATTCTTCTTTTCGCGCAGACTCATCCAGTTCGCCTGCTGCGGCGGGAACATCCGACCGGCGGCCTGGCCGGGGCGGTGCTGGCGGGCGCGGCCGCGGCAAATTCCCGCTGGATTCTTGTCATGGACGGAGATCTGAGCCATCCACCCGATCGGATCAGCGATCTCGTCGCGCCGCTTCTCGATGGTTCGCAGGACATGGTCGTTGGCAGCCGATACGTGCCGGGCGGCCGCACTCCGGGTTGGCCCTGGTGGCGGCGCTTGATGTCGCGAGTGGCTTGTTGGCTGGCTCGGCCGCTCACGCGCCTCCGCGATCCGCTCTCGGGATTTTTTGCCACGGACCGGGCGCGGCTTCTCGCGTGCAAGAGCGACGCCGCCGGTTTCAAAATCGCGCTGGAACTTATCGCGAATGCGCCGCCGGGATTCCGGGTAAAAGAAATACCGATCGTCTTCCGCGATCGCGAGCGAGGGGAATCGAAGGTCCGTCTCAGCGTGTTGATAACTTACCTTTTCCAACTCGTGGTGCTGCTGGCGCGAAGGGCGATCCCATTTGGCCATTCTCGATCAGCTCCGCTGCCGGAAGATCATGCGCGCGCCGAAGATCGGGATGCGCCCGATGCCAATTCGCGAAGGTAAAGTGGGCGCGAAATTCAAGAATTTCCACTGAACGACACCGACGGGTATCCGGGTCGTTTTATTTATGGACGTTTTGCGACCCCTCTCTTATTTTGTCAGCCTGCTCAATCGAGTAATTATCAAGGCGATCGCCGCATCGCCATTCATCCGAGACGCCAAAAGGAACCATGAGGCGTGGGAACGCCGCATGACCCAGATATGGAGTTGATTCCCCAGCCCGCCGGGCTCAAGCTAGATGCCTTTATATTTATATGAAAGGTGACGACGAAGGGATTGAGGCCGAGCTGAACTACGACGAGACGCTCGGCCTCGGCGATTTCGTCGCCGGCGAGCGCGACGAACCGCTGGCCCCGCCGGACGGATTTACGGAGTGGCGCCGGAAGGGGGCCATCTGGGCAGCGAGCCTTTACGAACCGGACCTGCTCGCGTCTGCCGATGCTCGCACCACGATCCAGTACGGCGGCAAATCCCAGCCGGTCGTCAATCTCTGCTCCTACAATTACCTTGGCTTGGCGAATCACCCAAAGGTGATCGAAGCCGCCAAGGCCGCGCTCTCAAAATACGGAATGGGCGCTTGCGGTTCTCCCACACTCTCCGGCATGACCGATCTGCATCGGCAGCTCGAGCGGAGCATGGCGAACTTCCTGGGTCGGGAGGACGCGATGCTTTTCAACAGCGGCTTCGGTGGCGCACTCGGAACGATTTCGGGATTGTTGCGCAAAAACGACGTGGCGGTTTTGGATAACCGATCGCATCTCAGCCTCCGAGATGGCGCGGTGCTTTCGCGTTGCCGGCTGGATCGTTTCGAGCATAACGATTCCGCTTCTCTCGATGCGGCGCTGAGCAAGCGGAAAGGGAAGCGCGCGCTCGTCATCGTCGAGGGGATTTATTCCATGGACGGCGATCTCGCGAATCTGGACGAACTGATTCACGTGGCCGAGTCGCATAATGCGAGCGTTCTTATTGATGAAGCGCACTCGATGCTGGCCTGCGGCAAGAATGGACGCGGCGCTGGCGAACTATTGGGAGTGGAGGACCGCATCCAACTGGTTTACGGCACCTTTTCGAAGGCTTTCGGAGCCTTGGGCGGGTTCGTCGCCGGGCCCAAGGAAACGCTCGATTACCTCCGCTTTTATGCGCACTCCTACGTCTATTCCTGCGCGCTGCCGCCGGTGGTGATCGGAGCAATTCTGGAAGCGCTGGAAATCGCGACCCGGCAACCCGAGCTGCGGACCCGTCTCTGGGAGAACGCGGATTATTTTCGCACTCAGGTCAATGGCCTGGGCATCGATACTGGCGATTCCACGACTTACATCATGCCGCTCGTGGTTGGAGACCGCGGCCGGATGTATCAACTCGGTCACGAACTTCGCCGCCGCGGGCTTTTCGTTGCCCCGGTCGATTACCCGGCGGTGCCGGAGGACCGGATTTGTTTTCGCGCCTGCGTGACCGCGAACCATACGCGGGAGGATCTGGACGAGGCGCTGAACATTCTCTCCGACGTTTTCGTTCCAATCGTCCCCGCCGCGATGCAGCACGCTTAGTCCGCCGCAATGCCGGACCGGGCCGTTCGGGCTGATATCGAAGCGACCTACAAGTCGCGAGAAATAGAAGGGTTTCTTGATCTTCATTTCTATCGCAAAGTCGGTTTCCAGTTGGCGCGTTTTTTTGCGTGGGCGCGGGTCAGCCCCAATGGCGTCACGCTTCTTGGGACTGCGATCGGGATAGGCGCCGGACACCTTTATTTCTATCGGGATCTCCCGACAAACGTCGTGGGGATGGGTCTCCACGTTTTCGCGAACGCGATGGATAATGCGGATGGGCAGCTCGCCCGTTTGACGAACCGCCAGAGCCCGAGCGGTCGCGTCCTGGATGGCATCGGGGACAATCTGATTTATGCTAGCGTTTACGTGCATCTTTGTTTGCGCCTTGTGGCGGAGGGCGGATCGCGGGGAATTTGGGTCGTCGCCGTGCTGGCGGGACTGAGCCATCGTTTGCAAAGTGAGGCCGCGGAGTTTTGCCGCGATGCCTATCTTCGCTTCGCCGCCGGGAAATCAAGCTCGCTCGAATTATCGTCCGACCTGCGATCGCAATATGAGGCGGTGACGTGGAGCGCAGATTTCTGGAAAAGACTTTTGCTCAAGCTCCACCTTGGTTATGTCACCGAACAAGAGATGTTGTGCCCGTGTCTCGTGCGTCTGGAAGAAGCGGCGCGCCGGGTTTTCGCCGATGGTGTGCCGCCAGCGTTTCGAGATCGCTACCGGCAAAGCAACCGGACCATGATCAATCTCTTTTTTCTCTTCAGGACCAATGCGCGGATGCTTTTGCTCTTTCTGCTTCTCTTCGTTGGTCAGCCCGTTTGGTATTTCCTGGTTGAACTTACCGCCCTAAATTTGCTCCTCGTGGTTCTCGCCGTCCGGCAGAATGCAATCTGTCGCGAACTGGAACCAATGGTGACATCCCATGCCTCCGATTGAAGTTACCCAGGTAAATTCGCCGAAGGAACGGGACGCCTTCCTTAAACTTCCCTGGCGAATTTATTCGAACGATCCGGCGTGGGTGCCTCCGCTCCTGATCGAACGCAAGGAGTTCCTCGACCGGGAAAAACATCCTTTCTACGAGCATGGCGACGCCGCGCTTTTTGTCGCTCGTTCCGGCAGCGAAATCGTGGGGCGGATCATGGCCAGTGACGATCCGAACTACAACGCGCACCATAAAACGAATGTCGGCTGTTTCGGTTTGTTCGAGTCGATCGACGATCAAGCGGTGGCCAATGGGTTGTTCGACGCGGCGGCGGATTGGCTGCGTCGCAAAGGCCGCGACGAGATAATGGGCCCGATCGATTACTCGACGAATTATGTCTGCGGCTTGTTGATCGATGGATTTCAACATCCGCCGATGCTCCTCACTTCACACAATCCTGCGTATTACGGCGCCCTGATTGAGCGCTGGGGTTTTGAGAAAACGATGGACCTTTACGCCTGGTGGTTTGCCGATCCCGCCGAGGCCGCGACGCGTCTTCGCCGCCTGGCGGACGCGATGAAAAAGCGCCTCGAGGTCGTGACCATTCGTCCGGTGAAGATGCCCGACATCGTCGCGGAGGGCCGGAGGATTCGCGACATTTACAATGAAGCGTGGCGCAACAACTGGGGTTACGTGCCGTTCACGGAGAACGAATTCGACTACATGACCAAGGAGCTGAAACAATTGGTCGTTCCGGAACTCGCCCTGATCGCGGAGATTGGCGGGCAACCGGTCGGATTCATTTTGGCGATACCCGACATCAATGTGGCGTTGCGCCATGTGAACGGACGACTGACCACGTTCGGTCTTCCGATCGGGTTGGCGAAACTTCTTTATTACAAAGGCAAAACGAACAGGGCGCGTCTGATCGCGCTCGGAGTGATCCCGAAGTTCCGCCGGCACGGGATTGCGGAGATGCTTGTGCTGCGAATTATCGAGGAGGGAATGCACAAGCGCGGATTCATCCCCGAGCTGAGCCTTACTCTGGAAAACAATCACATGATCAATCGATTTCTCGAAGCGATTGGCGCCCAGAAGTACAAGACCTATCGGATTTACCGCCGTGAATTGAGCCGGTGAACGAGTGCTACTCCGGCGCGGCCTCGGCCGCGTGCGTGACGAAATGGGTGAGCGCGAGACTCTCGCCTGTGAGCCTGACGAGGACGCGGAGCACGACCCAATAAATGGCGAGGGCCGCGATCAAGGCCACGCCGCAACGGATCGAGCCGGCCAAAGGCAACGTCATCAATACCATCGCAACGGCAACGCTCACGGCGGCGGCGAGAATCGGAGCGGCGCTGTGATGCAGCGGAACGGCGATCCCGAAGTGAGAACGCAAGAACCAGCGTCGGGTCAGCGCTGCGACGGCGGTGCCGAGTAAGGCGGCCAGGGCAGCACCGTTGACGCCGTAAAGCGCGATCAACGGCCAGGCGGCAGCAAGGTTCACGACGGCGCCCGCCGCGGTAATCCAGAGAATGAGATGAGGACGGCGGTAGAAAAAAATGAGATCGCTCACTCCATAAGCGCCCTGGATACCTTCGGTCGCCCCCAACATCAGCATCGCCCAATAGCCGGCGGCGAAGGCGGGGCCAATCCAGTGGAGCAACGGCCCGCCCACGATGAACAGCGCGATCAGGACTGGAAGTTGGATCGCCAGGATGAGGCGCGCCGCCGAGGCGGTCGCCTGGCCGGTCTGGATCGGTCCCGCGAAGGTGAGGGTCTTGGAAACAATCGGCGTGAGCAGGCTGTCGAAACTCTGGCGGACCTGACGAATCGGCGTGCGAATCTGGCGCGCCATTCCGTAAATGCCGGCCGCTGATTCGCCAAGGAACAAACCGACAAGATAGAGATCGAGACGTCCGGCGAGCGCGTTGGTGAAGTCGGACAAAGTCGGCATCGCGGTCTCACGAACGATCTGGGCGAAACGCGCGGGCACGAGGCGATAGGTTCCGAACGAGAACGGCCCGAGGCAACGGCGCGCGCCGACAAGCGAGTAAGCAACGGCCGCGATCGTGCCGGCCCAATAACCGATGATCAGGCCGGTCGTCTGGTAACCAGCGGCCCAGGCGACGCAGGAAGCGGCCACTCCGGCATACGGCTCGATGATCGACCGCGCCCAGACTTGATGACGCATCTTGTGGGTCCAGCGAGTGGCGGCGAGAAGGAGATCGAGGAGCGATTGCCCGAGAATCATCGGCGCGAGCAGGAACATCGCAGTAGCGGTGTTGCCGGCGATAATTGAGTTGGGAACTAAGGCGACGGCGAACATGATCGGCGCGGCGCAGAAAAAACTGGCGGCGAAAACCAGGATGATGCCGTCGATGACGATGTGCGGGGGCGGGCGCAAATGGTGCCCTTCGTCGAGCAGTTTGAAGAGCTGGCGCTTCATCCCGGCACCGCCAATGGTGACGGCGAGCTCGACCACCGCGACGGCGATGCTGAACGCGCCGAACAAGGCTACGCCGAAGAGCCGGCCCGCGATGAAGACGAAGAGCAGTCGCGCGCCGAGGCGGATCACGAAACCGAGCGCGGCGGAGCTGCCGCCTCTGAGGATTAGGCGTTGCGCGGTGGAGTCCATTATTTTCGGCTTGTATCCGCGCGAGCGGCGGTTGACCAAGACACATGTCCGCGCGCGAAGACGATAAGCAAAAGCCGGTCGTCGCAATCTTTCGCAGCGCGGTGTTCAACGCATCCGAGCGTTTCATTCAAGACCAGGCGGCGGCGCTGAATCGCTGGCGGCCGATGGTCGTGGGGCTCGAGCGGAAAGGCGAAGTGGTGCGACGGTTGCGCGAGGGCATGATCGTGGCGGAGAGCGCAGGCGAGCGGCTGGCGTTTCGTTTGCGCGGGCGAGGTGGCCGCATCGAGGCCGAGCTGCGGGCCGCGCGGCCCGCTCTCATCCATGCGCATTTCGGAACCGACGGGCTTCTCGTCCTGCCGCTGACGCGCGCGCTTGGCGTGCCACTGATCACGAGCCTGCGCGGTTATGACGTCACCCGATCGGACCGCGCGTTGCTCGCGTCCGGGCGTCTGAGTTGGATGCGTTACGCGCTTGGGAAAAAACGGCTGCAACATCGCGGCGCGCTGTTCCTCGCGGTTTCGGATGCGCTGCGCCGGCGGGCAATCGCGCGCGGTTATCCTGAGGCGCGGACACGCACTCACCATAATGGCGTCGATCTCGACCGCTTTCGGCCTAACGAAACGCCGGCGGAGCCCGGGCTCATTCTGCATGTCGGAAGATTGGTGGAGAAGAAGGGGACGAAGGTGTTGATCGAGGCGCTGAAGGAAATCGCGGATGCCAAACTCGTAATCATCGGGGATGGACCGCTGCGCGCCGCATTGGAACGGGAAACGCGCGAGTTGGAAAATCGCGTCCGCTTCCTCGGTGAGCTGCCGTCCGACGAAGTGGCGCAATGGATGCGCCGCGCGTCGGTCCTCGCCGTGCCAAGTGTGATTGCATCGGATGGAGACGCCGAAGGGTTGCCTAATGTCGTGGTGGAGGCCGCGGCGTCGGGACTTCCGGTCGTGGGCACCAAACATTCCGGAATTCCCGAGGCGATCGAAGATGGGGTCACCGGATTTCTTGTTCCTGAAGGCGACGCCGGAGCACTGGCCGCGCGGCTCGCTCAACTGCTCGGATCGCAGTCGCTGCGGCGCGAGATGGGCGTCGCCGCCCGCCGGCTGGCCGAACGCAAATTCGATCGGCAGACGCTGACAGAGCGGCTCGAGTCGATCTACGACGAGGTCGCTGGATTCGATCGCGAGACTCCAGCCTAACGAGTGCTTGGTGGCGAAACCCACGAAGCGTCAGGCGGGAATCGTCTCGAGCGCCTTCGCCGCCTTGAAGTCGTCGTAGCGGTGTTTCTTCGCCACCGCCTCGACGCCGCCTCTCGTCTTCTGAAACATATCGAGGTTGTCCAGTTCTTCCTCGGTGGCCTTCTGCAACGAAAGGTCGGTGTAACTGTAGCGCTCGGGGTCGTTGACGATGCGCTTGAGCAGCGCCTTTTCCTGGCGGAACCCGCGCCAGTAGTTGAATCCCTTGCGCAACGATTCGAACACGAATTTCGGATAGAAGAGCAGTGCCGGTTCGCGCTTCAGGGTTGGGCGGCGGGACTTGCGGCGTTTGCGTCGGACGACTCCGCCTTCCAGCGTATGCACGCCCTCGTTCTGGTAGAGCATCTTGAATTCATTCAGATATTGCAGCGCCTTGTTAGGCCGGCCGTCCTTCCGCCGCGCATGTCGCCGCGCCACCGTCTCCATATGTTCCCAGGTAAAATAGGTTGCCCACGCGGCCTTGTAGGTCTCCTCCCATTCCGCGTCCGACATGGTCGCGTGGTGCGAGACGCGATGATGCAGATCGTATTTGTTGAGGTCCGGATCCATCCACTCGCCCGCCTCGTGCATTTTTTTGTGGTCTTCGGAACCCGGCAGCGGCGTGAGGAAAAAGAATTCGAGAATATCGACGGGCAGCTCGCGCTTGATAATCTCGATGTCGCGTACGATCGATGCCTTGGTGTCGCCGGGGAAGCCGAGAATGTAGCCGGCGAGCGTGAACACGCCGCGCTCGTGCCATTGCTGAAACATGGCGCGATACTCGGTGATCTTGTTCTGCTTCTTGTTAGCCGCGAGCAGATTGTCCGGGTTGATGTTCTCCAGTCCGATGAACGCGCGCATCACGCCGGCGCGGACCGCCTTGTCGATAAAGTTCGGCACGCGATGGCAGAGCGTGTCGACCTGAATGGTGAGATTGGCCTTGAGTCCCTCGGTCTCGCGCAGGTGGATCAGCCGATCGAAGAAATCTTCCCAGTGTTTATTGCGGACGAGATTGTCGTCGGTAATGAAAAAGGCTTCCACCCCCTGCGCCATGTTCTCGCGGATCAGGTTTTCGAGATCGTCGGGAGTGCGGAAGCGACTCTTCCGACCCTGCACGTTGATGATCGTGCAGAAGCTGCACGCGAACGGGCAGCCGCGCCCGAGATCGAAGCTCGACCAGTTTCCCGAATTGCGTGCGATCGATTCCGGCGGCAACACCGGATAAGGGACGCCCGCGATACCCGGCAGGTCCGCGAGGTAATTGTAGATCGGTTTCAGCTTGTCGTGCCATGCGTCGAGGAGCAGGCCCTCGAGCCGGCCCTCTTCACTTTCGCCGGCGAAAAGCGAGCAACCGATGTCGAGCGCTTCCTGAATCTCCGGTGGTATTTCCTTCAACATCGAGAGGCAACCCGAGACGTGGAAGCCGCCGATCACGACCGGCAACCCGGCGGCGCGGAATTCGCGGGCGAGATCGAGCGCATGATGGAACTGGTTCGATTGGACGCCGACCAGCCCGATCAGCGCCTTCGCGCCGCGCCGTTTGATCTCGCGGATGATGCGGGCCGGAACGACATGCTGGTTGCACTCGTCGATTGTCACCAGATTCATCCGGACATTCGGTCCCAGGATTTGGCGCGTCGCGCAGTCGCGGGCGAGGCCATTCAGCGCTGCCAGCGAATTGGACGGAAGGATGGTACGCCACCAAACGATCGGATAGCCGTCGTCGTCATAGTGCGACGGCTTGATCATGACGAAGTCGAATTCTTCAGCTTCGTTAGGCATAGCCGGGAACCTACCTGCTTTGTTTTGTCTCTCCAAGCCGAAATCCAGCCTGCTCCCAGACGTTTTCGAGAAAGAGGGACAAGCGCTCGGCCCGGGCCTGCCAGGTAAATTGCGCCGCGTTTCGCCGCGCCGCGTATCCGAGTTTTTCGCTGACGAGCCGGTCGGATACCGCCAATCGAATGGCCGCCGCTGCCGCATCGACATTGTCGGGCGGGACCAGGAGCGCATTCTCATCGTGGTGGAGCACTTCGCGTAAATCCGGAAGATCCGGCGCCACGATCGGGCGGCCGGCGGCCAGGTAAGAGAACGTTTTCATGGGAAGAACCGTGTGACCGTGCCGGAGCAGCGGCGCTGCGGTCGGCGGAATCACCAGACAATCGGACGCGAACAAATACGATGCCACCTCTGACGGCGGCACGCGCGGGCGCAGCCGGACATTTTTGGCGCCAGCATCTTGCACAAGGCGAAGGATGGTTCTCTCCTCGTCCGATCCGGAAGCTGCGCCCACCAGCAGAAAAATTACTTCGGGAAGCTGTTGGGCCATCTGCGCCAGAAAGGGAATGCCTTTGGTGACGTCGATCCGGCCGGTGTAGGTGGCGATGCAATCGTTCGCGTCGAGACCGAGATGCGCGCGCGCGGCCTCCCGGGTTAACGTCGGGGTGAAATGCGTCGGGGCGTACCCATTGTAATTCGTGATGACGTGCGCTTCGGGGATTCCCGCCTCAATGAAGCTACGGCGACAGAGATCGGAATGCGCAACAATGCCCACCAGATTCTTGCGATGATAATTCAGCGCCCGCCATGGACCGAACCGTTTGTCCTCGTTGATGTCCACGCGATAGGTCTCGAAGACACAGCGCAACCCCACCGCCAGCGCGAGGGTCAGAGCAAACGGGTCGCGCGTCAGGACAAGTTCCCGCCGGTTTCGGCGCGCGTAGTTAACATTGCGCAGGTCGGCCCTTGCTTCGGGCAAAATGCTGCCGTGCGGCCGATTGGAACAGACCGGAACGAAGTCGATCGAATCCGGTAGATCCTCGAGACCGTAGTAATCGACAATGCGTTCTCGCCACGCGGCGCCTACGGCATCCGACTTACAACAAACTACCTCAACCTCATGGCCCAGCCGCGCCAGCTCCGTCGTCGTCCAGACCAATTGCTGGGTATTGGTATGGTGCGACGGGAGCGTATGATGGCACAGACTGACGATTCTCATCGAAGAAGTTTGAGGACGAACGTTAGTCTTACGCCTGAAGATAATCACATGGTCAATAGCTTTCGCCGCGTTCTGATCCTCGCCGATGAATCGGCCGATTGGATCGTCGCGGGGTTGCGGCAGCTCGATCGACTCGCGCTTTCGATCGATGAATTTGCGATCGAGAACAAGGAGGCAGCGCCCGTGCTCGTCTGCATTTTCTGGCGGTCGGACCTGGATCAAGTGCAGAGATGGACGCCAAAACACGAACGCCTGGCGATGGTCGCCTTCACGGTCGACGCCGATGGAGCGCCTTACGATCTCGTCCTTAACACTCGGCTGTTTCTCTACCGCAAGGCGATGCGGCAGTTGATCGACATTTCGTCGGCAGAAGAGAAGCAATCGTGGGAAGACAGTTTCCGCCGATTGGAATCATTGCCGCGGTCTCAGCCGGGCGCATGGGAATACATCACGGATGGGGCCCAGATCGACGAGATCGAGAAAAAATTCCTGCGCGGCAGCGGCAAGTCGCAGGACGGTTTTGTGTCCCGATATTTGAACCGGCCGATCTCGCGAGTGGTGACGCGCCTTCTCCTCAGATTCCACACGACTCCGAATACATGGACCCTTTTGATCATTCCGATTCCGATCGTTGCATCCCTTATTCTCCTCCGCGGCAATTATTGGTCGTTCTTTTGGGGCCTGGTGCTGTTTCAGATCTTCAGCGTTCTGGACGGTTGTGACGGCGAGATCGCGCGCGCGAAATTCTTGGAAAGCGAAAGCGGGCGACGACTGGATTATCTCTGCGACGTCTTCAGCAACATTCTGCTCGCCGCCGGATTGGGCTTTGGACTTTCGCGGCATTCCGGCTGGTTCTACCTCAGTGAGGGGCTCATCGCGGCTGCCTTGATCGGCGCGAATGAATTCCTGCTCTCGAAACGCAAGCCGGACGAAAACGCAGCCGAGTCGTTGGGCGGAGTTCTCTATTCGCGCCATCGCGAATTAGTGGAGCGCTCCGGGATGTTGCTCTTCGGGCCGAAGTTCGCTTCCTGGCTCATCCAGCTAACTAAACGTGATGTTGCCGTGCTCTCTTTTGTGTTTCTCGCGGTCGTCGGATTGCCTTCTTTGATCCTGCATCTGCTTCTAATCGTGACAGCCGTTACTCTGGCGCTGTCCTTGAAAGCGCGGTCAGTCCTGTAGCCGCTTCTCTGTGCGAAGCGTGAGAGCAACCTTGCCACACCCACGCGGCCCAGGGCCGCGGCTACAGAAGCCGCTTCACTTCCTCCTCGGCGCGCGCCAACATTTCCGGCGTGTCGACGTCCTGCCACCACGCCTCGCCGATATCGACGGCGAGCGCATTTCCTTCTTCGGCCATCAAGCGAACTCCGTCCGCCAGGCTGCAGTCTCCTTCCCGTAAAACGCGATCCAAATATTCGAAGATCAATTCCGGACAAATGAAAATTCCGGTGTCGATCGCGTTGAAATTCTTGAGCTTCTTCCCGATGGCGGCGATCCGGTTGCCCTCGCTTCGGACTTTCATCGCGTCGTCCAAATCGAAGATCGAAGCGATTTTCCGATCGATGGCCAGGTTCAATCGGCTGAGGTCGGCATGCTTGACGAGCTGATCGAGAATCGACGATTCAAAAAGGTGGTCGCCCATCGCGAGAAAAAAAGGCGCGCGGACTTTTCCAGCGGCGGTGAGAAGGGAGATCCCGTTTTGCTTTTGCCAGTTCGGATTCGAGATCGCGCGGAATTGCATGTGCGGTGGAAGAAGCGGCGCCACCGCTGCCGCCAATTCTTCACCTTTCGGGCCGACCACGGCGTGGAGGGTTTTGACTCCGGCCTTGTCGAACGAATCGATCGCGTAGGAAATCAGCGCACGGCCGGCAATAGGGATAAGCGGCTTGGCAATTGTATTCACCGAGCCGCGAAGACGCGACCCGGTTCCCGCCATGAGAATGACTGCGTCGGTAATGCTCAAGGGCTACAACCGGTAATATTTCTTCAAGCCCCAGATCCGGACGCGTTGCGGCAGGAATCGGAAAATGAACGGAGCGACGATCGATTGAAAGAAGTCGCCCACGGTCGCGCGCGGTGGCGGATTCGCGGCATCGATCAGCTTCGCAATCTGGCGCGCGACCAACTCCGGCTTCGGCGCCGCCTTCATGTTCTTATCGACTACGCGCCAAGCCTGCTCGATCCGCGCTGAATAATGCGGATCACCGCCATCCGTTCTCGCGACGGCGTCATTGAATTCGGTCGAGATGTCGCCGGGTTGCAGGTCGATGACGCGAATGTCCGAGCCTTCGAGCTCCAGTTGCAACGACATCGTGAAAGAAGCCATCGCTGCTTTCGCGGCGTTGTACGCGCCCATGAAGGGAACGGGCAGACGTGAAGCGAGCGAAGTGACGTTGATGATGCGTCCGTTACCGCGCGCGCGCATCGAGGCCAGAGCGAAGCGGCAAAGCTCGATGTGCGCGAAAACGACGGTTTGAAATTGAGCATGCACGGCCTCCGTTGAAAGGAATTCCCCGGGGCCGAAATGGCCGCTGCCGGCATTGTTAATCACGACGTCGAAATGGCCCGCTTCCCGCAGCGCCATCTTGAAACTTTCGCCTAACGACACGTTGTCGCTGAGATCGAGACGCACAGCGTGCAAACGCGATAACTGCGGGATCCGCGCGACATCGCGCGAAGTTCCCCAGACTTCGTCCCCGCGCTCAACCAGCAGTTTCGCCGTGGCGAGCCCGATGCCAGAACTGGCGCCCGTAATGAATATGCGCTTCATCTGCGACCGCGCGGATGGCTGCCGACGATCAACCCGTCCTGCATCTCATGAATCCAATCGCACGCTTCCGCGATCTCGGGGTTGTGCGTCACCAGGAGCAGCGCTTTTCGTTCTTCCTGCACAATTCGTTGGAGCAACTCGAAGGCGCGCCGCGAATTCGCGCTGTCGAGATTTCCCGTCGGTTCATCGGCGAGAATCACGCTCGGATTATTGGCCAGCGCGCGAGCCACGGCCACCCGTTGTTGCTCGCCGCCAGAGAGATGCCGGCTCGGCCGTTTCAGTTTGCTGCCCAATCCGACGGCCTCGAGCAGATGCGCGGACCGCTCGTGCATCTCCGGCTCGCTCAACCTGGCCAGCCGCCGCATCGGGATCATCACGTTTTCCTGCGCAGTGAAGTCTTCGAGGAGAAAATGGAATTGGAAGATGAACCCGAGAAGCTCATTCCGCTTTTTCGCGAGAGCGTCATCGACGAGGTGGGACACCGCCTCATTTTCGATCGTGACCCAGCCGCTGTCGGCGTGATCGAGCAAGCCGAGGATGTAGAGCAAAGTGCTCTTACCACAGCCGGAAGGACCGACGACCGCGTGGACGGTGCCGCGCTCGAGCTGGAGCGAGACCCCGCGCAACGCATGCACGCGCGAATCCTCCTCGCCCAAATAGCGTTCGATGCCTTCGCAGCTCAGCGAGACTTCGGGCTCCATGATCTTCAACGTAGCGGAAACTCGTGGGGCTTGCCATTCCGGCGGTGAACCGTGATAGGGATGGGGAACGATGTGCGGCATTGCAGGCGTGTTGTCGAGCGCTCCAGTTGATCCCCTGGTAATGCGGCGCATGGTGGCGACCCTTCGCCACCGGGGCCCAGACGATGAAGGAATCTGGATCGAGGCCGGCATTGGTCTTGGGCATCGTCGCCTTTCCGTCATTGATCTTTCGCCGAATGGCCATCAGCCGATGGTTTCGCGGAGCGGGCGCTACGTGCTGACGTTCAACGGCGAAATCTATAATCACGCCGCTTTGCGGGCTGCGTTGGAGAGCGAGGGCGTCCGCGGTTGGCGCGGCCATTCGGACACGGAAACATTACTGGAAGCAATCGCCTCTTGGGGGCTTGAGCGAGCGTTGCGGGAATCTGTCGGCATGTTCGCACTCGGGCTTTGGGACCGGCATGACCGAAAACTTTTTCTGGCTCGCGATCGCTTCGGCGAAAAGCCGCTCTACTACGGTCGCGCCGGCAAGGCGTTTCTTTTCGCCTCTGAACTCAAAGCGATCCGGGCTCATCCGGATTTTGCCGGGACGATCGACCGCGATGCGCTGCGGATTTTTGCGGCCCGCGGCTACGTTCCGGCGCCGCGATCCATCTTTCGGGAAATTTCCAAACTGGAGCCGGGCGCGATCCTGACGCTGAACGGCGGCGATGCCGCCATCGAGCGATATTGGTCCTATCGAAAGGTCGTCGAGAACAGTCTCGCCAATCCGCTGCCGAATGAAGAAACGGCGCGGCGGGAACTCGAGTCGGCGTTGATCGCGGCGATTCAGGGACAATCGGTGGCCGATGTTCCGGTTGGGGTGTTCTTATCGGGCGGCATCGATTCGTCGACGATCGCGGCCTTGTGGCGAAAGCATTCGTCTCGCGAATTGCGGACCTATTCGATGGGCTTTGAGGAGTCCG
>JBEEHU010000159.1:0-8058 GCA_041167565.1 Verrucomicrobiota bacterium | reverse complement strand
AGATGCCTTCACCGTCGCGTTGGTTGCGAATGAGCAGGCTCTCCAAAGTCGCGTGGTCGAGATCAAGAGCTTTGCGCGCGCGCAAGGCCTCGATGGTTTTGATGAAGACGAGGTAGGTCGCGCCGGAGCAATAGCTCGGCGAGGCCGCATCGGGCACGACCGAGAATATTCCGGATTCGAAATGCGCGGCGGACTGAAGCCGGATGGTCGCGACCCGCGAAGCCGAATAGCGCCCGCCTTGCGGCATGTCCCGGATTTGATCGAGGATGATCCCGTTGAAGCGGCCGGGCGCCAGTTGCGCGAAAGCGAGTGGGCCCGTGATGCACAACAACGCCAGCCAGACGACGACTCTTGCGAGATTTCGATTCAAGACTTCACAGATAGAACTCGAACGCTTCTCCGGCAACCAAGGAGCGGCGAATTCCAATCGCCGGCGCTTAAACTCGGCGCCCGGAACATAGGCTTATAGCCTGTGCGGCCAGCAGACTTGCAGTCTGCTGATGTGAGAAAAAACAGCGGGATACAATCCCGCTGGCCGCACAGGCTATAAGCCTGTGTTCCGAGGGCCGTCGGCGGTTACAAACCGCCGCTCCTTGGCTTTGCCCGCCGTTTGTGGTAACCAACTGTCCAATGCTGCGTTTCACGAAAATGAACGGCGCGGGGAACGATTTCGTCATGTTCGACAATCGCGCGGGCGACTTGCAACTGGCGCCGGAGCAGATCGCGAAGATTTGCGATCGCCATCGCGGGATCGGCGCCGACGGTGTGCTGGTCCTCGAGCGCCCTACGAACGGCGCGACTTTTCGCATGCGTTATTATAACGCGGACGGCGGCGAGGCGGAGATGTGTGGCAACGGCGCGCGTTGTTTTGCGCGCTACGCAAGTCACGTCGCGGGACCGGTCGAGAAACTATCGTTTGAAACGCCAGCGGGTGTGATTGGCGCCGATCTCCAGGGCGAACTCGTGTGTCTGCAAATGAGCGAGCCGAAAGATCTGCGGCTCGGAATCCAGATTCCGTTAGCCGATCGGACCGTTGATGCACATTTCGTGAACAGTGGCGTGCCGCACGTCGTGATCCCGGTGGAAGATCTGGAGAACGTAGACGTGCGCGGCATTGGATCGGCGGTGCGACATCACGAACTTTTTGCGCCCAAAGGCGCTAACGTAAATTTTCTCAAACGCCAGGGCGGCCGTCAGATCTCGATCCGCACTTATGAGCGCGGCGTCGAGAACGAAACGCTCGCGTGTGGAACAGGCGTGGTGGCGAGTGCGCTCGTGTTCGCGGCGACGGAGAAGGTCGATGGCCCGATCGGAGTGCTGGTGCGCGGCGGGAACGAATTGCAGGTGGGCTTCGAAAGAACCGGCGAGCAATTCAAGAACGTGACGCTTACCGGCCCGGCGGATTTCGTTTTCGAAGGGACGATCGAACTCTGAGCCCGCGAGATCGCTAATTTCTCCAGGAGAGTTTCAAAAATGTTTCGAGGGACATACACCGCACTCGTCACTCCATTTCGAGATGGAGAGATCGATCTGACCGCGCTGGAAGATTTAATCGAAGGACAAATCGCCGACGGCGTTTCCGGCATCGTCGCGGTCGGCACCACGGGCGAATCGCCGACTTTGTCCGAGGCCGAACGCGAACAGGTGATCCGGATCGCGGCGGAAATCGCGAAGGGCCGTTGTCAGGTCCTGGCCGGAACGGGATCGAATTCGACGCGGCATGCGATCGCGGCGACCCAAGCGGCAGAAAAGATCGGCGTGGATGGCGCGCTGGTCGTGGCGCCCTACTACAATAAGCCGAGCCAGGAAGGTTTGTTCCGGCATTTTCAGGCGATCGCGCAGGCGACGGCGTTGCCGCTGATCCTCTATAATATTCCCGGCCGTTGCGCGGTGGATATCGGCCCGGAGACGGTGGAGCGACTCGCGATGGATTGCGCGAATATCGTCTCGATCAAGGAAGCGAGCGGCAGCGTCGAGCGGGTCAGTCATTTGCGCGCGCGTTTGCCGGAGGCGTTTACGATCCTGAGCGGCGACGATTCGCTCACGCTCCCTTTTCTTTCCGTGGGCGCGGTCGGTGTGGTTAGTGTCGCGTCGAATTTATTTCCGGCGGAAGTAGTCGCGCTCGTCCAAAGTTTTCGCGCCGGCGATACGAAAAGTGCGCGCGACATGCATTTGAAGTTGCTCCCAATTTTCAGGGACCTCTTCATCGAACCGAATCCGGTGCCGGCGAAGACAGCGCTGGCCTGGCGCGGAGTGATGACGGCGGAATGCCGTTTGCCGCTCTGCGAAATGACCGAGGCGAACCAGGCGCGGCTGCGCAAAACGTTGGAGGAATTCGCCGCCAATGGTTAGTGCGGTGCGCATTCTTCTCGTCGGCGCGAAAGGGCGGATGGGACGGGCCATCGCCGCGGCGGGTGAAAAGCACAATGACGTTGAGATCGTCGCCGAGCTCGATCAAGGCGATGACCTGGGAGCCAGGATCGGCGACTGCGATGTAGTCGTCGATTTCAGTCACGCCAGCGCGACTGCGGAAATCTGCCGCGTTTGTCTCGAGGCCGGCAAACCGCTCGTGACCGGCACGACCGGGCATTCGCAGGAGGAGCGCGCGATTATCGAGGAGGCCGCGTTGTCCCTGGCAATTGTGTTGTCACCCAATTTCAGTGTCGGCGTAAACGCGCTCTTTTGGTTGACCCGAAAAACGTCGGAGTTGCTGGGCGGCGATTTCGATCCCGAGATTGTCGAGATCCATCACCGATTGAAAAAGGACGCGCCGAGCGGAACAGCGAAGCGATTGGCTGAGATTTTGTGCGACGCGCGAAACCTCGATGCCGGCAAGAATCTCGCGCATGGCCGTGAAGGAATGATCGGCGAGCGGCCGGACGCCGAGATCGGGATTCATTCGATTCGCGGCGGCGATGTTGTCGGAGATCACACCGTGATCTTCGCCGGCCAAGGCGAACGACTCGAGCTGGCGCACAAAGCTTCGAGCCGCGAAACCTTCGCTGCCGGCGCATTGCGCGCGGCGCGGTGGATCGTCGGCAAGCCTCCCGGCCTCTACAGCATGGAGAATGTGCTCGGCCTGTAGCAGGCGCGACATCCATGAGAGCTGGCGTCGCGCTGGGAACTAATCTCGGAGACCGCTTCTCGAACTTTCGCATGACGCGGAAGAAAATTGAGGCGCTGGAAAAAGTATCGAGGCCGTTTCTGGCCTCCGCGATTTACGAAACGGAGCCGGTCGGATGCGAACCGGGCGCGCCGAAATTTTTGAACGCGGTGATTGAATTTGAATATGCGGGTTCGGCCCAGGAGTTGTTAGGCCAGCTCCGGGCGATCGAGCGTTCCATGGGCCGGCCCGCGGAACATAAGAAAAACAGTTCGCGCCCGATCGATCTCGATCTCCTCTATTTCGGGCCAGCGGAAATTGAAATGCCCTGCCTCAGTTTGCCGCATCCGCGGATAACAGAACGCCAATTTGTGCTCCGGCCCCTCGCGGATATTCGCCCGGATTTGATTCTCCCGCACCAGACCGAACCAATCCAGGCGCTCCTCTCCCGGCTGCCCGATTCACCGGCAGTGGTGCGGCTTGAAACCGAGTGGTAGGATCAAGTCCGATGGAGCAGTTCCGTGAAAAGAAAGCGCGCGGCGAACGGATCACCGCGTTGACCGCCTACGATTATCCGACCGCGCGTTTGCTGGACGAAAGCGGGATCGACCTGATCCTGGTCGGCGACTCGTTAGGCATGGTGGTGCTCGGTTATGAAGACACTACCGAAGTCACGCTGGCGGAAATGGTTCATCACACCCGCGCGGCGGCGCGAGGCGTGAAACGCGCCTTGCTGATCGGCGATCTCCCAATTCACACTTACGACACGCCCGCGCAGGCCGTCGCCTCGGCGCTCTCGCTGATCGAGGCCGGGGCGCAAGCTGTAAAACTGGAAGGCGGGGTAAGTCACGTTCCGCAAATTGAAGCTATCATTGCTGCCGGAATTTCCGTGATGGGACACATCGGGATGCTTCCGCAAAGTGTGCGCGAGGAGGGCGGCTACAAAGTGAAAGGCCGGACGCAAGTCGAGGCGGAAGCGCTGCTCCGGGACGCGCGCGCCGTGGAAAAAGCGGGCGTTTTCGCCGTGGTCCTGGAGATCGTAAATCCGGAGGCCGCTCGCCAAATTACGAGTGCGCTGGAGATCCCCACCATCGGGATTGGCTCGGGCAAACATTGCGATGGACAAATATTAGTGACGCACGATCTCATCGGTTTGTTTCCCTGGTTCACTCCGAAGTTTGTTTCGCCGGAGGCGCACGTTGCGGACGAGATTCGGAAGGCGGTCCAGATTTTCATTGGACGCACGAAATCAGGCGGTGCCTAAGCTGGAACGCGCGCTCCGTCGCGCGATGCGTTGCGTTCCCGGCTCCGCTCGGCATTTGTCATCGAGCGGCGGAGCGCTCGATCCACCAATTGACATTGAACGCTCCGTGCCGGTTTGTTTCTAACAGCTAGATGAGAACCTCCGAGTTCACAGGCTTCGAAGAAGCGCTCCTGCAAGGTAAGCGGCAGCGGAACTGGCTGCTCTTTGGCCTCATGATTTCGCTCGCCCTGCACGGAGCGCTCTGCGGTTATTTTTACAAAACCAATTACATCTCGGCTGACGTTCTGGCCGAACAGCGCGTCCCTGTCCCGACCTTCAAGATGAAGTCCGTGGATCTCCAGCCGCTGGACAAGCCGAGCGCGGACCAGACGAATCCCGCGGCCAAGCCGGAGCCGGACAAAACCGAGGTCCAGTTGCCGGACGAAAAGAAATCGTTCGACCAGCTTTTGGACGACGTTCACGCCAGCGCGGCGTTGCCGGACGATACGCGCGATGTTTTGCCGGATAAGCCGCAGGTCGATCAATCGAATGCGAATTCGGTGATGACGGAAATCGAGCAGAGCACGGCGCAAACCCTTACCAAAAGCCCGAATGCCACCCGCGAGCAAAATCTGCTGACCGATTCCGCGACCTCCGGACGGCCGCAGCCCGCTTTGACCGGAACTGAGCTGGCAACGAGCACGACTATCAAACGTCCGAACACCTTCACGAAACTTCCCGGTGACAGCGCCGGCCCGAATCGGGCTCGCACGCCCGGGTTCAGCGATCTCGATTCTCTGCTGGCGCAGAAAGGTCCGCTGGGGTCGGGGACCCAGATGCGGCTGCCCGACGATCAAACTTTTAGTTATGACAGCGCTGAATTATTGCCGAGCGCGATCAGCCAGTTGCAGAAGCTCGCCACGCTGATCAAGCGCAATCCGAAAGCGACATTCTCCGTCGAGGGTTATACCGATTCATTCGGGCCGCCCGATTACAATCTCGAGCTGAGCCAGCGCCGCGCGGACCGCGTGAAACAATATCTCGTCGACGTGATGGGAATTAATCCGGCGCAGATCACTACGCGCGGTTTCGGCTCGACGAAATTCCTGGTGCCGCCGCGGCCAATCGCCGGTCCTCAGGACGAGCCGGTCGAGATCCAGCGCCAGCAACCGAATCGGCGCGTTGTCATCGTCGTGCACACCGACGCGCGTTGAGCGCGCGACGTTACCAGTTCTTAACCCACTGGGATCGATCTGTCAGTGGATCGGCGTTCGCTGTGCTCCACAGATCGAAGGTTGGATTGTATCCGGTCGTTTGCGCGTTTTGGTAGGCGGTCGAATAACCGTAACTAGTTCCAAAAGGGTCTCGAATAAATAAGACCGAGGTTAAATTTCCGTTTGCGTCCCTGCCACCGCTGAGCATTTGCGGCTTAAATGAAAAATAACTTTTGGCGCCGCCGGGCGGCTGCAAATCAGCATTCGAATCTCCGCTCAGCTGTTTGTACAAGAACAAACTAGCTGATTGGTAGGTGGAAGGATTCGCGTTGACCCGCGCGTCAAGGTTATCCGTATCAGAGGGCGAAGTTGTTGCGCCGCTGGCGTTGCCTCGCGGATAAATCCCGTTATCCGCTTTGTAATTCTCCAACGCCGCCGACATCGCGGCGATCTCGGCTTCGGCGCGGGAGCGCGCGCCTTTTTTTTGGACGTAACTCGAAGTGGCGAGGATCAATCCCGCCAAGATCAGGATGATCGCCATCACGATCAGCAGCTCCACGACCGTGAGGGCGGACGCGCCTACGGCTTGAAATGACGAATGACGAATGACGAGTGATGAATGTGCCTGCTTCCTCATTCCTTCGTCATTCGTCATTCGTGCTTCGTCATTTCGCTCACGTCTGCTGCTGCAATCCGCTGATGATGCTGATGAGCGGCATGAAGAGCGCGATGACGATCGTTCCCACGATCAAGGCCAGGAGCACGATCATGACCGGCTCGAGCAAGGAAGTGAGGCCCGCCACCGAGTTGTCCACCTCGTCGTCGTAAACCTCGGCGATCTTCAGAAGCATCTCGGGCAATTGGCCAGTCTCTTCACCCACATCGATCATGCTGATGACCATCGGTGGAAACGCGCCGCTCGCTTCCAGTGGTTGCACAATCGATTCGCCTTCTTTGACGCTGTCGTGCACCTGCGAAATGGCGCGGGCGATGACGGTATTGCCGGCGGTTTCGCGAGTAATGTTGAGCGCCTGCAATATCGGCACTCCGCTGGTGACGAGCGTTCCGAGCGTGCGAGAAAAGCGCGAGATCGAAGTTTTTCGAATGAGATCGCCGAAGAGTGGAGCGCGCAGCTTGACTCGATCGAGCAGGATTCGACCAGCCCGTGTGCGCGCCGCCAGTTTGTAGCCGACGAACAAACCGGCCATCGCCCCGAGCAAGATCGCCCAGTGGTTTTGCATGAAATCGCTGACGCCCATAACGAACAGTGTGATCGCCGGCAACGGTTTGTCGCCCAGCATGTCGTGAAAGATTATCTCGAACCGTGGCACGATAAAGATCATGAGGAACGTCATGATTCCCACCGCCAGGACGAGGACGATGAGCGGATAGACCATCGCAGCGACGACTTTGTTTTTGATCTTCTGCGCCTTTTCCTGGAACTCGGCCAGCCGCGTCAACACCACCTCGAGCACGCCACCGAGCTCGCCGGCTCGCACCATGTTGACGTAAAGATCGTTGAAGAGCCGCGGGTGTTGCGCCAGACCCTCCGAGAACGTGCTGCCGCCCTGCACGGCTTCGGCCAGGGCGTTGATCGTCTTTTTCAAGACCGCATCACGCTCCTGTTTGGCGAGAACGTTCAGACCGCGAAGGAGCGGAAGTCCTGCATCGATCAGCGTCGCGAGCTGCCGGGTAAAAATCATCATCGTCTTCGGCTTAACGGTTTTTTTCTGGAACAGGACGATGTTCCTGCTGCCGGCTTTTCGTTCCGCGCGTGGCGCCTTAGTTTTTTGCCGCGACGCTTTTATTTCGGGCGCCGCCGCGCCACCTGCTCCTTCTTCGTAAACGTTGGTCGGGAAATAACCGGCCTGGCGCAGTTGGCCGATCGCTTCATTGGTCGAAGCCGCGTCGACGAGCCCGGTCGATTCCTGACCGCGCGCATCGAGAGCAACGAAAGTGTAACGCGGCATGGGGGGAAATGACTAATGACTGATGACGAATGACGAATCAATAAGCAATAGCCTGATTCCTTCGTCATTCGTCATTCGGTAATTCGTCATTTTCCTTCACGTATATTTCAGCACTTCCTCGATCGTCGTGTCGCCCGCGAAGATACTGCGCAAGCCGTCCTGGCGCAGGGTCACCATGCCGAGCTCAATGGCTTTTTCCTTCAACGTCACGGTAGGCGCGCGTTCGTTGATCAATTCGCGCAGCGGGTCGGTGATCTTGAGCAATTCGTAAATGCCTTTCCGGCCTTTGTAGCCGGTCTGGTTGCAGGCGTCGCATCCTTTGCCGTAAAAAAAATTCTTCTCGCCGATGTCGCGGCGCGAAAGACCGAGCTGCGAAAGGAGCGTGTTGCTCGGCTGATACTTGTCACGGCATTGCGGGCAAATGCTGCGGAGCAAACGCTGGCCGAGCACGGCCTCGAGCGTTGAAGAAATCAGGAACGGCTCGACCCCCATGTCGATTAAGCGCGTGATGGCGCCGGGCGCGTCGTT
>JBEEHU010000158.1:0-5085 GCA_041167565.1 Verrucomicrobiota bacterium | reverse complement strand
GTTCCGTTGCACGGTGTGCTACGTTTTACGCATGGAGAAAGTGATCATCGTGGGCAGCGGCTGCGCAGGACTGACCGCCGCGATTTATGCCGCGCGCGCGAACCTGAGTCCACTCGTGCTGGAAGGCCGTCAGCCCGGCGGACAACTTTCGACGACGACGATGGTCGAGAATTTCCCCGGATTTCCGGACGGCATCGATGGCCCGCAACTGATCATCAACATGCACGCGCAGGCGGAGAAATTCGGCGCGCGCTTTGCCTATTCCGAAGTGACCGACTTCGAAGCGCTCCCGGATCATGTTCGCATCAAGGCCGATGACGAGTGGGTCGAGACCCGTGCGCTCATTGTTGCGAGCGGCGCCTCCGCCCGGTGGCTCGGGCTGGAGAATGAGGAAAAATTGGTCGGCCACGGCTTAACTTCGTGCGCGACATGCGACGGCGCGTTTTATCGAAATGTCCCGGTGTGCGTGATTGGCGGCGGCGATTCAGCCGCGGAAGAGGCGCTTTTTCTGACGCGGTTCGCCTCGAAGGTTTATCTCATTCACCGCCGCGACAAGCTGCGCGCTTCCAAGATCATGGCCGACCGCGTTCTCGCGTGCGAACAGATCGAGCCGATCTGGAACACAGTCGTGACGCAACACAATCCGGATGAGAAAGGCGAGATGCGTTCCGTGGTCCTGCGCAATGTCCAAACGCACGAGGAACGCGAGCTGCCGGTCGCGTGCGTCTTTGTCGCGATCGGGCACGATCCAAACACGAAGGCCTTCGCCGGAAAACTCGAGACCGATCCGGACGGCTATCTGCTCGTGCGCCATCTCGCGGAGAGCAAACACCCGGGTGTTTTCATCGCGGGCGACGTGGCGGATCGCATTTACAAGCAAGCGATCACAGCCGCCGGGTCTGGCTGCGCGGCCGCGATGGAAGCGGAGAAATATTTGAGCAGGCTGGGAAAGTAGGAGATTTGCGAATTGCGATTTGCAATTTGCGATCGCAGAGAAAGTGATGAACGAGCGCGAAATGATTGCACGGACGAAGCAGTTCGCGCTTCGAACAATGAAGCTCGTGGGTGCTTTGCCACGGACGATTCAAGGTCGCGCAATTGGCAGCCAATTGATGCGCAGTGGCACGTCCGTCGCCGCCAATTATCGCGCGGCTTGCCGCGCTCGCTCCAAGCCTGAGTTCATTGCAAAACTTGGAACGGTCGAGGAAGAAGCCGACGAAAGCGCGTTTTGGCTTGAGCTGATTATCGAAGGCGAGTTGCTGAACGCAGCGCAAATCCAACCGTTGCTCACCGAAGCAACTGAATTAGTCGCCATAATCGCCGCCTCCAAGAAAACGGCGTCGAGTGCGCTTGCGAAATCGCAAATCGCAAATCGCAAATTGCAAATTCCTTGAAGATTTGCGATCTCACTCAATTCTACTCGCCTGTCAGCGGAGGCGTGAAGCGTTACGTCCACGAGAAGATCAGCTACATCCAATCGCAGTCGTCGGACGATCAGCACGTTCTCATTATTCCGGGCGCAAAGACGGAGGTGGCTACCGGTGATCGTTCGCGAATCTACTCGATCCATTCACCAACAATTTCGCGGTCGTCCAGTTATCGGGCTCTCGTGAATTTGCGCGGGGTCGGAGAAATTCTCGAGCACGAGCAGCCGGACATCATCGAGTCGAGCGATCCGTATCAGGTCGGTTGGAAAGCGATTTCGTTCGGAAAATCGGCGCGAGTTCCGGTGGTCGGGTTTTATCATTCGCATTTTCCGGAAGCGTATCTGCGGGGAGCATCGAAGTTTCTCGGGACACGCGGCGGAGAATTGCTTATGTCGGCGGCGCAGCGCTATGTGCTCCGAATGTATAATCGGTTCGAGGCCACGCTCGTGCCGTCTGAGCCATTGGCCGAGGTCCTGGAAGGGTGGGGCGTTCGCAATGCCCGGCTCGTAAGCCTAGGCGTGAACACCGAGAGCTTTCGCCCGACTCCGGACGACGCGGCTGAAACGCGAAAGACGCTCGGGATCGCGCCGGACCGAAAACTTCTTCTCTACATCGGACGATTGGCGCCGGAGAAAAATACCGTGACGCTCTTCAAGGCGTTCCAAATATTGTCGGACCGGCAGCCGAACCAGTTCCAATTGCTGGTGATCGGCGACGGCCCGCAACGAGAACAACTGCGCCGGCTCCAGTCGGAAACGCGAAGTGTTCACTGGATCCAGTATTGCAGCGATGCGAACGAGTTGGCTCGCTATTACCGGGCCGCGGATTTGTTCGTTCATCCCGGCACGCAGGAAACGTTTGGACTGGTCGCGCTCGAGAGCCAGGCCTGCGGCACGCCAGTCATCGGGATTCGCGGATCGCGCTTGGACCGGATTATTCTGCACGACCAGAATTCCTGGGCCGGGGAAAACAGCCCGGAATCACTGGCGGCTGCGATCGAGCAATGCAGCCACCAAGACCTGAAAGCGCTCGGCCATGCCGCCGCCGCGAGGGCCGCAGCGGAATATGCCTGGCCGAGAGTTTTCGAGAGACTGTTTTGCATTTACCGGGAGGTCTGCGCAAACTACCGGCAGCCATAGGCGATGAAGAACCAAAACCCACTCGTGATCCGCAGTTATCGGGCTTCCGACCGCGAGGCGGTGCGACAGCTTTGCTGCCAGACCGGGTTTCTCGGCGAGCCGATCGATCCGGTTTACGAAGACCACGAACTCTTCGCCGATTTTCTCACTACCTATTACACCGACAAGGAACCGGAATCCTCGTTCGTCCTCGAGATCGATGGCGAGATTCGCGGGTACCTGCTCGGATCGCGCAAGCCATTGCGTAATCAGTTTTACGCCTTCCGCCAGAATATCTGGCTCTTCTTCCGCGCGGTTGCGCGCTATTCCCGTTACAACGTGCGGTCGCGCCGATTCGTTCGCTGGATGATCAGCCACGGCTGGCGTGAAGTGCCGGCCGCGCCGCGGAGAACGCCGCATTTTCACATTAATCTCGAGGCAGACGCGCGAAAGATGTCGACGACGCGCGCGCTGATGAGCGCGTATCTGAGTTACCTCTACCGGAGTGGCGAGAAACGCGTTTACGGCCAGATCGCGACCTTTGCGGGCCGGCGCGGTGAAAAGATGTTCGAGCGTTACGGGTTCAAGGTGATGAACCGCGCGGAGATCACGAAGTACAAGGCGTTCTATCCGGAGTCGGTTTATCTGAGCACCGTGATCAAGACCCTGGAGACGGCGGAACCGCTCACGGTGGATGCGCGCTCGCGTTTGTAAGTTTACAGCTTCACGCTGCGCAGGCGGAGTGCGTTTGCGATGACGGAGACCGAACTGAAACTCATCGCGGCGCCGGCGATGATAGGGCTGAGGAGAATCCCGAAGAACGGATAGAGCACGCCGGCGGCGATTGGGACGCCGAGCGCGTTGTAGATGAAAGCGAAGAAGAGGTTCTGGCGGATGTTGCTCATCATCGCGCGGCTCAGTCGGATCGCTTTTTCGATGCCGCGCAGATCGCCTTTGATGAGCGTGATGCCCGCGCTTTCCATCGCGACATCCGTGCCGGTACCCATCGCAATCCCGACATCGGCGGCGGCCAGCGCGGGAGCGTCGTTAATCCCGTCGCCGGCCATGGCGACGACATTGTTTTGTCGGCGCAAGCCACGGACGCGATCGATCTTGTGCTGCGGCTCGACGCCGGCTTCGATCTCGTCGATGCCGAGCTTTTTCGCGACGGCGCGCGCGGTTCGCTCGTTGTCGCCGGTCAGCATGACGATCTTGATCCCGAGCTCACGCAAATGCTGAATCGCGGCGGGAGTTGATTCCTTGATCGGATCGGACACAGCGACAATGCCCGCGGGCTTGCCGTCGATCGCGATGAAGATCGCGGTCTCTCCCTGCTGCTGAAGCTCGGCGGCGCGGCGCTCCCACTCTTCCAAACCGCTGATGCCGCGCGAACGAAGAAACTCGGGTTTGCCGACCAGGACTACGCGACCATCAACGCGGCCGATCACGCCACCGCCGGTGATTGATTCGAAATCCGTAACGGGCGGCGGTTTTACTCCACGATCTTTCGCACCCTGAACAATCGCTGCGGCCAAAGGATGTTCGCTGTTCTGTTCGACGGCGGCGGCGAAGGCGAGCAACTCGTCTGCGCCCAACGAACCGGCAGGTACAACTGTTTTCACCCGCGGCCTGCCTTCCGTGAGCGTCCCGGTTTTATCGACCACTAACGTCCGCACTTTCTCCATCAACTCAATTGCTTCCGCTTTCTTAATCAAGACGCCGGCTTGCGCACCGCGGCCAACCCCGACCATGACCGACATCGGAGTCGCGAGGCCGAGGGCGCACGGGCAGGCGATGATCAGGACCGCCACCGCATTCACGATCGCGTAGGCGAAGCGCGGCTCTGGACCTACCGCCGCCCAGACGATGAAAGTGATGACGGCGATGCCGAGGACCGCGGGAACGAACCAGCCCGCAACTTTGTCCGCCAGACCCTGGATCGGCGCGCGGCTGCGCTGCGCTTGCGCGACCATTTCGACGATCTGCGACAGCACGGTTTCGCTGCCAACGCGCTCCGCTTCGATCAGAATGCTTCCGGTTTGGTTGACGGTGCCGCCGGTCACGCGATCGCCTTCTGCCTTTTCCACCGGGATCGGCTCTCCGGTGATCATCGCTTCGTCGATGCTCGTTCTTCCTTCGATGACGCGTCCATCAACCGGAACTTTCTCGCCGGGACGAACGCGGACGTGATCGCCTCGCTGGACCTGATCCAGCGGCAAATCCCTTTCTTCGCCGTCGCGAATGACGCGCGCAGTGTTCGGCGCCAGATCCAAGAGCGCGCGGATTGCACTTCCCGTCCGGCTGCGGGCGCGTCCTTCGAGAACCTGGCCGAACAACACCAGCACGGTGATGACGGCCGCCGCTTCGAAATAAACCCCGATCATTCCATGCGCCGCGAACGACGGCGGAAACAGTTGCGGAAGCAGCATCACCGCCGCGCTGTAGAAGTAGGCCGCGCCCACCCCGATCGCGATGAGGGTAAACATGTTGAGCGAGCGGTTGCGGATCGATTGCCAACCGCGTTTGAAAAACGGAAAGCC
>JBEEHU010000157.1:0-10095 GCA_041167565.1 Verrucomicrobiota bacterium | reverse complement strand
CATCATCAAGGTCGATCTCCTCGGCCTCGGCATGCTGGCCGCGATGCAGGACACGATCGAGATTTGCCAGTCGCGCGGACGCCCCGTGGATCTCGCGACGATCCCGAAGGACGACGCCGCAACTTACGATCTCATGTGTGCCTCGGACACGATCGGCGTCTTTCAAATCGAGAGCCGCGCGCAAATGGCCACGCTGCCGCGCATGAAGCCGAAGTGCTTTTACGATGTCGTGATCGAGGTCGCCATCATCCGGCCAGGACCGATCCAAGGGGACATGGTGCATCCGTATTTGAATCGCCGCGCCGGACGCGAAGAGATCACCTATTTCGATGAACGGTTAAAACCGGTGCTCGCTCGCACGCTCGGTGTCCCATTATTCCAGGAACAGATGCTGAAGATCGCCATGATCATGGCGGATTTTTCCGGGAGCGAAGCGGAAGAACTGCGGCGCGCGCTCAGCTTCCATCGCTCGCAGGATCGGATGGAGAAGGTGAGCGTGAAATTGCGAGCGGCCATGGCGCGGAACGAGGTCGCGCCGGAAGTGATCGAGAAGATCCTGCAATCGATCACGTCGTTCGCGCTCTACGGATTTCCGGAGTCGCACGCAATCAGTTTCGCGATTCTGGCGTATGGGAGCGCGTATTTGAAAGTGCATCGTGCGCCGGAGTTCTACTCGAGTTTACTGAACAATCAGCCGATGGGTTTTTATACGCCGGCGACGATTGTGAAAGACGCGCAGCGGCATGGAGTGCGGATGCTGCCGGTTTGCGTGATGGAATCGGGATGGCTTTGCAGCGTGGTGTCCGACGACACCGTGCGTTTGGGATTTTGCGTGGTGAATGGCTTGCGGAAGGAACATGGGGAAGGGCTGATGGCGGAGCGCGAACGCGCCGCGTTCGCGTCGCTCGATGATTTCAAGCGACGGGTCGAGTTAACGAAAGAGGCATTGCGGACGCTGGCCGAACTTGGGGCGCTCAATTGTTTCGCCGAACATCGGCGGGCCGCGATGTGGCGCGTCGAGGAGACGACGTATGACGATCTTCTGGGGAGCGCACGCTTGCAGCGTGCTGGTTTCGGCATTCTGCCGAAACAATCTTCCGAAAGTCCGCGACGGCGAGACGCCGTCGCCAGCACGCGAGACGCGTGCGCTCCCCAGAGTTATGCATCGCCGCTCTTGCCCATGACCATGCCCGAGCGGGTGAAAGCGGATTACAACGCGATGAACCTGACGACCGGCCCGCACCCGATGAAGCTGTTGCGCGCGCGATTGCCCGATGTCTGGCGCGCCGGCGATCTGCCAGCGGCGCGGCACGGCGCCATCGTGCAGATCGCGGGCAAAGTCATCTGCCGGCAACGCCCCGGAACGGCGAAAGTTTTTGTCTTCGTGAGCCTCGAAGATGAGACGGGAGTTTCGAACGCGATCGTGACGCCGGATTTATTCGAGCGAATGCGGCTCTTGATCACGGAAGAGCCGTTTCTCGTCATCGAAGGAACGGTGCAGAACACAGACAATGTCGTGTTGATCAAAGCGCAAAAGATCCGGCCGCTTGCGCACGAGCAACTCGTCGGCAGCGAGTCGCACGATTTTCACTGAGTTGTCGCTGCCGCGGATCACCGCGTGCGGGGCGGAGGTGTCGGAGAGCTCCGCCGCTGCGTCTTCGCGGGCTTTCGCACCGTGATGGTGTCCGACGCGGCTGGTTGCTCGTCCTGCGGATATTTTTTTGTGCTCGGCCAGATCAATCGCCACGGTTGTGTCTTCACCGTCCGGGTCAACTCCTTCACGTTCGCGCCACTTTCCTTGAGATCGGGTCCCAGCTGACCGAGATCCGCCATGATCCCTTTCAATTTGTCGGACGATTCGCGAAAATTTTGCAGCGTGATCGTAATATTGTCGTTGCTCGACAAATCGGTGCTGATTTTCTCGATGTTCTTCAGCGCGATGGAAAGGGAACTGTCGCGCGCGGTTAGACTCGTCAGGTTTTCGACAAAGGTGCGGAACTGCGCGAGCCCCATGTTTAACTGCGAATTCTCGTCGGTAATGCGACTGAGATTCTGCGTCGTCGTTTGCAGCTCTTTCAACGTCGCAGTCGCTTCCGTCGCCACCGGCTTCACAATATCGAGCATCTTGGAGATTGATTCGCCGAAATCCGGCACTCGTTCGCCGGCAAACATCTCACCATCGTTGGCGCGGCCGGAGCTCTCTCTGCCCTGGGTAAAGTCGATAGCCGTCTCACCCAGAAGACCGAGGGTGATGAGGCGCGCCTTGGCGTCCTTGTAAACCCCCGCATCCTTGTCCACGCGGACATCGATGCGCGCTTCATATTTCGGTTTGGTCTCGACCGGCGTCGGCGTGGCATTTGGCTTTGGGCTCGGCGTGGGTGTGGCGCCGGCATCTGCCGCGCGGAGCGCTTCCGCGGAGGCCTCGGCACGGACCGCGTCCTCTTTTGAAACTGGCGAATACAATTTTTCCACCTGCCCGATCTTGCGCCCCGCCAGCAGGACGGGCGCTCCCAGTTTGATGCCGGCCGCGTTATCCATATAAATTTTATAGGTAACGAGCGGCTTAAAAAGACCGGGCGCGCCGAGCAGGATCAGGATGCCGGTAAGGACGGCGACGGTCACGAGGACCAACAGCCCAGTCAGGATTTCATTTCGTTGCAATTGCATCTTTGCTTCCTTCCAGAATCGGTCCTTCGGTGCTGCCGCTCAAGAACTGCGCGACCACCGGGTTCTCGGATCGTTTGAACGCCTCGGCTTCTCCTTGTTCAATGATTTTCCCCTGGTAGAGCATGGCCATTCGGGTGCCGATCCGAAACGCGCTGTCCATTTCATGCGTGACAATGATCGAGGTGACCTTCGATTGCTCCGTCAAACTGATGATCAATTCGTCGATGACCGTGGCGATGACGGGGTCGAGTCCGGCGGAGGGCTCGTCGAAAAGAATCAGCTCCGGTTCCAGGACGAGCGCACGCGCCAGGCTCACGCGCTTTCGCATTCCGCCGCTCAATTCCGACGGCATTTCGCTTTTCGCGTCCAGCATTCCGACGAGCTCCAGTTTTTCATCGACGATCTTATCGATCTCCTCGCGTCCTTTGGTCGTTAATTCTTCGAGCGGAAGCGCCACGTTATCGCGTACGTTTCGCGAGCTGAGCAGGGCGGAATACTGATAGACCATTCCGATTTGCGAGCGCACCTGTTGCAGTTTGCGGCGGTTGAGGCGCGAGATTTCGAACTGCTTGAAAAAAATCGAGCCGCCATTCGGCCGCAGGATCCCCAGGATCAAGCGCAGGATTGTGCTCTTCCCGCTGCCGCTCTGGCCCATGATGACGAGCCGATCGAGCGGTTCCACTTGAAGCGAAACGCCATCGAGCACTTTTTTTTCTTCGAAGGAGAGGACGACGTCGCGCAGCTCGACGACATGCGGAGGGGGCGCGCTCATGTCGGAAAGAAAACCGTGTAAACGACGTTAAAGAGCGTGTCGAAACCGATCACGGTCGTGATCGCGGTGACGACGCTGGAAGTGGTGGCGTTGCCGACGCCCGCGGCGCCGCCGGTGACATTGAGACCGCGGTAACAGGCGATCGAAGCGATGAGCAGGCCGAAGAGAAAACTCTTCATGATGCCCGTGATAATGTCGCGGATGAGCAGCGCGTTGAGCACGAGGTCGTTGAAATAAACGAAAGCGATATTGAAATAGGCCCGCGAAATCAGGCTGGTGGCAATGATCGCCGCCACGCTCGAAACCACCGAAAGGCAGGGCATGAGCGCGAAGAGCGCCAGCATCCGAGGCGCAACTAGAAAGCGGAGCGGACTGATCCCCATCGCTTCGATGGCTTCTACTTCTTCGGATACCTCCATCGTTCCGAGCTCCGCGGTGAAGGCCGCGCCGATTCGCGCGGCGAGCATGATCCCGGTAAGCAACGGTCCGAGCTCGCGGGTGAACGCAATCGAGACCAGGCCCGGAACCAGGCGTTCCGTCCCGAAGCGCTGCAATTGGTAACCGGTCAGCAGCGCCATCGTTAACCCGAGAAAAAAAGAAACCATCGCCACGAGCGGGACAGAACCAACGCCCGCGCGTTCCGTGTGTCGGAAAAAACTCGCGGCGCGGAACGGCGCCCGGCCACGCCGCATGTTCTCGATCGTCTCCGTGAAAGTGTGGACGATGAACCAGAACATGCCGCCGACTTCGCGCAGGAAGCCGCGGCCTTTCTGTCCAATCTCCTGCACTACGACCACGGGATTGGTTTCGATAGGTCCGCTCGAATCTGCTCCGCGGTTTTCTTCAGCCATGTTCACGGGGAAGTTGCCCCACTTCGCAGGCGTGCAAAGGGGAAAATCCCCCGAGCACAGGCATCCTTTCTGACAAACCTGAGTTGCACCTGACGACACGCGCCTCTACAACTCGAAAACATGCTGCCCGCATTTTCACTCGTCATTCCCGCCTTTAACGAAGCGGACCGAATCGGCGAAACTCTGCGCGAAGTCCTTAGCTACCTGCAAACTCAGAGCGCGGGCGGCGAACTGATCGTGGTGAACGACGGCTCGACCGACGCGACCTCGCAAATCGTGCGGGAAGTTTTTGCCGCAACTGGCGGGGTTGCGACGAAGTTAATCGAGAACTCGCCTAACCGCGGCAAAGGCGCCGCGGTCCGCGCCGGTTTGCTGGCTGCGACCAGGCCGATCGGATTATTTTCCGATGCCGATCTGTCCACGCCGATCGATGAAGCTCCCAAGCTCCTTCAGCCAATCATCGCTGGCGAGGTGGATATCGCGATTGGATCGCGGGCCCTGGACCGCCGCTTGATCGGCAATCGGCAACCGTGGCGGCGCGAACAGGCGGGTCGCGTTTTCAATCTTATCGTGCGCGTCGCGACCGGTCTTCCTTTTTGGGACACACAATGCGGCTTCAAGGCCTTTCGCCTCGACGTTTGCCGCCCGATTCTTGCCGCCGCGCGGACTGACGGTTTTGGTTTCGACGTGGAACTGCTTTATCTGGCGCAACGCGCGCAGCTAAAGATGAAGGAAATTTCCGTGCGTTGGGATCATCACGAGGGCAGCAAACTCCACGTTATGTACGATAGCTTTCGGATGTTCCGCGAAGTCGTGGAAGTCCGAATGCGCGGCTCAGCTATTTCTTGACGATCTCCGCGTTCTCCAAAAGCGGAATGCCGCCGTTGCTGGCGAGCTTGCCTTTCAACGTGATGGTTTTGCCCGCGAATTCCGCGAGCTGATCGTTCATCGGCTTGTGATCGCCGACGACGATGTAGGTTTTTCCCTCGCTCAGGATCGCCACTGGTCCGCCGCCCTTGATGCAGGTTGCGGCGCACTTCGCGTGCTTTTCGCCGCTGGCGTTGTGATCCGCATAGCACATCAGATCGACGATCTCGCCGGTCAGCGTTTTTTCCGAGGCGGCGTCGAGTTTTTCCTTCTCATGGTCCTCATGGGCAAAAGCGAGAGGCGAAACGAAAACTACCGCCGTGAAGCTGATTGCGACGGCAAATTTCAACAGCTTGGAAGTTCCATCAGGAGAATAATACATGCCGAAAGTTCCGCCCGATTTCGGCCGCGTCAATTCCTGTGCTGTACCCTTGCGCCAGCGCGCGCACATGGTCATCCCGAGGCTGGCGCAGCGCGCCGAGGGACCTCACAAGCGGTCACCCGCCAGCTTGCGCAAGACGGACATCTTCGCAGTTGAATGTGTGTGTAAGGCGCAAGCTGATCGGCATTGCAGTTGCGAGGTCCCTCGGCGCGCTTCGCCAGCCTCGGGATGACAGCTCTTACCTACCGCTCTCGATCATCTCCGCGAATTGGGAGAAGAAATAACCGGCATCGTGCGGGCCGGGCGCCGCTTCCGGGTGGTATTGCACACTGAAGACCGGTAATTCGCGATGCCGCATCCCTTCGACGGTCCCGTCATTCAAATTGATGTGCGTGACCTCCATCTCCTTCGGCAACGAATCCGCGTCCACCGCGAAACCGTGATTCTGCGAAGTGATTGCGACCTTGCCCGTCCGCAAATCCTTCACCGGCTGATTCCCTCCGCGGTGTCCGAATTTCAATTTGAAAGTTTTCCCGCCGACGGCGAACCCGAGCACCTGATGCCCGAGGCAAATCCCGAAGATCGGCGTTTTCCCGATCAAACCACGAAGCGATTCATGCGCATAATCCAGGACCGACGGATCGCCGGGGCCGTTTGAAAGAAAGACGCCGTCAGGCTTCAAGGCCAGCACCTCATCGGCCGTGGTCCTCGCCGGCACCACCGTGATTCCGAATCCATTCTGGCGCAGACGGCGCAGAATGTTTTCCTTGATCCCGTAATCGTAAGCGACCACGTGGTAACGCACTGGCGGCAAAGCTTGTCGAATAACTTCGTCGGCATTTCCGCTCGCGACCGACCACTGGGTGCTGAGCTGATCGTCCGGATCCCATTGGTACGAAGCCGGCGTGCTGACTTCGCGCACGTAATCCATCCCGATCACACCCTCGCCCTCGACTGCCTGCGAGACCGCTTCCTTTTCCGAAAGCGCTTCGCTCGTCAGGCAGGCTTTCATCGCGCCGCGTTCGCGGAGATGCCGCGTCAGCGCGCGGGTGTCGATGCCCTGCACACCGGGGATATCCCAGCGGCGCAAATAATCCTCGAGCGATGATTCCGAGCGCCAACTGCTCGGGATCTCGCTTAGCTCTTCAATGACGAATCCGCGGACGTGCGGTTCGCGGCTTTCCTGGTCGAGCGCGTTCGTCCCGTAATTCCCGATGAGCGGATAAGTCATCGCCACGATCTGCCCGCGGTACGAAGGATCGGTCAGGACCTCCTGATAACCGGTCATCGAAGTGTTGAAACAAACTTCGCCGACCCGGGTGCCGGTGGCGCCAAACGCTTCGCCCTCAAAAATCCGACCGTCTTCGAGAGCGAGAATTGCGCGCATGCTCGCGCAGTTTCTTCGCTCCCGAAGAATATTCAATCTTCTTCGCCAACGGTCGGCGAGGCGCCTATTTGTATGATGGATTCGCGGGGAGAATGATCGTGTTATTGGCGTAATTGGTCTCCTTGATCTTGTGATCGGCGTTGAGAGCAAATCGCGCTTTCATATCGGGCGCTGTTTTCTGCGGCGTCTTGACGTTGATGTCCAGCACTGTGCCCGCCTTCACCGCCGGCGTCGAAATCGAGCCCTGCGAAAATTCGCCGCCGGGGAAGCCCCCTTTGGATGGAGCAGTAATATATGTCACCTGTAACGAACTCGTCCCGGCGTCGGCGTTCCCGGCGTTCCTGATTCTAACGATCCAGGAATCCGAAGACGTTTGAGTTGCTTTTTCGATGAGCAAATCGGTCACGAGAAGCTGGGGCGGGAGTTTGTTCGGCGCTTTCAAGTCGGGGTCGCGCAAGGGTGTCTGCGTCGGCCGTGGTTTTGGCGGCGGCGTGGTGGCTTGGGCGTGAAATGCAATCGCGACTGCGCATGCGGTCACAATAATGATGAAGAATTTTTGTCGATGTTGCATGGTTTGTTCTCGTCTGAGCTGACTTGTGGTTGAGGTCGTAAATAAAACCGCGCGCCCGGTCAACCCTGCCTTCGGCAAATGAGCATGAAAAAGCCCGAACCGCTTTCGCAGTTCGGGCTCTTAAAGTTTTACCCCGCAGATGCCGTTAAGGCGGATATCCCGTTCCCTTTCGGTAACGGGCGGACGACCGCCACATGGGCTTCTGACTTCCAATTAAGGCATGTCATCTTCCGCATGCAGCCCAGCCTCCTGGTCAATGAAATATCGGTTCGGGAATCACACCTGTAAATCTCGAACACCGCAGGGCAAATGGTTGAGAGTTCTCGGTTGAGAGTTGAGCGAAAAGCGCTGGTTTTCATCCCAACCCTCAATCAAAAACTCCCGACCGCTATCAAAGAACTATTCGCGTAGTTCCACTCCCAAGTCCCGCTGCAACCGCTCGCGAATCTTCGCGTGGACCACGGTAATTTCGTCGTTCGTCAGTGTGCGAGTTTTGTCGCGATATGTCAACGCATATGCCATCGACTTTTTTCCCGCGCCGAAACTCGCGGCCTCGTTTCCGCTGAAAACATCGAAGAGTTCGATCGTCGCCAGCAGCGGTTCGCGCGCCGCCTCGATCGTCGCCACGATTTCGGCGTGACTCAATTTCTCCGGAACGATCATCGCGATATCGCGCGCGATCGCCGGGAATTTTTCGATCTCGCGAAACGTCGCTTCGGCTTTTTCCATCAGCTCCGATCCGATCTCGATCTCCGCGACGAGGATGGCCGCTGCGACGCCGAGCGCCTCCCCATGCGCGGCGGCGAGTTGCCCAAGGAATCCAATCACGGCTGAGCCGGATAAAACATCCGCGCTCAGGGAAAAGTTGGAGCGCTCCGATCGGCGCAACGAAAAATCCGCGATCCCAAGAGTCTCGAGAACGCCTTTCAAATCGAACAGGTCGAGGCGTCGCGCGGCGGAGCGCCAGTGCGCGCTGCGTTCGGCGCTTTCGGAAAAAACAAACGCGAGACTTTTTTTCTCCGCTGCATTCTCCGGGGAGAAGACGCGCCCCAATTCGAAAAGGCGAATGCTCGTCTCGCCCGCGCGGACGTTGCGGGCGAGAACATCCAATAAACCGGCGAGAAGCGTCGGCCGCAGTGAGACGTGATCTTCACTCAGCGGATTCCGTAGCTCAAGCGCACCGGCGCCAAATAAATCAGTCTTGCGCGGGATCAATGCGGAGGTGCGCGCTTCGGAAACTCCCCGAGCGACCAACCGTTTTCGCATTGCTGATTCGAAATCGTAAAAGCGATCCGCTTCTGACGCGGGCGTGAATCGGCTCCGATCGTTGGCTGGCACCCGCTCGATTCCAAACACGCGCACTACCTCCTCGATCAAATCTGCTTCGCGCTGAAGATCGAAACGGAAACTGGGGATTTGCCACGATGTCTGGTTTTCGTCGGCGCGGGCCTTGTTCAAACCGAACCCTTCGAGAATCTGCACGACCCGCTCCTTCGGCACTGGGACGCCGATGAGATCGTTGCAACGCTGGTAGCGCAACGAAATATCCGGCGGTGGCTCCGGCAGCTCTCCGGCGGTCGCAATTTCCGGTGCAGCATTTCCAGCCGCGAGCTCGCGAATCAACTCCGTCACGCGCTGCGAGGCGGGCAGAATCATCGCGGGATCGACCCGGCGCTCGAAGCGATAACTGGCATCGCTCGGCAGATTCAAAGTCCGCGCCGTGCGCCGGACGCTCGCCGGCAAGAAGTAAGCCGCTTCAAGCAAAACATTTTTGGTCGAGGTGGTGACGCCGGTTTCTTCACCACCCATCACCCCGCCAATCCCGACCACGCGTTCCTGGTCCGCGATGACCAAATCGCGCGAAGTGAGAGTGTAGGTTTTGCCGTCGAGCGCGAGAAACTTTTCGCCATCGCGGGCGAGGCGCACCAGGATTTCGCCCTTCAATTTGTCAGCGTCGAACGCGTGCGTGGGCTGTCCCAGTTCCAGCATCACGAAGTTGGAAATGTCGACGATGTTATTGATCGATCGCAGGCCAGCGATTTCCAATTTCGCGCGCAGCCATTGCGGGCTCGGGCCGACCGTAACGTTCTCGATCCGGCGCGCGGAATAGAACGGGCATGCCTCAGGCGCAGAAATCTCGATGCCTTTCTCTTGTAGGGCAGGCGCTCCGCCCGCCGTCGGTTCGTTCGGCAACCGGAGCGGTTGCCCTACAAGGGCGGAAATTTCTCGCGCCAAACCGAAATGGCTTAGCAGATCGCCGCGGTTCGGAGTGATCTCGACGTCGAGAATGGTGTCGTCGGGAAAGAGCGAAGCGATCGGCGCTCCGATTTTGGCGTCGGGCGAGAGGATCAGAAGTCCGTCGCTCTCCGCGGAAAGACCGAGCTCGCTCGGGCTGCAAAGCATTCCTTGCGACTCGACGCCGCGGAGCTTGCTTGGCTTGATTTTCAGGTCGTTGACCAGGACTGCGCCCGGTTGCGCGAGCGGGACTTTGTCGCCGACCTTGTAATTTTTCGCGCCGCAGACGATCTGGCGCTGTTCGCCGCTGCCATCATCGACCTGGCAAACGCTCAGCCGATCCGCGTTCGGATGCTGCGACGA
>JBEEHU010000156.1:0-22469 GCA_041167565.1 Verrucomicrobiota bacterium | reverse complement strand
CGGTTTGCGGCGAAGCGAACAGCGCGGGCGAGGCCATGGAGGTCATCCGCAAAGTGAAACCGCATCTGGTGATCGCGGACCTGGGATTGAAAGGGACCAATGGAATCGAGCTGACAAAAATGATCGTCGCCGAGTTTCCGCGGATTCCGGTTTTGATTCTCTCGATGCATGACGAATCGCTTTACGCGGTCCGCTCGCTCCGGGCCGGCGCGCGGGGCTACGTCACCAAGGAGGAAGCGCTCGGGAGCGTGCTCGAAGCCGTGCGCGAAGTCATGGATGGCCATACGTATTTGAGTCCGAAAATGGCGAGCCAGGTCATTTCCAAAGTGGTGGTGAACCGCGTGGCGCCCGATGAAGAGATCACCGATCGGATGAGCGACCGCGAGTTGGAAGTCCTGGTAATGATCGGCGGGGGAAAGGAAATCAAAGCGATCGCGAACGCGCTGCATCTCAGTCCGAAAACGGTGGAGACCCACCGGACTCATATTAAAGAGAAGCTGAATTTGCAGAACGCGCGGCAAGTCGCGCGCTTCGCCCAGCAATGGGTCGCCGAGCGCTCCATCTGATTCTTCTGCTATATTGGCATATGCGACGAATTATTATTTGCTGGTTTGTTTTTGCGCTGGCCCGCCTCGCCTTTGCGGAGATGGCGCCCGTCGCCAATCGGGTGGCGGAGCAAAATAAATTGTTTGATGAGTTCTACGAGAACGGACTCAAGAATTCGCCTGAGCAGGCGACATCGTTGGGCGACTACCGCTATAACGCGCTGCTTAGCCAGCATTCATTGGAGGAGGTCGCGCGACGACATGCGGAAGCCGACAACTTCCTGAAGCGGCTAAAAGCAATCCCGACCGACGGAATGGGCGAGACCGACCTACTGAGCCACCGACTGCTGGAACGGCAGCTCGAGCGAGAAGACATCAACTACAGTCTGAAAAACTACGAGATGCCTGTGAACCAGCAGCGGGGCGTCCACACCGGCCTGGCTGACTTGCCGCTCTCAGTTCCCCTCGATTCCGTGCAGCACTTCCAGGATTACATCGCCCGGCTCCATCAAATCCCGCGCGTCCTGGTTCAGACCACCGAGGTCCTGCGCCAGGGTATGAAGGACGGACTCATGCCGCCGAAGCTCGTCCTGGAGAAACTGCCCGGCCAATGCGACGGCATCGTCGCCGCGAACCCGTTCCTTCTCCCAACGAAAAAATTCCCGAAAGAATTCTCCGACGAAGACAAGAAGCGACTCACCGACGAGATGACGAAGGCGATCAACGACGACGTCGTTCCCGCCTACAAGAAGTTCGCCGAATTTCTCCGCACCGAGTACGACCCGAAAGGTCGCGCCGAAATTTCCGTCGAAAGCCTGCCCGAGGGCAAACGCCGCTATTCCGAAGCCGTGAAGTTCATGACCACGATGAACGTTACGCCCGACGAAGTGCACGAGATCGGGTTGAAGGAAGTCGAGCGGATCACGGCGGAGATGACCAAGCTGGCGCAGGCGCAGGGCCACAAGGACCTCGCCAGCTTCCGCGAAGCGATCAACAACGATCCGAAATGGAAGCCGACAAGCGAGCAGCAGATCGTGGATGATTTTAAGAAATATATCGACCAGATGCAGCCGAAGCTGCCCGAACTCTTCGGCCTGTTGCCGAAGTCGCCGGTCACGGTCGAGCCAATCCCGGGCTTCGCGAAGGACGCAGCGACGCATTACGTCGGCGGCACTCCGGATGGAAAACGCCCCGGCCGCGTTGTCGTGGCGGTGGCCGACCCGACCACGCGCACGCTCGTTCTCGATGAAGCCGTCGCCTATCATGAAGGCGTTCCTGGCCACCACATGCAGATTAGCATTGCCCAGACGCTGCAAGGCATCCCGAAGTTCCGGCTCCGCGGCGGGTACTCCGCCTACGCCGAAGGCTGGGCGCTCTATTCCGAGGAGCTCGGCAAAGAGATCGGCTTCTACAAAGACCCCATCTCCGATTACGGCCGCCTAAACTCCGAGCTTTTCCGCGCCGTGCGGCTCGTCGTCGACACCGGCATTCATCACAAGAATTGGACCCGCGAAAAAGTGATCGACTTCATGCACGCCAACGACGTCAACGACACCGTGGCCCAGACCGAATCCAACCGTTACATCGCCTGGCCCGGCCAAGCCCTCGCCTACAAAATGGGCCAGCTCATGATCCGCAAACTACGCGACGAAGCCAAAACCCAGCTCGGCCCGAAGTTCGACATCAAAGCCTTCCACGACGAAATTCTCAACGGCGGCGCCATGCCGCTGGACCTGTTGCAGGAGCGCGTCGAGGCCTGGATCAAGGCACAAGGCCCGACGACCGCGAGCGCGAAGTAAGCGATAAGCGGGCGCTGTCTTTGCGAAGACGGACTTCTATCTTCCCAACCGCAGCACGCAGCACCCAAAATCAATCTCCTGCCCGCCATCGACAGGCCGCACCGTCAGGTTCGGCGAAAGCGAGTAGAGTTGACGCCGACCATCCTGCGGATCGGGCTGCGCGATGACGAGTCCTGACTCGCGTAACGCCGTCAGATGCTTCAGCGTCGCATCCAACCGACGTCCCGCCGCGCCGGCCAGCTTTGACGCCGGCCGCGCCACTCCCGAAGCCAGCGTCTCGAGCAATCGCCGACGCCGCGCATCCGCCAGCATTGCGAACACGGTGTCCGCCCGCCATTGAAAGACTGCGGTTGCAGCCGGTATCGGCGGCACTGTTCCAGGGGAATCCTCCATGCCAGGTCCTGTTTTAGCCCGATTTCAGGAATTCAGTCAAACTTGAATCCGAAACGCGCCTCAAACTTCCGCAACCCTGCCATTCACGCCGTCTTGCAAGCCTCTTTGCTCCGCCAACCCCAGCCCGAGCGCCTCCGACACTCCTCCGCGCTCCGCAAAATCCCGCCCGGGCACGCCCAACAATCCTCTGCGCTCCGCGAAAACACCGCCGAGGCTCTCAGTCAATATTCTCCGCTCCAAAAAATGACGACTAAGGCCAAACAACAATCCTCATTGTTCCGCAAAACTTCACCGGACGCCGCCATCCACTTATTTGGGCCTCGACCAAATGCTGCCGCCGTCCGACCACAATCCCCTTCGCTCCGCAAAACGACGCTCCAGTACGTCGTCTAAATTTTTTGCTCCGCGAAAGAACTCCCGATTTCGTAATTCTTACTTTGTAAATTCGTCGTTGTGCCGAGATTCTAGGACTGACCCCTTCCCGTTCCTCCCCCGATGAAGGGAAGTCGCAGCTCGGCCCGAAGTTCGACATCAAAGCCTTCCACGATGAAATCCTGAACGGCGGCGCCACGCCGCTCGATCTGCTCCAAGAACGCGTCGAGCGCTGGATCAAGGCGCAGGGACCTGTGAAGAGCTGAGTCAGAGCGCGCTTGTTCTGCCGTGCGCCGGCTGATCTTTCGCGGTAAGCCTGGCCGAAATAGAAAGAGCGGTGAAGGACCTGAACCGTGGAGACCTAGCCAAACAGCAGGCTCGTTTCAGTGCTTCAGATTCTCTCCGCTGCCATCTCATCCGCGGATACGAGTCGACATCGGCCGTGGGGGCCCATTTTGAACAGCCGGGTTTCAGTCTCTGAATCTTGCTATGCTTATTATCGACGGAAAGTGAGTCACTTGAGGTTGGCTTAGTCCGTCAGCGTATTTTCCCAGCGTGTTCGTTTCTCGGGCAGTCCCGACAAATCGTTGGTGAACGCCTAGAAAATTGGTCTAATCCTTCGCGTGGTAAGCGCTGCACATTTATCAGTGCTTGATGATGACAACCGAAACTCCAAAATGCGTAAGGTTCGATTTACGCATCTGGTAAGGATCTTCGATTGATCCAAGATCGTAGATAACAATCAGCAAACGCTGCCATTTGGTCTTGTAGGCTGCGATGTCGGCTGTGATCTCCTCTTGGATTTCAGCCGCAGTGCGACCGGCTTTGGCAAGTTTCACCTCTATTGCAAGACTGTATGGTTCGACTATGAAGTCAGGTCGGAAGGCCTTTGGGCCAACAGGTGCGACCTCTCGGTCTCGCGTGAATTCGATGCCAATTGCGCGCAGAATCGTCTCCACTGCATCTTGGACGTCGCGTTCTGATCGTGGCCCTTGATTTCGAAACGACGGCCTCAATGCGCGCTCAATCGCCGTTTCCACATCGATTACTTCCCGAGGCGACATCGCCAACAGACCTTCCTCTGTCTGCATAGACTCATAGACGCCAATCGCTTGTTCGATGCAGTCGATCGCGGCCGGAATCAATGACATTCCGTAGAAGTTTCCAAATAGGTTTTGAAAAGGATCCACATTTTGCATAATCACCCCGCCAACGGCAGGCGGAGGACTGATGTTAATGAGCTGCAGAGTGCCAGCTTCGCGAACTGCTGTCCTGACCGAGATTAGGTTACGATTGATGAATGATTTGAGCTCACTCTTACCGCCACTGCCATAATCGGCGCTAAACCAACGTCGCAAAGCCTGTGCAAAGTCGGCAAGCAGTTGCAGACGTTTTTCGATTAGCACTTTCTGTTTTGATTTCTTCATCGTCGCCAACGGGTCAGAGCTAACTATCGCTACTTGGGCACGCGTAGGCGCTGAGCGGGCCGGCGGATCTTAGGCATTCGATTTCCCGTGGTAGAAGCCGCGCACGATCTCTTCGCGGACACGGGACGCTTCGGGGATCTGAAGCGTTCACGAAAGGTTCCGCCAAAACAGAAAGCTCAGTGCCGCTGAGTTTTCGTTCCGCTTCGAGTTCATAGACGAAGCGGACCACTCCCGCCGTGTTCTTGGGGCGGGAGACTCTTAATCTGGTCGATGATTTGCGCCGCAGTCATTGCATTAACGTAGTGCCTGCTCTCGCAGCTTCAAGCCACCCGACGTGGCCCACGCGCATTCGCATGGTTTCGGCGTGGCACGCAGGGCGGCGGCTACAGCTTCACGCGCTTGCGTCGACGCGCACTGAGGTTTGGGAGCAGCGCGGTGAGCAGGCCGATCGCGGGAGGTAGGAACAAACTTGAAAGACGAAAGACTCTGTATTCCGCGCTTGTGAGACCGGGGCGCCGCGGCGAGAATTGGAATTATGAGTGCGACGGAGGCGACGGCTGAGATTTTCGTGACGGCATTCAAAGCTTTGAAGCCGAAGCAACGAGAAGCGGTCTTACAGAAACTGGTGGCTGACGCAGAGTTGGCGGATGACCTTGCAGATACACTCGCGCTCGATGCGCGGAGACATCAGCCACATACGCCGTTGCGCGATGCACTCAAGGATCTGCGGATTCGCGTGTGAGCTGGCGAGTCGATCTTGCCCGCGACGCGAAGAAGGAGCTGGCCCGCCTTCCATCCCCGCTGCAAAAGCGAGTTGCCCGCCTGCTCCTTTCGCTCGAAGAAGCGCCTTTTCCACGAGGCTGCAAGAAGCTCAAAAACCGGGACGGCTGGCGCGTTCGGGTCGGTGATTATCGAATTCTCTATTTCGCAGATAAGGTAGCGCGACAAATCCTTGTGGGAGTGATCGCGCACCGGCGGGACGTTTATCGCAAATAAAACGGCGCTCTAATCGATTGAGCTAATGTTTCCGCGTCACGAAGTCAGGTCCGCCGTGCGAAGAAACTTTGGCGGACGTCGAAGCTTTGTCAGTTGCTCGAAGGCGTAGGCGAGCGAGATCAATTTTGGTTCGGACCGGGCGATACCGAAAAAGGAGATCCCGACCGGAAGCCCATGCAGGTAACCCATCGGCAGCGTGATGTGGGGGTAACCGGCGACGGCGGGTAATCCCGAGCAACTGTGGCTGGAGCCATCGCCGTTGATGAGATCGGTGAGCCAGGCCGGAGTGCGAGTCGGCGCAATGAAAGCGTCGAGTTTGAATTTCTTCGCGACGGCATCGATGCCTTGCTCGCGCGCGAGCTTCTGATTCTTTGTCAGCGCATCCAGATAAACTTTTGTCGTCAAAGGCCCTTTTCCCTCCGCTTCGTGAAACCGATCCTGGCCGAAGTAGGGCATTTCGGTGGCGCGATTCGCTTCGTTGAACTTGATCACGTCAGCCAGCGTCCGCGGGCCATCTTTTAAAGCGCGCTCGGCGAGATAACGATTCAATCCGGCTTTCAGCTCGAACAAAAGGACAACGATCTCGCCGGCGCCGAGCTGCGAGCTCGTCGCAATATTAGCGGGATCAATCACGATCGCACCCGCCTGCTTGATCGCGTCGATCGCGTCGGACATCAGTTTATCGACCGGTTCGCTGAAGCCAAAGTAATTGCGGGCAACTCCAATCCGGGCGCCGCGCAACGCGTTCGCATTGAGAAAAGCGGTGTAATCAGGAGCGGCCTTGCCACGGCTGCCATTCGTGACGGCGTCGCGCGGATCGATTCCAGTAAGCGCGCCGAGGAGCGCGGCGGCGTCGGCCACGGTGCGCGCCATCGGCCCGGGCGTGTCCTGGCTGTGCGAGATCGGGATAATGCCGGAGCGACTGAGCAGACCAACTGTCGGCTTAATCCCAACGAGCCCGCAGGCCGATGCCGGTGAAATGATTGACCCGTCGGTCTCCGTTCCAATCGCCGCCGCGCAAAGGTTGGCGGATACCGCCACGCCGGAGCCAGAGCTGGAGCCCGAAGGGTTGCGATCGAGCACAAACGGATTGCGCGTCAAACCGCCGCGTCCGCTCCAGCCGCTCGTGGACTGCTTCGAGCGAATGTTCGCCCATTCGCTCAAGTTGGTCTTGCCCAGGATGACGGCGCCACTTTCCCGAAGCTTCTCTACGATGTAGGCGTCGCGCGGCGCAGGCTGGCCGACGAGCGCGAGCGACCCGGCGGTCGTCTGCATGCGATCGGCCGTATCGATGTTGTCCTTGATCAGAATCGGAATGCCGTGGAGCGGACCGCGCACCCGACCTGCCCGGCGCTCGTTGTCGAGGTTCTCGGCCATCGCGAGCGCGTCCGGGTTCAGCTCGATGATGGAGTTGAGCGTCGCGCCTTGCTTGTCGATGTCTTGAATGCGTTCCAGGTACGCCTGAGTAATGCTGCCCGCCGTGTGGCGGCTGGAACGCATCGCTTCTCGCAACTCAGCAATGGTTGTCTCTTCGAACTCAAAGGCCTTAGGCAACGCGACGGCCGCAGTGGTGTTATCTTTGTCCTTCACTTGCGCCCGAGCTGAGCCCAGAACGGGCGAAAGGATCGCAGCCGTGCTCGTCAGTCCGGCGCGCAAGAATGTTCTTCGTCTCATGGCCAGGCAAAAAAGATTTCCTCCGAGCCTACAGATTACGGACACGAATGCCGCAAATTTCGATCACCCGCCTCCGTTTCGCAGCCGCGGAACTACGGCGCGCAGGCGAGGTGCGACGTCCCGCCTACGCTTGGCTACGGCGCGGCAAGCGCGGCGCGCTGAGGTTTGGTAGCAACGCGGTCAGGAGCCCGATGAGCGGAAGGTAGGAGCAGACGTGGAAGACGAACGCTATGCCGTGGCGATCGGCCATGGCGCCGAGGACAGCGGAGCCGATGCCGCCCAGTCCGAAGGCGAGGCCGAAGAAGAGGCCGGACATCGTGCCCACTCGGCCGGGGACAAGCTCCTGCGCGTAAACGAGAATGGCGGAGAAGGCCGAGGCGAGGATCAGCCCGATGATCGCGCTCAGGACGGCGCACCAGAAGAGATTTGCGTAAGGGAGCGCGAGAGCGAACGGCGCCACGCCGAGGATCGATACCCAGATGACGGCTTTGCGCCCGATCCGGTCGCCGATTGGCCCGCCGAGGAATGTGCCGGCGGCGATCGCGGCGAGGAAGATGAAGAGATGCAGCTGCGCGTCCCGCACCGAGAGGCTGAATTTCTCGATGAGGAAAAACGTGTAGTAGCTGCTCATGCTCGCCAGATAGAAATACTTCGAGAAGACGAGCATGATCAGGATACCTAACGAGAAGATCACGCGTCTGGGGGTTAGCCCTGTTTCGCGATGCAAGGACGCGTGTCGTTTCGCTGCATGATGATGCGCAAGGTTTTCTCGATACCAGACGCCGATGCGTGAGAGCACGATAATGCCGAGGAGCGCGAGCAACGAAAACCAGATGACCGATTTCTGGCCGCGATAGACGACGATCGCCGCGGCAAGGAGTGGCCCGAGTGAGCTGCCGGCGTTGCCGCCGACTTGGAAGACCGATTGGGCGAAGCCGAAGCGCCCGCCCGAACTCAGGTGCGCGACGCGGGATGCTTCCGGATGAAAAACGGAGGAGCCGATCCCGACGAATGCGACCGCAACGAGGACGAGCGTGAGATTCGGCGCGATCGAAAGAAGGACCAGGCCGGCCAGCGTCGAAGCCATCCCGAGCGCGAGCGAGAACGGCTGCGGATGTTTGTCGGTGAAGGCGCCGACGAATGGTTGGAGTAACGACGCAGTGAGCTGATTCGTCAGGGTGATCAGGCCGATGTGGCTGTAGTCGAGCCGCAGCTCCGTTTTCAGGATCGGGTAAATCGCCGGGATCAACGACTGGAGCGTGTCGTTGACGAGATGGCTGAAGCTGAGCGCGAAGAGAATGCCGAACACCGGCGCGGCCGCGCCCGACTCGGCCTCGTCCACGCAGGCAGGCGGGCTGTTCCCTGGCGCTTCACTCGTGGGACGCATCGCGATATTGTGAACGCACTTGGGCCAGGCGTCGCGATCTGATTCGGCGCTAGCGCCATCAGTCACTCTTGCTCCTGATCCTGATCTTGCTCCTGATCCTGATCCTGCTCCTAATCTTTGGGCGCTATACTTGATTCACGTATAGCATCCGGGACCAACGTCTAACAAAGGATCAAGATTAGGAGCAGGATTAGGAGCAGAAGATTGAATGCGATTCAGCGCTTCGGCTTGAGCAGCGGAAACAGGATCACATCGCGGATTGATTCCGCGCCGGTCAACAGCATGACGAGGCGATCGATTCCGAGACCGAATCCACCCGCAGACGGCATCCCATGCTCGAGCGCGAGCAAAAATTCTTCGTCGATCTTTTGCGTCTCTTCGCCGGCCTGCTCCAGCAAACGCTGCCGCTGCGTCACCGGATCGTTCAATTCAGAGTAACCGGGAGAAATTTCCTGGCCGTTGATGATCAATTCGTAAACGTCCACGAGCGAATCGTCCTTGGCATTCTGTTTGGCCAGCGGCACCAGCTCTTTCGGGCAATGCGTCACGAAGAGCGGATCGAACGTTTTCTCTTCCACGAGTTTTTCGAAGACTTGCTGCGTCACTTCGTAATCCGCCAGGCGCGGATTGATCTCGACGCCGAGCTCCGCGCAACGCTCCAGCCGTTTCTCGCTCGTGTAATCGAACCACTGCGGATCGATCTCGCGGATCAGATCGCGATAACGCGCGCGCCGCCATGGCCGCGTCAGATTGATCGTGCGCGTTACATTGCCCTCGGCATCGCGATGCTGAATCTGGAGGGGCGCGCTCCCGCGAGCCTGGGTTTCTTCCGGCGTCGCGGGAACTCCGCCCTCCATTTCGTGAATCGTTTCTGCCAAACGGCAGATCATTTCCTCGACGAGGTCCGCGATTTTCTCGAAATCGGCGTAGGCCCAATAACCTTCCAGCATCGTGAACTCGGGATTGTGTTTTCGAGAAATTCCTTCGTTCCGAAAATTACGATTTAGCTCGAACACTTTATTGTAGCCGCCCACGAGCAGACGCTTGAGGTAAAGCTCCGGCGCGATGCGAAGATAAAGTTCGAGCCCGAGCGCTTTGTGATGGGTGCGAAACGGCTCGGCCGCCGCGCCGCCCGCCACTGCTTGCAGCATCGGCGTCTCCACCTCGAGAAAGCCGCGGGCCTCCATGAAATGCCGGATCCCGCGCACGATCGCGATCCGCTTTTCAAAAACGGCGCGCGACTGTTCGTTCGTGAGCAGATCGAGATAACGCTGCCGGTAACGCGCCTCGACGTCCTGCAAGCCATGCCATTTCTCCGGCAACGGCCGGAGCGATTTTCCGAGAAGCTCGAGCGAATGGACTTTGATGGTGGCCTCGCCGGTTTTGGTCAGGAAGCAGGTTCCTTCCACGCCGATGAAATCTCCCAGATCGACCAGCTTGAATAACTCGATCGTCTCCGGGCCGACTTCCTTCGGATGGATGTAAACCTGCATGCGACCGGTCGAATCGCGCAGATCGACGAAATGGCTTTTGCCCATGTCGCGGTGGGCAGTAATGCGTCCGGCCAGACGCAGGGTGGCGCCTTCGCTGAATTTTTCGCGCACCTCGGAGATAGAACCCGACGTTTCGTAGGCCCGGCCGAATGGATTCGCGCCGAGCGCCTGGAGCGCCTCCAATTTTTCGCGGCGCTGCGCTATGAGGCTGTTTTCGTCGTCCATCTTCGGGCTGCGAATCTAAGAGCGGGGCTTTGAAATGAACAGCGTCGAATCCGCTTCGAGCGCGAGAGTGAGCAACAAAGCCAACTACATTCGCCGCCCGATGGCCTCCGCCACCGCGCGCAGCCGGGGCACGAGATCAGCGAATACTTCCGGCACGATCGCTTGTTCGCCGTCGCTCTTGGCGAATTGCGGCGAATCATGCACCTCGAGCATGATCGCATCCGCCCCTGCGGCCACCGCGGCCAGCGCCATCTGCGGAACGAAATCGCGCAAGCCAATCCCGTGCGTCGGATCGACCACGACGGGAAGGTGAGTCCTCGCTTTCAAAATCGGCACCGCGTTCAGATCCAGCGTATAGCGCGTGGCGGTTTCGAAAGTGCGAATGCCGCGCTCGCACAGAAGCACGTTCATGTTCCCTTCGCTCAAGATGTATTCGGCGCTCATGATCACATCGCTGATCGTGGCGCTGAACCCGCGTTTGAGGAGCACGGGCAGATGACTGCGACCGACCTCCTTCAAGAGCGAAAAATTCTGCATGTTGCGCGTGCCGATTTGCAGGCAATCCGCGTACTTCTCGACGGTCGCGAGATCGCGCGCGTCCATGATTTCGGTGATGACCGGCAAGCCGGTCTGACGCCGGGCCTCGGCCAGAAAACGAAGGCCGTCTTCCCGCAGACCCTGGAAACTGTAGGGCGAAGTGCGCGGCTTAAAGGCGCCGCCGCGAAGGATATTCGCGCCCAGTTCTTTCACGATGCCGGCAATGGAAGAAATCTGTTCCTGGCTTTCCACGGCGCAGGGGCCACAGATCAACGCGACATTTTCCTCACCGCCAATCTTGACTGCGCCGATGGAAACGGGCGAGGCCGTGCCGCGAAATTCGAAAGAAGCGAGCTTGTACGGTTTCTCGAGCGGGACGATCGCTTCCACGCCCGGCATGGCGGCGAGCGCCTTTTCGCGGATGCGATCTTCCGCGCCAATCACACCGATGATGACGCGCGATGCGCCGCGGCTGATTTGGGCATCGAGCCCGAGCTCGCGCACGCGCGCCACGACGCGCTCGATCTGTTCTTCGGTCGCATTTGGTTGGGTAATAATGATCATGGCGCGGTCGGCGAAAGGACGATGATGTCGCTGCGCCGAAGGAAGTGCAAGCCGAGAGCGGCCGGCGTCCCCGCGACAAGGCTAGCGGGTGATCGTGACTGGCGTGCCGGTGGAGACAGACTTGAAGAAGTTCTCGGCCATGAACTCCGGCATGCGAATGCATCCGTGAGAAGCCGGATAACCCGGCAGATACCCCGCATGCATGCCGACGCCGCCGACGATTCGCATGAAGTACGGCATGGGCGCGCCCTTGAAGTGAGTCCCGGGCGGCTTCGGATCCTTGCCCACATCCACATTCGGAACGACCACGTTATCGGCGGAATCGACGTAATCGCCGAATTGGCTCGAGACATGAGCCACGTCTTTTTGAGTGATGGTAAACGAACCGCTCGGTGTGCCCAGGCCTTCGCGGCCGGTGGAGAGCTGCGAGATGCCGACCAACTGCCCGCCCTTGTAAAAATAGGCGCGCTGCTCGCCGAGTTTGATTTTCACGGATGGTTTGCCGGCCACGCCGTCCCCATCCCAATAAGAAACGCTGTCCTGCGGCGCCGAAGTGGAGACGGGATTGTTTCCATACACGCCGCCCAGGTATTGCGACTGGGCCGCGAGCCTCGGATCCTCGCCATCGCATCCGGCGAAAAGAATTGCGACGGAAGCAGGGAGAGCGAGCAAGGAAACGCGAAAAAATGAGTGAGCCATAAACGAAAATTGGAACGACGCCCTTAACGTTCCGAGCGTCGAAAGTCAAGGTGACCGCCGGAGAGAGACGGGCCGCGTGGAGAATTTATTCACGCATGCGGATGGCTTGTATTCTGCTTTTTCTGAGAGAGAATTGGCGACGTTCGCCGCCTGCCGTGCGCCATGCCCACCTACGAATACTCCTGCGAGAAATGCGGAAAGACCTTCGAGACTGTTCAATCCATGCGCGACGAACCTTTTCTCGAATGTCCGAAGGAACTTTGCCGCCAAAAGAAATGGGGACATGGAAAAGTGAAACGGCTGATCGGCACGGGGGCGGGTCTGCTTTTCAAGGGATCGGGGTTTTATATCACTGATTACCGCAGTAACTCTTACAAGGAAGGCGCCAAGAAAGAGGCGCCGGCTGCCCCGGCGGCGAGCGGGGAGAAGGCGGCTGGGACCAAGGAAAGTAGCGGCAGCCCGGCGCCATCCACGCCTGCGAAAACCGCTGAGGCGAAACCGAAAAAACAATCGACCGAATGATTAAACTGGTTTGTCCGGAATGCCGGCGCGAAAACGAGCCCGAACGCATTTATTGCCACGATTGCGGCGCGCGGCTGGATCGGTCCGCCCTGGCCAGGGTCGCGCCGAAAGGCGAGGACGCGAAGGAAACGCAACGCCGGCTGCGTTCGATGCTCGATCCCCAGCGCGCGAAGATGCGCCTGATGTTTTTTAAAGTCAGCAAGCTCCTCCTGGGTGCCCTCGCGATGGCGGCGGTGATCGTAATGGTGCTGCCGCCGCTGGACGTTCCGGCGCGCGTGAAGAGCGACGAATTTCCTCCGCAGATTACTCTGGATCTCGACAACGCCACGACGAGTCGCGGCGCGGCGCCGCTCCGCTACACTGAAACGCAGGTGAACGCCTATCTCGGCAACGCCCTGAAAAGCAAGCAAGCCGCTTTGAGCAAGCTGCTGACCTTCGAACGCGCGCTGGTTAATTTCGATGATGGCGTCTGCCGCGTCACGGCGGAGCGCTCGCTGCTCGGCTATTCGTTGTTCACCGCCACCTCGAGCAAGGTCGCGATCGACAATGGAAAGGTCGTTGCTTCAAACATTGGTGGAAGTATCGGACGAATGCCGATCCATCCACTGATCATGAACTATGGCGACGTCATTTTTTCAGATTTGTGGACGGCCCTGGATCGCGAGAAAAGAGCGGTCGCGAAAATGGGCGCGATCGAGTTTCAGCCGCAAACCGTCGTCCTGACCGCGAAGCAATAAAGAGCGCTGGTCGGCTTTGGTCTGGCGTAGGGCGAGGGCTTCTGCGATTCTGCCGCGCGTGTGCGGAACCCCCGGCGTCGCTCGCGCCCGCTTCGTCCTTTTAACGTCGCTGTTCGCTCTCGTCCCCGCGATGAGGGCAGCGCCCCCGGAACGCAGCATCAGCGCGTCCCGGCAATTTATCGTTTATGGGACCGACGTTCGGGTCCGCGGCGCGATCTGCGATCTGGCCGAGCAAACCAAACGCGAGCTGCTCCGAGCGATCGATCAACGCGACGACTGGGCGACGCCAATCGTGATCAATGCGCAATTTCCTCAGGCCAATCTGCCCGAAACGCCGCGCACCGCTTTGAACTTCAGCCAGACCGGTTTTGGATTGAAGCTTCAGCTCGATCTGACCATCGCTTCGGATGTCAGCCGCCCGGAGGTTCGTCGCGAACTTCTGCGCGCCATTGTTTTGGAAATGATGTATCGCGCCCGGCCGAATGTCGCGGCCGGGACCGATTATGTTTTGCCGCCCGATTGGCTGCTGGAAGGAATTGCGGGGCAGCAATCTGATTTCGAGCCGAGCGTGACAGATCTCCTGGCCGCACCGGTCGCCGCGCGGAAAATTTTGCCGCTCGCTGACTTTCTGAACCAGCGCCCCGAGCTACTGGACGCTCCCGGCCGTGCACTCTACCGCGCGTATTCATTTGCGCTCGTCCGGCTTCTCGCCCACTCGGCGGATGGCCCGCATCGCCTGGCGAAGTTCATCGCGGATTTGCCCATCGCCTCGAATGATCCTCTGGCCGATCTCTGCAGGCATTTTCCGGAGTTGTCCGGCAATGACGGCAATGTCGAGAAAGCGTGGAGCACCCAGATCGCGCGCCTTTCCGTTCCGCGATCGTATCAATTGCTCGGCGCCGCGGAAACCGAGCGGCTGCTGGATGCGGCCTTGCATTTCCAAATCGCGGCGGCGGGTTCGGAAAAGACCTCGCAACTATCCGAGTTCGCGAAGTGGGAAAAAAGGTCGAACGCGAAGGCGGTCCTCGATGGATTGACGCGCGAGCTGAACGCTCTGGCGACGCGCGCCAATCCGATTTACCGGCCCATCATTTCTGAATACGGAACCATCAGCACGCTCCTCTCCGGCGGCAAACGAAAGGGGATTGCCCAGCGCCTGGAACGATTGAGCTCATCGCGGAAGATGCTCGCCCGACAGATGCGCGGGATCGATGACTACATGAATTGGTTCGAGGCGACCAAGGGACGCGCGCTGAGCGGCGCGTTCGCCGATTACATGAAAGCGGCGAAGGCATTAGCCAAGCCGGAACCCAGGCGCGATCCCATCTCGGTTTACCTCGACGTTCTGGAGGCGCAGTTTCAGAATTGAGCCATGCACAATTCTCTGCCGCGTACGATCGACTACATCGAAATGCCGTCGAAGGATCTTGCCCTCACCACGAAGTTTTTCACCGAACTCTTTGGCTGGTCTTTTCAGGATTACGGGCCGGACTACGCGGCATTTGATGACGGGCGCATGACCGGCGGATTTTTCGCATCGAAAGAAACCGGAAGCGTCGCGGCCGGTGCGCCGCTGATTGTTTTCTACGCACCCGAGCTCGAGAAAGTTTCGGCGGAGGTCGCGCGGCTTGGAGGGAAAATCACCCGCGAGATTTTTGAGTTTCCGGGTGGCCGCCGTTTTCATTTCGAAGTGCCCGGTGGCGGGGAATTCGCGGTCTGGTCGGACAAGTAGCCAGCAAAACGTCTCCGTCCGGGAAATTTTATTTCCCGACACGCTCAGGAGGGGTCGTTGCTACGAAATAATAGCTGAAAGGGAAAAGGGGGAAGACGGTATGAGACTCAAAGAGCGATTCGAGCAAATGGGGGCCGCGGGATATATTTTGCTGTGGCTCCTGGGGATTCCGATTCCGATTCTGTTTTTGTTTTTTCTGCTGCGCGGTTGCACATAGAGGTTAGGGGACGCGAGTAGAGATCAGCCTGGCGGAAACCGGCGCGTGCCGGACCTTCTCGCCAGGCGATTTTTTTCCACCGGCGCGATCAACTTGGATCGCGATTGCTCCGCGGCTTGAAGTCGCGTAGAGGAACGCGCGATGGCAGTAAAAGAGCGCTTCGAATTTGCGAGCGACAATACCGCGGCGGTTTGCCCGGCGGCATGGGCTGCATTGACGGAGGCAAATGCCGCGGCGGAACCGTCCTACGGCGAGGATAAATGGACGCGCGGCGTGGCCGATCGGGTGCGCGAGATCTTTGAGACGGATTGTGAAGTGTTCTTCGTTTTCAATGGGACCGCGGCAAACTCGCTCGCCCTCGCGCAACTCTGCCGTTCCTATCATGGCGTCATTTGCCAGGAGTACGCGCACATCCAGACGGATGAATGCGGCGCCCCTGAATTTTTTTCCGGCGGCGCGAAGCTCCTCCCGACTGCGGGCCCAAACGGCAAGCTGGACGTGACCGCGATCGACGCGACCCTGGCGCGTCATCGGGACTTCCATTCCTCGAAGCCGCGCGTTATTAGCCTCACGCAATCCACCGAGCTCGGTACGGTTTATCAACGCCGCGAGATCGAGACGATCGCGGAGTTCGCGCGGCAGCGCTCGCTTCTGGTGCACATGGACGGCGCGCGATTCGCCAACGCGATCGCGGCGCTGGATTGCACGCCGAAGTCGATCACGTGGGAAGCCGGCGTCGATGTGCTTTGCTTTGGCGGCACCAAGAATGGAATCGTGGCCGGTGAACTCGTCGTCTTTTTCAAAAACGAGCTGGCGGATGAATTCGATTACAGAGTGAAACAAGCGGGACAGCTCGCATCGAAGATGCGTTTCCTCGCCGCGCCCTGGAGCGGATTACTGAACGACAACGTCTGGCTCGAGAACGCGCGGCATGCGAACAAGTGCGCCCGAACATTGGCGGAAAAATTAGCCGCGGTGCTGGGCCGAGGGCCGGTCTTCCCCTGCGAGGCGAGCGCAGTTTTTTTTGACCTGGCGGACGCGCTCGTCTGCCGGCTTCAGGAGCGCGGTTGGCGTTTCTACAAATTTATCGAGCCGAATATCTATCGGCTGATGTGTTCGTGGTCGGTCACAAAACAGGACATAGATGATTTCATTAACGATGTGAAGCTCTGCTCCGGCGCATGAAGGAAATCTCTGGCGGCGGGCGCGATGCCAGATAAGTTCCCGGCGTGAGAGCGGCTGGATGGATTTTTTTGCTCGGCGTAATCGTGTTCAGCGGTTGCCGGGCTGCGCATAATGTGGCGGTCACCTCTTTCCGTGTGATCGATGCGCCGGCCAACTACGTTCGCAATCGCCTCGATCGGCGCTCCGAAACCGAAACGACCACCACAAATACGACGGTTTCTTCTGACGCCGTGACCACGCCGGGTCGCACAGTCACCGTTGCGCCGACAAATCGCGACACGCAACGCAAGGTGACGACGCAGAATCAGCCGCGAACAAGTGTGACGCCCACTCCGGGCCCTCGGGTCACAACAACGGAAAAGTCGAAGGCTTCGCCCAGTCCATCGCCGCGGAGCGCGACTACGCAGACGGTCCAATATCCCACCGCGAAACCGGTCCCCGGAAAACCGGGATACGTTTTCAGTCCGTTCGATCCGAGCGGCGGCTACGTCGACGTGAATGGCTACACGTCCGGACAGAAGGTGAAGGACCCGTATTCCGGCAAAATCTTCCTCGTGCCGTAGGCCGACGGAATCGAAAAATCTCTCCCGCTTGGGCCGTGTGCGTACGGGACCTGCTTTATGGAGATTATGAGCCGATTCGGCCATCTTCTCCATTCTCCTGATAAAGCGCTGTCTTCTTTTGGGCATCTGCGATACACAGTGCCGACAATGAGGTCCGCCCTAATGGCAATCATCGTTGCGCTTGTCGGTTTTTCGACCCCGTCGAAAGCCTACGTCCTCGAGGGAAAGAGCTGGCAGTCCACCAGCGTGCTTGTCCTGCAACTAGGTCTCGGCAGCGCCGGGCGCACCCTTCAAGACGGCAATACCTCCTGGGATGACGCGATTTTTCCGGTGGCCGCGATGTGGAACCAGCGAATCGGACGGGTCCAGGTTGCGAATGTCATGAATCCGCTCGCGCCGGTTTCATCCAGCGATCGGATGAACTCGGTCGTGTTCACCACCTCGGTCTTCGGCCAGGCCTTTGGCGCAAACACGCTGGCCGTGACCTACTACTCGAGCAGTGGATCGAACATGATCGAATCCGACACGCTCTTCAATCGCGCCGCGACTTTCGATTCGTACCGGGGTCCGTTGCAATTCATAGCGCACGGTCCCGCCATTGCCGATATTCGGCGCGTTTTCCTTCACGAGCTCGGCCATAGCCTCGGACTCGGCCATCCTGACCAGGGCGGTCAGCAGGTTACCGCCGTGATGAATTCAATCGTGAGCAATCAGGAAGTTTTATCTTCTGACGATATCGCTGGCGGGCAATTCTTGTACGGCGCGCCCTTGGCCTTGCCGACTCCGACCCCGCCCCCGGTGCCGACACCGACGCCCGCGCCGACGCCCGGCACGTCATCCAGTCATCTCGCTAATATTTCCACGAGGATGAAAGTCGGCCTCGGCCAAAACGTCCTCATCGGCGGCTTCATCATCCAGGGCACGCAAGCCAAACAATTGATTATTCGCGCCATCGGACCGTCGCTTTTGGCCAGCGGCATCACGGGGGCGATTAGCGACCCGATGCTGGAGTTGCACAACTCCGCGGGCAATGTGATCGCCGCCAACGATGATTGGCAGGACGGACCGCAAGCGAGCCAGATTCAGGGCCTTGGCTTCGCTCCGGGCAATCCGGCGGAATCGGCGATGATGATTACGCTTTCTCCCGGCAGTTACACCGCCATCGTGAGCGGCTTCAACGGCGCGCAGGGCATCGGTTTGATCGAAGCCTACGAAATGGATAGCACCAGCTCCCGGGCGGTAAATATTTCGACTCGAGGCCGAGTCGGAGCTGTTGATCAGGAAGCGATGATCGGCGGCTTAATTATCCAGGGCGTCGGTGCGAAAAAAGTCATCGTCCGCGCGCTCGGACCCTCGATGACAAATTCGATCTCAGGAGTTTTGGCGGATCCAATTTTAGAGTTGCGGGACGGTTCCGGCAATTTGCTGGCCGTGAACGACGACTGGAGCAACAGCCCGCAGGCAGCCGACATCGCGGCGACGATCCCGCCAACCAATGCGCTGGAATCGGCGATCATCGCGACGCTCGGGCCGGGAAGTTATACGGCCGTGGTGCGCGGTTTGGATAATAGTTCCGGCGTCGGCCTGGTCGAAGTCTTCGATCTCGATTAACGATTTTCCATGGCCCAACCTACTAGATATTTCGCGAACCTCGTGCGAACGTCAGGAGCTGGGTTCGAAACATCCGCTTTATGAAATTGTTCCGCTCGTTCCTGTTGGTTTTGTGCGCTGGGTTGGCCGTCACCGGCTTGCGTGCAACGACCGTTATCCCACCGACGTTCGACCAGTTGGTCGCCGAAGCTGAATTCATTTTTCAGGGCACTGTCACTGAGACTCGTCCTCAATGGGTCGGCGAAGGCAACGAGCGTCATATCGTTACTTACGTCACCTTCAAGATCGAGGACCCGATCAAAGGTGCGCTTGGCGATTCCTACACGATCCGGATGTTCGGCGGCACCGTGGACGGGCACACGATGGAAGCCACCGATACGCCGCGATTCAAAGTCGGCGATCGCGACATTCTTTTCGTCGAACACAACGGCACTCAATTCGTGCCGCTGGTGGGGATCATGCACGGCCGTTTCCGCATTCAGGATCAGGGCAACGGTCAGGAAACGATCGCGAAGGACAACGGCGCGCCGATGGTGAACGTGGCGAAGCTCGGGCAGGACGAAAACGCGGCCACATCTGGCAAAGCGCTTTCGACCGCTGACTTCAAGGCAGCGATCCGCCAGAAGCTGAGTCAAACCGCGACCGTCAAGTAACGCTGTAAGCGGAAAGCTTGCGTTATCTGGTTCCGTCGGCTTTGCGCTGCTGCGCAACCTGGCGAATGACTTTGTTCGTCGTATCGAGCGAGTGCTTCGCCCAATTATGCTCGCTCACTGGCCGCGGCGTCGGGGTTTGGGTCGCGACCTTTTCAACGACCGCCGCTTTTTGATGTTCGCTTCGTTTTTGCGCGACGAAAGCGAAACCGAGCACGGCCATTATAGCAACAACGACAAAGGTTCGCATGGCTGAAAGAAGAGCAAAGCGCGAGCCACCGCGTGGTCCGTTGCTGTCGCTCTGCCTCGATGGTAAGTAGCTCCATGAATGCAGGGCGCCCAGCGCGCAGCGCTTTTTTTTCGGCGGTCTTGCTTCTGGGACTGCTTTGCACCGGCCGCGCTCAAACCTACGAGGGGCGCGAACTCGTCCAGGCGAGCCTGCTTGCGGACGTCAACGCAGTCGTGCCCGGAAAGCCTTTCACGGTCGGCCTGCTCCTTCACATGGTCCCGAACTGGCATACCTACTGGAAGTTTCCCGGCGACGCCGGCATTCCGACGGAAATAAAATGGAATTTGCCGCCGGGCTGGAAGATCGGCGAAATCCAATGGCCGATTCCTTTGCGTCTCGACGAGCCCGGCGACATCCAGATTTACGGTTACCACGACGAAGTTTTGCTGCTTCAGGAAATGACGCCGCCTTCATCGCTGACCGACGCCACCGTAAAATTGTCCGCAGAAGCGAACTGGCTCGTCTGTGAAAAGATTTGCATCCCGGGCAGCGCGACACTTCAGCTAAAGATTCCCGTGGCCGGCGAAAACGGTGCTGCGAACGAGGAAATGTTCTCCCGTTACCGGCGCTCGCTTCCGCAAAACTGGCCCCACCCGAAGGTGGCCAGTGCAAGTTGGAAACGAAACGGCTCTGAACTGCTGCTCTCGGTGGAAAGCGCGGCGCTCGCTAATTATCCGGTCGCGGAATTCTTTCCGCTGCCGGAAGCGAACGTCGTCGTCGGCCATCCAAAATTCGAGAAAGGCGCGGATGGAAAAGTTACGTTTCGAGTGCCGATCGAAACCGCCGACGAGAAAGTTGCCTCGCTCAACGGCATCGTGGTGTTCGGTCAAAGCGCAAACGCGGCTGCCCGCAACGCCTGGTCGCTTTCGAGATCAAACGCTGCCGGCTCGACGATCGCCCCGACTGAGTCTGGGTTGGCCAAGTTCCTTCTCTTCGGTTTTCTCGGCGGTTTCATTCTCAATCTGATGCCGTGCGTTTTGCCCGTCATCTCACTCAAGATTTTCGGCTTCATCCAACACGCCGGCCAAAGCCGCCGGCGCATCTTGCGGAGCGGGCTCGCTTTTATCGCCGGCATCTTCGCGTGGTTCGTCGGACTCGCCCTGCTGCTGATTCTCCTGAAATCGATCGGGCGCGAGATCACGTGGGCTTTCCAATTCACTAATCCGTATTTCGTCGTCGGCATGAGCGCGGTCGTTCTGGTTTTTGCGTTGAACCTATTTGGCGTTTTCGAAATCTCGCTGCCGCAAAGCGCAAACCGGGGGTTACTCGGCTGGACCGCGCAGGAAGGAGATGCCGGCTCCTTTTTCCAGGGCGTTTTTGCAACGGTCCTGGCGACCCCGTGCACGGCGCCCTTCCTCGGCACCGCACTCGGGTTCGCCTTCACCCAATCGGGCTGGATGATTCTTCTCATGTTCGTCGCGATCGCCGCCGGGATGAGCTCGCCCTATCTGTTGCTCTCGGCGCAGCCGGCGTGGCTTCGCCTGCTCCCGAAACCCGGCCCCTGGATGGAGCGCGTAAAACAACTGATGGGCTTCTTCCTTCTCGCGACCTTGCTTTTTTTGCTAGCGGTCCTGGGCGCGGAACGCGGCGTCGAAGCGATCATCTGGACATCGTGCTTCCTGCTCGCGCTGAGCGTCGCCTGCTGGATGAAAGGCGTTTTCATCGTGCCGTCGTCCTCACTGAGATCTCGGCTCGTCTCCCTCCTGCTCGTGCTCCTGCTCGTGCTCGCCAGCGGATATTATTTCATCGGCGAAAAATTCCGCGCCACGAAGCTGGTCTCCACCGCCGCGGTTAGCGACGGCGACTGGCAGCCGTTCACCCCTCAGCGTTTGGCGAGCGAGCTCGAGCAAGGCCACGCCGTCTTCGTCGATTTCACCGCGGCCTGGTGCCTCACCTGCAAATTCAACGAAGCTAGCGTCCTCGAAACCAGCGCCGTGCGCGATGCGTTCCGCCGGCATGGCGTCGTCAAGATCAAGGCCGATTGGACCAACGCCGATCCTGAGATCACAAAAATTTTAAAACAATTTGGCCGACCCGGTGTCCCAATGTATGTGCTTTATCCGGCCGGCAAAAACGCGGAACCGTTTTTGTTTCCGGAGTTGCTCACCCAAAGCATGATCCTGGATAAACTGAATAAATTATGAAAACAAAACTGCTTCTCGGTCTTTTCGCCTCACTCATTTCCACCGCGCTCTTCGCCGCCGATTCTCCGCCGGTCGGCAGCGCTGCGCCGGATTTCTCTCTTACCGACTCGAAGGGCAAGACGCAGACCGTCTCGCAATACAAAGGCAAGTACGTCGTGCTGGAATGGTTCAATCCCGAGTGCCCATTCGTGAAGAAGCATTATGGCAGCGGCAACATGCAGAAATTGCAGGAAGAGTTCACCGGCAAAGGCGTTGTCTGGCTCTCAGTCGATTCTTCCGCTCCGGGATTGGAAGGCAATCTCACGGCCGACCAGGCTAACGCCAAGATGGCCGAATGGAAAACGAAACAGACGGCGCTGCTGTTGGATCCGGAAGGGAAAGCCGGCCGGACTTATGGCGCGAAGAACACGCCCCACATGTTTGTCATCAACCCCGAAGGCAAAATCATTTACGAAGGCGCCATCGACAGCAAAGCCACGCCGAATCCAGCTGACATCGCCGGTTCGACAAACTACGTGAAAGCCGCCCTCGACGAATCCCTCGGCGGCAAGCCCGTCAGCAACGCCAATACGAAGCCCTACGGCTGCTCGGTGAAGTACAAATAATTTACCCGGAGCTCCCTTGATTTTGACCCCCCTCCGAGTGCCGAATAACGGAATAGCCCTTCTTTCGTTTTTCCGGCGGCGCCTGCTGGGTAGCCGCCGAAAT
>JBEEHU010000155.1:0-8781 GCA_041167565.1 Verrucomicrobiota bacterium | reverse complement strand
CGTGATCTGGTCCATGTCGCAAAGGCGGACCGGTTGATGGACGCGGCGTTTGTTTAAAAACGACCCGTTACTGCTACCGAGGTCGATGAGCCAGAACTCCCCGACGTTTTGCAGATTGATGATCGCGTGGCGCCGCGAAGCCTTCGGCGATTCCAGGACTACCCCGCTCTTGGGGGAGCGACCTAACGAGCAATTCCCGCGCAGGAGGATCTTGTCCATCCCGGGCGATTCCAGCCACGCTCCCGCTTCTGCCAAATCCATGAACGCGTTTTATTCCAACCCGCTAAAAAGGAAAGCCTTCACATTTGTTCCTTGGCAACCACGGGAGTGTCCCAAAGAATGCACCGCATGCGAACAAGCTCGTGGCTGCTCTTAGCGGGCCTTGGCCTCGCCCTCCTTCCTCTGCGCGCCGAAACCCTGGAAGAAGCCGTCCGCGCCATGACAGCTGCGGAAAAGAAGTTCTACGAAACCGGCCAGGAAAAGGGAACTCGCGCAGCGTTCCTCGAATTTCTCGCGCCGGACGCGATCGTTTTCCGGCCCGGTCCGGTCAATGGCCAGGAAGCCTGGAGCAAACGGCCGGAAAGCGGTCTCGACCTCGTCTGGGAACCGACCTTCGCCGCGATCGCCCGCAGCGCGGATTTCGGATACGACACCGGCCCGTCAAAGTGGCGCGGGAAAAAGAGCGACCCGCAGTTCACCGGCTTCGGACATTTCGTTTCGATTTGGAAAAAACAGAAGGATGGTTCGTGGAAAGTCGCGCTCGATTGCGGGATCGAGAATACCAAGTCGGACGTTAAACCTGCCCTGAAACGGGTGACGCCGACAAATCGTGGACAGGGCACGTCGGAATCGTTGCAGCAAACTCAAAGCGCGTTCATCGCTACGGCGAAACTCGATTTCACTAAGGCGTTCCGGCAGTTTGGCGGCGATGAAGTCCGACTTTATCGCGACGGCTCGTTTCCGACCGTCGGAAAAAAGGCGGGGACAGAACTGCTCGGCTCGGAGCAGGCTGGTGTCGCGCTGGAGATAATGAAAACCGACGTGAGCAGCAGCGCTGACCTCGCCTACGACTACGGGAAATATTCCGACACGCGATCGCAGCCGCCCAAGACCGGCCATTTTTTCCAAGTCTGGCAGACGGATGCCACCGGCGCGTGGAAGCTGGTGCTCGATTGGCAGCAGGCGTTGCCGCCGCAGAAATAGGAGCACCGCCGTCTCCTCTCTGCGGCAAACAGGCGTCTCGCCTGTTCAAGGAACACAGGCATTTTGCCTGTGCGGCCAGCGGACATGTTGTCCGCTGCGCAGAAGAATCAGCGGGCTGCAAACCCGCTGGCCGCACAGACTGAAAGTCTGTGTTCCGATTTCAGCAGTGAAGATGCGCCTGCCACATTTTTTGAATCCAAATCGCATGCGGCGCGCATCTCATCTTGGAACTGACGAAAATGCAGACGCTTTTCCAGGATCTTCGCTACGGCGCGCGCCAGTTACTGAAACGTCCGGGGTTCACTTTGCTCGCCATCATTTCGATGGCGCTCGGCATCGGCGCGAACACCGCCATCTTCAGCCTCGTCGATACAGTCGTGTTCCGTCCCCTGGCGGTGCGCAATGCTTCGGAGCTGCAGGAACTTTACGGCACGCTCCACAACGGCGCGGACTACACGCTCCAGTCTTACCTGAACTACAAGGACTACCGCGACCGCAACCAGGTCTTTTCCGGCTTAATCGCCTATCGCATTGCCGTAGCGAGCCTGAGCCACAACGGCAACAACGAGCGCGTCTGGGGCACCATGGCCTCCTCGAATTACTTCGATGTCCTGGGCGCGCCGCCTCTTCTCGGTCGTGGCTTCCTCCCGGAAGAAGATCAAACACCGAAATCGCACCCGGTCGTCGTGCTGAGTTACGGCTGCTGGCAGAAACGGTTTGCTTCCGATCCCGCGATCGTCGGCCGCACCGTCCTGGTGAACAACGTGCCGTTCACGGTAGTGGGCGTGGCGCGGAAAGGCTTCATCGGTACCGATGTCGCCTATGCCCCCGAGTTCTGGACGCCCATGATGATGGGACCGGTGATTGAACCGGGCAGCAACTGGCTGGAGAATCGCGATAGCGACAATAGTTTCGTCGTCGGGCGCCTCAAGCCCGGTATTAGCAAGGCACAAGCGGAAGCGTCCCTGCGCACCCTGACGTTCGAGATGGGGAAGGAACACCCGAAAGAGAATGCGGGCCGCGGCATTGAGCTGATTCCGCCCGGCCTGTTCATTCCCGATATTCGGAATGGGGTTTTCGCCTTCACCGCCGTTCTCGGAGCGGTCGGTTTCCTCGTCCTTCTCCTGGCGTGTGTAAACCTGGCCAATCTGCTCCTCGCGCGCGCCACGGAACGGCGCAAAGAAATCGCCATCCGGCTGGCGGTCGGGGCGAGCCGGCGCCGGCTCATCCGGCAATTGATGACGGAGAGCGTCATGCTTTCACTGGCCGGCGGAATTTTTGGCGTGCTGGTCGCGGCCGCGATCAATCGCGTCGTGCAGCGGGTCGATTTTCCGATCGACATCGCGCTCGTGTTCGATCTGCGGATCGATTGGCGCGTGCTTTCCTTCACCCTCGGTCTCTCAGTCCTAACCGGAATGCTGTTCAGTCTTATTCCGGCGCTGCAATCATCGAAGCCAGAGCTGGTCCCGGCGTTGAAAGACGAAACGTCGATGGCTGGGTTCCGGCGGTCCCGGTTGCGCAACACGCTGGTCGTCGCCCAGATCACGCTCTCGCTTGTGCTCCTCATCAGCGCCGGCCTCATCGTGCGAAGTCTGCAGGAAGCGCAACGGATGCGGCCCGGATTCAATCCAGAGAACGCCGTCGCGTTTTCGTTCGATGTCGGGTTGCAGGGTTACGACGAAACGAAAGGGCGCGCCCTCCAGAAACAGGCGCTCGAGCGGATCCGGGCCATTCCTGGAATCGAGGCAGCCGCCCTCGTGGACAACATCCCGCTCAGTCTCAATTACAACAGCTCGACCATTTACGTCGAGGGACAACCGCCCACTCCCGCAAGCCAGCTTCCGCTCGCCATTCCCAGCTCGGTCAGCCCCGATTATTTCCGCACCATGGGGATCTCACTTCGCGGCCGTGGTTTCACCGATCAGGAAGAAAAGCTGGAACATCGGGTCGCGATTGTGAACGAAACTTTCGCGAAGAAGTTTTTCCCCGGCCAGAATCCGGTCGGAAAGCGGTTCAATTTCAGCGGGGCGGACAAGCCGTTCTGGGAAGTCATCGGCGTTTGCGGCGATGGCAAATACAACAGCCTGGGCGAAGAACCGAAGGCCGCGGTTTTTCGCCCTCAACTGCGCGACTACAACACCGCGGTGTCTATGGTCGCGCGGACGAAAGGCGATCCGAAAACGGTTTTGGGGGCGATGCAGCGGGAGATGCGGAACCTTGATCCGACGCTGCCTCTCTACGGCATGAAGACACTCAAGGAGCACATGAAAATCCCACTCTTCCCGGCGAAGATTGCAGCGGGAGCGCTCGGCAGTTTTGGTGTTCTCGCGCTGGTCCTGGCGGCCGTCGGCATTTATGGCGTGATGTCGTATGTCGTGGCAGGGCGCACGCGCGAGATTGGATTGCGCATGGCGCTGGGCGCGCAAACCGGCAATGTGCGCAGCCTCATTTTACGGCAAGGGATGACGCTGGCGCTGATCGGATCGGTCATCGGCCTGGCCATCGCGTTTGTCGCGACGCGATTACTGAAGAGCGTGCTCTACGGCGTGGACGCGATGGACCCGACGACATTTATCGGCGTGACTTTCCTGCTCGCGACCGTGGCTCTGCTCGCATGCTGGATTCCGGCGCGGCGCGCGAGCCGTGTCGATCCGATGGTGGCGCTGAGAGCGGAGTAACTAAGAGAGCGCACCAAAATGCGCTGTCATCCCGAGCCGCGCTAGACGGCGAGGGACCTCTCAAGCGCTAAATCGCTTCCGCGAAACAATACGCATCTCTCGTCATCGGCCGCGCCGTGTTTCGCGGGAGCGCAAAGTTGCAACTGAGAGGTCCCTCACCGTCTCCGCGGCTCGGGATGACACGCTATTACTTTTTCTCTACGACCGGCCGCAGAATGAGTTCCCCATGCCAATCCGGATGGGCGACGCCGGCGCGATAGGCGCTGAGCGATTCGACTGACGAGTTCACTCGAAGATTGCTATAAGTCTGGTCGGGATTCTGCCAGCGTTCGTGCCAGTAAATCGCCGCCTTGATCCGCGGATAGCGCGTGCGGAACAATTCCAGCGCTTGTTTGATCCACTCCGGCTTGAGCATCCCCTGCACATCGGCCGAAAAGGGAAAATCGCCCGTCGCCCACTCCGCAATCATGATCGGCTTTTGTGGATCCAGTCCGCTCAGTTCTTTGTAAGGCCAGTCGACCAGCGAAGGAATATCCGGATTCGGCTCATCCTTGAACTGCTGCCCATAAACACTCATGCCGAGCCAATCGACATAATCGGAGCCGGGATAATACGCCGGCGCGAAGTTCCAGGTATCGAGAGGGTAGGAGTAGTTGTTGGTGTGAAACATCCACTTCACGTTGGACGCGCCGCGCGCCCGGACGCGATCGACTACGTAGCGATACGCTTTTTTGAATCGCTCCGGTCCTTCCCATTCGTCCGGCTTGTCACCGACCCATTCGTCCGCGCCGTAATACCAACCCGACCATGGGAACCAATCGCCGTTCATTTCCACTCCGAAGGCGACGACCATAGGTTTCCCAAAATCACGCGCAGAGTCGCCCCATTTGTCGATGTAAGCATCCCACTTGCCCGCGATGATTTCGTTGAGGTTGAACTTATCCGGCCCGCGATTCTGCGTGTAGGGCCGGTCCCACGGCGACCAAAAAACGAGGGGCATCGCACCGTGCCGCCAGATCACATTCAGATTTCTGGTCGGAAAACTTTGCTCACCCCAATAGCTCGACGAAGCAATGATCGCCTGGTGTTTGCCGACCATGTTTTCAAATTCCTCGATCATCTCGAGCGTCACCTCATCTTCGGCGTCGCCGAAATCCATGAACGCGCCGGTGTAGGCGCCGCGTTCCGGGAGGAAAACTTCGACGGGTGCGTTGGGATCAAGGCGCGTGTTTTGCGACTCGGGCCTTCGGCACCCAACGAGTGCAAAACAGGCGAGGACGGCGAAAATGACGAATGACGAATGACGAATGACGAATGAATTCCAAATGTTCAAATGACGAATAGACAATTCGGACTTCGTCATTCCTTCGTCATTCCTCATTCGTGCTTCGCCATTCCTCAGGCCCGCACGGGCACTGAGGCGGTCCGTTCCAATTTCCCCCACCCAACCAAAGCGCCTTTCACCGCGCGCAGGATCGCTTTCCAGATGACGTAGCTCAACATCGGGCGGTAGATCAGCCGCATCGGCAGGATGCGCCAGGCGCGCAGAATGGATTCACGCTCGATGATGCACGCCAGCGTCGCCAGGATCACATCCATGCTCAGGAACACGATCACGAACGGCAGCACCGCGCTCCACGCGCCGAACGGCAGTGACACAAGCAAAAACAAATCCACCATCGGGGTGATGGCGACGAGGATGATTTGGAAAAACCAAACGCTTGGCAGACTGAACCACCCGAGCGCCCGATAGTTCCAGTTGAAAACCATGTCGCGATGTTTCCAGAGACATTGCAACGTCCCGTAAGCCCAGCGAAAACGCTGGCGCGCGAGCGTCCTCACCGTTTCCGGCGCTTCCGTCCAGGCGATCGCTTCCGGCACGTAAACAATTCGCTGGCGTTGCTTGTGCAACATCAAGGTGAGATCGGTGTCTTCCGCCAGCGTTTCCAAGCTGAGACCGCCCGCTTCATCGATCGCCGATTTCCGGATCGCGCTGATCGCGCCGGGAACAACCGTAATGCAATTCCAGCGCGTGTAGGCGCGCCGATCGAGATTGAATCCGCAGGTGTATTCGAGCGCCTGGCACTTCGCGATGAACGTTCGCAGATTGCCCACTTTGGCGTGGCCGGAAACGGCGCCCACCTCGTCGTTCGCGAAAGGTTGAACGAGGCGCGGAAGCGTGTCCCGCTGGCAATGGGTATCGGCGTCGAGAAAAACCGCGACTCCGCTTCTCATGGCGGCGAGGCCGCGCTGAAGGGCGCGCGCTTTCCCGCGATTTTCCTGACGCAATAAGCGCACGCGCGGATCTTTTCCGGCCATGAGTTCTACTGCCGTCGCAGTCTCATCCTGCGAGCCGTCATCAACGACGATGACTTCGAGCTCGCCGGAATAATCAGTCGCGAGCAGGGCGCGCAACGTCCCCAAGATCACCTTCTCTTCATTGTACGCCGCTACGATCACGCTGATCGGTTGGGTAAAATTCCCCGACCAGGTCCGGCGGAAACGCGCGGCCAGCCAGATGACGGTGAGCGTTCGCAGAACGACGAGCGCGGTCGCGACAATCATAAATGACCAGAGGAATTGTTCGGCCGCATGGAAGATCCGGAATCCGGCGCCGGCCACGAAATGACTAAGCGTTCGCTTCGTCGTGTCGGTCGGCGGCATCAACGCGTCCCGCGTGGTGCCGAGCAAAGTGGCGAGCGAGACCACCGAATCCCCGCGGGTGTGGAGATAATCGAGAATCCGCGGGAGTGCCTCCACCGTCTGCGCGCGATCGCCGCCCGCGTCGTGCAGCAAAATAATGTTGCCGTCGCGGCGCTGCTGTTTCACCCGTTGCACGATGATGTTTGCGCCGGGTTGCGCCCAATCCTGCGGATCGATGTTCTCGAGCACGACGAGGTAACCGAGCTCCTGCGCGAGATTCAGCGGCCTGAGCTCGCTGATTTTCGAGGGACTGGTATCTGCGGCGTAAGGAGGGCGGAAAAGCGTTGTGGACCGGCCGGTGATTGTTTCGAGCAGGAGTTGGGTCGCGTTGAGTTCCAGGCGCACATGCTCCGGCCAGCAGAGCGCGAGGTTAGGATGGTAATAGGTGTGGTTCCCGATCTCGTGGCCCTCCGCGACGATCCGCCTAACGAGTCCCGGATATTGCTCCGCGTTCGCGCCTACGAGAAAGAAAGCGGCTTTCACGTTCGCCGCTTTCAGGATGTCGAGAACTCGGGGCGTCCATTCCGGATCGGGACCGTCGTCAAAAGTGAGGGCAACCTGGTGCGGCGCGCCGGCGCCCTGGTGGTAAAGCGTGGGGAACTGCGGGAATTTCGAATAGGTCGCGGTCAGATATCCCTCCGGGTCGACCGCGAGCGAACGAGAACCATCCGATTGCGTTTCGTCGACGGAGACGATCTCGCCCTCGCCCACGTCCGCAATCGTGTCGGTGCCCTTGAGCAATTCGAGCGGCTCACGCGCGGCGGATTCGATTTTGAAATCAGGCGGAACATTGAGCGCGTCCCAGATCGCAACGTCCTCCGTCCCCAGACGATAAATCGCAAATCCGCCCGCCTTCACCTTTCGCACTTCGCGTAACTCGTTCAGGAAAGTAGCGACATCGAGAAACCAGACGGAATGATCCTTGCCCGCATCCTCGTAGTAGAAATAAGGATTGTAGTGGGGCGCCGCGACCGTGGCGGAAGCGACCTCGGCGAAACTCGCGCGACTCATCGCCTCCGGAAAACTGATCAGCTCGGCCTTCTTCGCGCCGCCGGTCCAATCATACCCGTAACTGCCGAGCGCGATGATCCATTGCTTGGACTCCGCGCCGTCCATCAGCACACTGAGCCATCCTTCGAACCAGCGGCGTGTCGCGATCGGTCCCGGCGGATCGATGTCGGAGGTTTCGTCAAAGAGGAGCGCGACAAAACGATCGACGTTGTCGGACAATTCCTCGAAGTCGATGTAATCGAGGTCCTGTCCCGGCTGCACGCAAAGCCAAAGCTGTTTGTCGTCGTAGTGCAGCGCATCGGTGAATCGGTCGAGAAAAAGGGTGATGTCTTTTTTGTAAGCGGGATCGATCTGCTCCCAATCGATGACCACGCCCGCGGCCTTCGCCTCATTCAAAACAGCGAGAACTTTTTGGATGAAGCGGTCCTGCGTTTCCGGAGGGCTGTGCGCGAGATTCTCCACCGCTTCCGGTTGCCAGCTCTCGCCGATGAGGTTCGTGAGAAGCGGCATGAGGGCAATTCCTTTGGCCGCGGCCAGTTTTGGGATGCGAACATCGGGGTCGACCTGGAGATCGCCCGATCCATTGATCATGGCCATCCATTCGGGACAGACGTGCGTGATCTGGGCGGCGTGTTGTTCGAGTGAGGAATAGCTGTAGGGATCGCCGTTGGTGTAGAAAGCGAGGCGCAGCTCGTTCTTCGCCGATTTTCTCCGCGGATGCGCCGGCGGGGAAGCCGCGGGGCCGGGCGGTTTTTTCGAGGCCATTCGCGCGGCCGCAAATTTCTCCCATAAGGCCTGGTTCACCGGCAATTTGCCTGCGGGATTCTCCTTTTGCAAAGACTTGAGCTGGCCCTTCAATTGGCGCAGCGAAAAAGGAAGATTCAGCTGCGGCGCAACGAAGAGATTTTGCACGAAAAGGACCGTGCCGAAAAACGTGAGGATGCCGAAAATGAGAAGGGCAAGACGAAGCCGCGGCCAGCGCTTCCCGGCCGGATCGGAAAAAACGAACGGCGTCAGGGCCTGTGCTGAGTCCTCCTCCATGTCGCGCATCTTACCATGTCTCGCGCGAAAATGTGAAAACGCCTTCTCTCTGGGGAGCGCAGGCTGCCAGCCTGCAGTTGCCGGCAGCTTGCCGGAAACATCCCAGAACGAAGTACGGCCTTGAGCGGACCGGGGCGAGTAGCGT
>JBEEHU010000154.1:0-4421 GCA_041167565.1 Verrucomicrobiota bacterium | reverse complement strand
TTACGAAATTCTGACCGGGCAACGTCCCTACCGCCTCAAAACGCGAAGTCCGGACGAGATCGCGCGCGCCATTACCGACCAGGAACCGGAGCGCCCCAGCACCGTTGTCGCCCGAGGCGACACTTCGACATTCGACATTCGACATTCGTCAATCCCGAAGGGCGATCTCGATAACATCGTCCTGATGGCGTTGCGGAAAGAACCGCAGCGCCGCTACGCCTCCGTCGGTCAATTCTCCGAAGATATCCGGCGATATTTGGAAGGTCTGCCCGTCATCGCCCACAAAGACACGGTGTCGTATCGTGCGACGAAATTTATCAAGCGAAACAAGATCGGCGTCGCCGCCGCGACCGTCGTCGCGCTCACGCTGCTCGGCGGCATTATCGCGACCGCGTGGCAGGCTAAACGCGCGACAGGGCAGGCCAGGGTGGCTGCTCAAGAGCGTGATCGCGCGCAAAGAGAAGCGGCGAAGTCTGAACGCATCAACTCTTTTCTAAGAAACATTCTCGGTTTCTCCGATCCGTCCTGGCTTTCATCGAATCCGCGCCGAAACCGTGAGCCGACGATCGCCGAGGCGCTCGAGGAGGCGGGCCGGCGGGCAGAGAAGGAGCTCGCCAATGAGCCCGAAGTGCTCGCGTCTGTCCGCTTTGTCATCGGCCAAACGTACCTTTCGCAAAGGCGCTTGGAAGCCGCGGAGCTTCATTTGCGGGCAGCTTATGACCTGCGCCGGAATGTTCTAGGACCGGAAAGCGAGGAGACTGCGTACAGCATGGCCACACTAGCTGAACTGCGTCTTTGGCAAGGCAAGTATGCGGAAGTTGAACTTCTTTCCCGCGATGCCCTGGCTACGTTCGGGCGTGCGCGCGAGGCGGGCAAAGTGAATGTGCTCTGGATGACATATGCGCTCACGGTTGCCGGGGGCGCGGAAATCACCATGGGAAGAGCCGCCGCTGGGGAAGCGACTCTGCGGGAAGCGCTGGAGGTGGGTCATTCACTTAGCGGGGCGGACCGCGCTCCTCTCAGCGTCATTTACAGCAGCCTAAGCGTGGCTCGGAGCGATCAGGGTGATGTCGATGGAGCGATAAGCCACATGGAGAAGTCCCTGGACGAGCTACGCCGCATCTCGAATGAACCGCGCATGGAATTAGCGATAGGTCTCAACAATCTCGGTAACCTGCTGGCTCTCAAGGGTGACTACGGCCGCGCGGAATCCTTGCTCATTGAATCCATTGAGATTCACTCCAAGTCTGTCGGCGAAGCGCATCAAAACACCGCCTACGCCGTGATTAATCTCGCCAACGTTAATTATTTGCGCGGCGACTACCGTCAGGCGCGTGAAGAGATTGACCGCGCCATGAGGATTCAACAACAGGTGCTGGCCGAAGGCCATATCGACTTCGCCCGCTCATGGATAGTGCTGGGAAGAATTCTGACTCGCACAGGTGAACCCAACGCTGGGGAGTCCTATCTCCGACGCGCCTTAGAGTTGCGAACTCGCGCGCTCAAACCTGGCCACTGGCGCATTGCCGAGACTCAGGGCGCGCTCGGCGAATGCCTGACGGCGCAGCATCGAATGGAGGAAGCCGAAACGTTGCTCTTAGAAAGCCATACCGCCTTCAACCAGGCGCTGGGCGCAAATGATCCGCGAACGCGCGACGCTCGCCGAGGTCTGCTTGCGTTGTATGAAGCTTGGGGAAAACCCGACAAAGCCGCGCGTTTTCGGCTCTAGCCCTTCTAGAAACGTACCTTCACTCCTCCGTACACAGTCCGCCCGAGCGCTGGAAAGCCGAAGACCTCGGAGTACTGCTCGTCGGTTAAATTATTGACGCGCGCGAAAACCGAGACGCACGAGCTGATCTCGTACTCGGCCGCGACATTTACGAACGCGTAATCCTCGATGTCGAAATTCGGGCCCCCGAAATTCAATTCTTCCCGCGCGTTGACAAATTTCGCTTCGACCGTCGTCCGAAGTTTCTTGCACCACAGATACGAAGCCGAAACGTAAGCTTCATTGCGCGGCCGTCGCGGCAGACGCGCGCCGGGCAATTGCGAAATGTCGGCCGCCGATGTTTTCTCGGCCTCCAGGTAAGTGTAGCTGACGCGGAAAGTCAGGCCGGCCACCGGCGTAACGCGCACTTCCACCTCCACTCCCTGCGTTTCGGCCGCGCCAAGATTCAAGGTCTCGAACAGCCCGTTGAACCCGATCACGTTCGACAAGTCGTTGTGAAAATAGGTGAGGCCGATCGCGGCCCGGCCTTCGCAGAATCGCTGCTCCACGCCTGCGTCCCAGCCGAGATCGCGCTCCGGTTGGAGCGCGAAGTTATTGCCGAAAATTTTGTCCTGGCTGCTCGGCGGGCTGAATCCAGTCGCGACGCTCGCATGAAGATGCGTGTCGGTTTTCGCAATCAGATAGCTGCCGGCGAATCGATAGGTCCAGACATCGCCGAACTGATTGAAGTGATCGTAGCGCCCGCCGGCGACGAGATTCAATCCCTTAATCGGTGTCACGCTCGCCTGGATGAAAACAGAGGTCTCTTCCGTTTCATCGCTGATGAACGTCGGTTGCGAGCCGAACAGTTGCGAGACGAACGGACGTTGCTGCCCGGCATCCACGTGGCTGTAGAAGAATCCGGAGGTCAGCGTGAGCCACGACGCCGGTTTGAGATCGTTCTGGTAATCGACCGTCGCTCGCGTGAACAACGCCCGCGTTGGCCCAACGAAACCGTCATCGTTTGGATCGTTCACCTGGCGTTCCTCGTCGTAGCTGAAGACGAGCCGGTGGCGCCACCACTCGACCGGTTTGAAATCGACATGCGGCGCGACCAGCCAGCGTTCGGTCAGAAAATTATCGCGAGAGCGCGGATCGAAGATCGTGTTGGGCAAACCGAGATCTGCCAACGAGTAAGTGAACAGGCTGCTGATGCGCAACTGCTCGCTAGGCGACCAGCCGACATTCGCGATGCCGCTGCTCAGGCGGTATTGATTATTCGGTCGCTGGTTATCGGTATCGAGCCGGCTCAATCCGATCGAGTAATCCAGCTGCTGCGCGGAACCGGAGCTCGTCAGCGTCTCGCGGAAGGTTGAATTCGATCCGCCTTCGAAAGTGAATTCTCCTGTCGGCTTGCCACTCCCGCGCTTAGTGAAGATCTGGATGACGCCCGCCAGCGCGCGTGGCCCGTAAAGCGTGCTCTGCGGCCCCCGCACGATTTCGATCCGGTCGATATTGTCCGTGGTGAGATCGGCGAAATTGAATGCGCCCTGCAAACCCTGGTTGACCGGAATGCCATCGAGCAACACCTGGGTGTGTTCGCTCCGCAGCCCGCGAGTGAATACCGAAGTGAGCGAACCGGGAGGTCCCGATTGGACCACCGAAAGTCCCGGCACTTCACGCAACGCATCCGCGACGCGATGGGTTTGTTTGATATCGAAATCATCCGGCCGGATGACGTCGATGCTGGCCGGAGATTCATCCTCCGCTGTTTCGATTCGCGTCGCGCTGACGACGATTCCTTCCGATTCCGCTTCCGAATTCGAAAGCGCTGACGCAGCCGCATCCTGACCGCGGCCGGAGAACGGCGCTGCCAAAAGAAAGGCAGCCACCATGAGCCAGGGACTATTCCGCATAACAAGTTACCTCCAATTTTTTCGAGAGGCAGACTCGCTCCCGCCATCGCGGGACATCGCGTCCACAGCTCTCATTCTTCTTTTTCGCGAAGAAGTTTTTTCGGGCCGTCCGCACACGCGGCGGCTCGAATGAGGTGGGCCGGGCAAATATTCTGGCTCCTGGCTTTCGCGCGTTTTGAGAAACACGCATCCTTCTCCCCGCCTTCACCGTCCCGCATACCGCGGGAACGATTGGCTCATGGGAAGTCGTATCCAGTTACAGCAGCGCAACTGCTCCCGAATCGCACGGGAATTCCTCGCACCGATCCACTGATCAAACTCACAAAGAACTGTCGCCAGAAGTAGCGGCTTGCGCTTGCGCGCTCAAGATTTATTTATCAGAGGCGCGCATCGCCGCGTCCGCTCCCTGTGTCTTCCAATAATTCTTCCATTCTCGTTACTGGCGGCGCCGGCTTCATCGGCTCCAATCTCGTCCTTACCTTGCAAGAGCGGATGCCGAATGCGCGGCTCACGGTGATCGATGATTTCCGCTCGGGCGATTTCAAAAACCTCGCCGGTTACAAAGGGGATTTCGTCGCGCAGAATATGGCGGCGCTCGATTGGCAGCAGCAATTCGGCGATGAAAAATTCGACGCGATCTTTCATCTCGCGTCGATTACCGACACGACCCTGCACGATCAATTCGTCCAGGTGCACGACAACGTCGAAAGCTTTCGCCGTCTCCTGAACTTCGCGAAGCCGAACAAGACGCGGGTGATCTACGCTTCTTCGGCAGCGACCTACGGCGCTGCGAGCGA
>JBEEHU010000153.1:0-19204 GCA_041167565.1 Verrucomicrobiota bacterium | reverse complement strand
CCGAGCACGTCGCTCAGGGCGGTCGAGTTCGCGATGACGCCTTCGAGTCCGGGCGAAAATGTCATGATTTCCCTTTCATCCGCGTGATCAATGTCTCCGCCATCGTCGCAGGTGTTTCGGCTACCGCAATACCGGCGGCCTTGAGCGCTTCGATTTTTCCCGCCGCTGTTCCCTTTCCGCCCGAAACAATGGCGCCCGCGTGGCCCATGCGGCGGCCGGGCGGCGCCGTTGCTCCCGCGATAAAGGCGGCCACTGGCTTTTTGCAATTCGCCTTGATCCAATCGGCCGCTTCTTCTTCCGCGGTTCCGCCAATCTCCCCGATCAAAATCATCGAATCGGTCTCCGGATCGTCATTGAAAAGTTTCACCGCATCGAGATGCGACATCCCATTGATCGGATCGCCGCCGATGCCGATGCAGGTGGATTGGCCGTAGCCCCGCGAAGTCAATTGCCAGACCGCTTCGTAAGTAAGCGTTCCCGATCGCGAGATCACGCCGACGCTGCCCGCCTCATGAATGTATCCGGGCATGATGCCGATCTTGCAGGCATCCGGCGTAATGATGCCCGGGCAATTAGGCCCGATGAGACGGCTCGGCTTGCCGGCCATCTGCGCCTTCACACGCATCATATCCATCACCGGAATTCCTTCCGTGATGCAAATGACGAGCTCGACGCCGGCATCCACCGCTTCGAGAATTCCATCCGCCGCGCCCGCCGCCGGCACGAAAATCACCGAGACATTGCAGCCGGTTTGCTGTCGCGCTTCCCACACCGTGTCGAACACCGGAACCTTGCCGTCGAACATCTGGCCACCCTTTCCGGGCGTCACGCCGGCGACGACATTCGTCCCGTATTCCATGCACTGCCGCGCATGAAATCCGCCGGCGCTGCCGGTGATTCCCTGGACGACGAGGCGCGTGTTCTTGCCGACGAGAACAGCCATGAGCTACGTGACCTTCCTTTTGTGTACGACGAGTTTATTCCCGTCGGGATCGCGAAATTGCGCCATCCAACAGACGGGCGTCTCCGTTTTCTCCATATCGAAGGCGACGCCGCGTTCCTTTAGCTTGCTGATCGTCGCGTCCATGTCGTCCACTTCGAATGCGACCGTCGTTCCGTCCCGCGACGGCTGCCAGGCCGGATGACAACCGACGCCGATCGTCGTGGCGCCCAGCTCGTACTCGACCCACGCGCCGCCCATCGCGGTCGTAGCCGGCTTTAGCTCGAGCGTTTCCTGATAGAATTTCCGCGCGCGCTCCGCGTCGGAAACGGCAATGGCAATGAAGGCGACTTCCTTGATCATGACTATTTCAACTTGTGGATGATGATTTTGTTGCCGTCGGGGTCCTGCACTACCGCCATGCGGCAAACAGGACTATCGATTCCCTCCGCGGCAAACGTGACGTTGGCCGCTTTCAAATCCTTGATAGCCGCTTCGAAGTCGTCCACCTCGATCGCGACGCTCGTCCCGTCAGGCGACGGTTTCCATTGATCGCCTACGCTTCCAATCGCGAGCGTATCGTCGCCGAGCTCGTACTCGATCCAAACCCCCTCGCTAAAATTCGCTGAAGGTTTAAGCCCGAGCGCTCCCTCGTAAAAAGCGCGCGCTCGTTTCATGTCGGTAACCGGAATGCCGGTAAATGCGATGTTAGTTGCTTTCATTTTCTCATCTGCGATTTGCAGTCGCGGCAGCGACGGCTTTTTCCGCTGCGTCGGCCAGGTCATCGGCCGCGATCAGAGTGAGTCCGCTTTCTTTCAGCAATTGCTTGCCTTTCTCGACGTTCGTTCCTTCGAGCCGGACGACGAGCGGAACATTCAGGCCGACAGCTTTCGCCGCGGCGATAATCCCCTGCGCGATCACGTCGCATTTCGCGATCCCGCCGAAAATATTCACAAGGATCGCCTGCACCCGCTTGTCGCCGACGAGAATCTTGAACGCTTCTGTGACCTGCTCTTCGGTCGCGCTGCCGCCGACATCGAGAAAGTTCGCCGGGCTGCCGCCGTAGAACTTGATGATGTCCATCGTCGCCATGGCGAGGCCGGCGCCGTTCACAAGACAGGCGATGTTGCCGTCGAGCCCGATGTAGTTGAGGTCGTGCTTCGAGGCCTCCACCTCGCGCGGATCTTCTTCGCTGATGTCGCGCAAGGCCGCGACCTCGGGGTGCCGGTAAAGGGCGTTGTCGTCAAAGTTGAACTTCGCGTCGAGCGCAACCACCTCGCCCGTATTGGTCACGACCAGCGGATTCACTTCCACCATCGAGCAATCGAGCCCGATGAAGGTGCGATACACACCGTCGAACAATTGGGCAGCCGCCTTGATCTGCGACGACTCGAAGCCGAGTTGCTTGGCCAGCTTGCGCGCTTGAAAAGGCTGCAAACCGGCCAGCGGATGAACCGACTCGCGAATGATCTTCTCGGGCGTTTTGGCGGCGACCGTTTCGATCTCCACTCCGCCTTCGGTGCTCGCGACAATCAGCGGGCCGGCGGTGGCGCGGTCGACCAGAATCGCGAAATAAATCTCGCGCGCGATGTTGACCGATTTCGCGACCAGCACGGCGTTCACTACCTTGCCGCTCGGCCCGGTCTGATGTGTGACCAGAGTTTGCCCGAGCATCTTGGCGGCGACATCGCGCACTTCCTCCGGTGATTTGCATAGTTGCACGCCGCCCTTGAAACCGTTGGTGAAAGTTCCCTTCCCTCGCCCGCCGGCGTGGATCTGGGCTTTCACGACCAGTTCGCCGCCGCCGAGGTCTTTCGCCGCGCGTTCCGCCTCGGCGGGGCTTCCCGCCGCTTTGCCGGGCGGCGTCGCGACGCCAAATTTCTGAAGCAACTCTTTCGCCTGGTATTCGTGAATGTTCATGCGCGCGGCTAGACGACCACTAAGCCTTTGAACGACGCGGGCGGCAATCGTTTTTCTTCGGGCTGTCGGGTCACGGCCGACGATCTGACGCGCCGGACTTACCTAAACTGCTTTGGATACGCTAATGTCAGCCGCTGGGTGTCATCGCCCTCGATGATGCCGAAATAAATTTTCTCTCCTGTCATAGCCGATTTTGCGATCGCAAATGACCGCATTTGCTCATAGACGGACTGGTCGAGCTGATTCCAATATTGAAGCATAAAGAGCCGTGCATCCGACTGGAAAAGCCGGTGAATCTGATCCCCGTTTTTTCCGAAGTCTTTTGGCTTCAGAATACCCTTCTTGCCTTTACCTTTGAAGGCGAAGGCCGAAGGCAGTCGTTTCCCGTTTAGTCGAACATTCGTGGTGAAGAGGTCATTCTTCTCGCCTCCCCAATCAGCGAATTGACCCCCTTGGCCTATCACTTTCTTCATGCCCGCTTTAAATCGCTGCTCCGCAATCGGGCGCATGGCCTGACCATGCGCGATGCGGTTCACTTTCGAGAAGTTTTCGATGTCATCCACAGTGATGTCGGAGACGGCGTAGGACTTCGACGGAACCGTTATCGTTACTGTTTTTCGACGTGCGCGCCCTACCGGATTTACCTTGGTTGGAAGCGCCGCCAACTTTTTCTTGTTTTCGGCGAGCCGCAAGACGGCGTTTTTGTGCTGAGCATAAAACCGAATTTTTGAAAAAACGTAACGCCCCTTAACCTTCTGGCGGCCGATCATGTCATTCGCGAAAAGGGTATTTGCCTCTTGGAGAATGCGGATAGCTGATAAAGCGGTCGCCTTTTGCAGTTCGTCTTGGGTTTTGACAGCCTTTTTGCCGCGATAGATTGCCTTGAAAAGTTTTCGCCGGTGTTTCGAACTCAGTACTTTCGCGGCGTGAGCAAGGTTGTCGTTAAAGTTCGAGTACTTATCCGTGACATTACTAGTCATTTACTCTGCAAGGCCTCAGCGCTCGTCGAACCGCTTAACTTTGCCGGTCGGATAAGCGCGGCTGAAATTGCCTTGGTCCATATCGAGAGTTTTGGCGATCTCCCGTTGCGACGCCCCCGCTTTCAGCAAGAGGAGCATCAGCAGTCGTTTGATTGCATCGAGTTCCTTGATGGTCGGGTCCTGAATCCCTTTCTTGTTTCTTTTCATGGCGTCACTCCGTTTTGATTCCCCTGAGCATTTCGACGACCGTGGATTGGGCGATGTGCAATCGCTTACGGATTACCTCTTTCGAAGCGCCGCGCCGTGAAAATTCCGGGGCAACTAACTGACGTAGCAGGTCAATGATCGTATCGAGCTTTGCCTGTAGCATTTCCTGTTTATCCATTGCTTTATCCTTTGTTTTTCTTGAAGTGCTTTAGAATCCGACCGACGCGATAGATATCGACGCCGACAGTTTCACGAATCTGATGCTGGCTCAGCCCGGCGATACCGAGTTGGATGATCATCAAATCACGCAAGAGGTCTTCGACCGATTCGGATTTCTTTACTCGTTTCTTTTTCATGGCGTACTTTCTTCCGAGCTTTTCGGCTGCCGAAAAGCTCTTAGTTCAAGTGAGTGTTGGTCATGAATTCCTGGGTTCTAGCCGCGGCCAAAGCCAACGAATCATGGCTAGTGCGTCGTGAAGCTGTTGATCGCGGTAGCGGCCGACGGCGTGGCCTGGGATGATTGTCTTCGAAAAGCAATCAACGACCTTGCTGAGACCGAAATCGAACGTGAGTCCAGGCCTACTCTGCCGTTGGCCGTAGTGGTGCAGGAGCAAAAGAACAATCTCCGACACGTCGGCCGCGATCTTACTTTTCGAAAAGCGAAACTTGGTAAAGGCAATATACCCGTAAGCCAGATTTTCCGTTACGAACTCTGGGAGAACGCTGATCGTGACGCCGTCGAGGACGAGTTGAGCGTTCCGGGTGACCATTCGGTGTTGCCCAGCGGGCGGATTCGCCTGGTCGCAAATTTCTGCCAACCGCCGTAGGGCAAGCGCATTGTTCGCAAGCTTCACTGCACCTTGCGGTGTTTTCGCATCCTGATCGTCGAGCAGCCGTGCCGCGTTGAGCAAAGAAGCGGCAGAAAATTGCCCATTAATAAATGAGCGGCGTACAGCTGCGAGTGCTGCAGTGTAGTACGGAGCCGCGTTAATGTTCCCGAACTTCTGGTCATGAAGAATTCCCAGCCGCCTCTTCTCGGAGGCGAAGACGAACTCGCCTAGTTGGTTCGCGGATATCCGCGGCGTTTGGAGTAGGGGTTGAATTATCTGGACCATATTTTCGCCTTTTCATTACGTCGACGTTGCGGGCTGCGAGGCCGGGCCCCGCGTTGGGGCCTAACGCTTCGAATGGCAGCCGGCTCAAAGAAATCGGGGTGCCGGCTCGCAGGAATCAGCACTGTCAATCGCCGTGCGGCCAGGTCGAAGGCTACATCGAACGTATTAGACATCGTAACGATCGCGGTCTGCTGCCGCCTTGGTGGCAGATACCGCGGGGCGATCCCGTCCGACGCGCCAGCGATCCAGGGTCCGAGCAATTGGAGCACGAGGTGACGCGGTAACAGGAGCGCGCCCATCAGATAGTTTGCTTCCCATTCGAGCCAAATCTCGGCTGCGGAGTTCGCGGCGGGTCGAACACTACCTGCCGCCAGATCTCGCTCGCGACACGCGATGTGCGTCTGTCCATCGGCGAACCCTCTTAGCAGAGGTGCGCGCTCGCGTCTCAGGCTATCCGCAAAGAGCTTACTATGAGCGATCCCGTGGCCGCACTCGTGAGCGAGAGTTCCGCGGCGTTCTTGCTCGAGACCACGCGCCGAAGAGCGGAGGTTACCTAAGCGACGAGCGAGCCGAATCGCGATGGGACGCTCTTCGATGCCAAAATAAATTTCGCCCAGAACGCCGCGTTCGAGTCTCTCGTACGTCTCGTTGAAACCGAACATCTCCTCGACGAGCCGATCGATCGGAATTGGAGCGGGCCGTTTGGGCAGCAGGCTCTCATGTCTTCGTAGCGTGTCGATCGCAATGATTTCGAGCGTGCGCTCGGAATACGGTGTCCGGCTGAACACGAGAGATGTTCGGGGAGGATTCATCAGAAGGCCAAGGTACCATTCTCCTGTGGTGGTGGTTTCGTCTGACCATCGCGCCGTGATGCTTTCGCTTTCACCTTGTGGGAATTTGTCGCCTTGCGCAGCCCGGAATCGTCACAGGAGAGTTCGATTCGTCGGAGCACTTCGTCGGCACCTAGCTCCTTCGAATGCTCAACTACACGACGAAACGCGACAGCATATTCGGGATGCGCTTGGAGGAGAGTCCTGACCTCCGCGAGAGGACTGCGAATATCGTGAGATTTGAGGAGCTCCATATCCGTCTTCAGTACTTGCGCGAGCGCCGGGATCAGATGGTGAGCAGGTTTCCGGTTTCCGGCCTCGATGTCGGAAAGAAATGCAATGGACTTCAACCCGAGGGCTTGGGCGACCTCGCGTTGAGTGAGACCACACTGACGTCGTTTATCGCGAATGAAATCGCCGAAGGATTTGGACATGTCGCGAGATTCGCAATATTCGCGAACTAATGCAAGCAAAAAACACAGCATCGTGTGGAGTGGCTGCTTATTACCCACAAGATAGTGTGGCGAGCGATCTCCTATTCCTTGGGTGCGAATTTCGTTTTGAAGTAACCCGCCCCTAAAACCCGTGACGCTCTCGGTTCAGTGCCTCCCTTTAACCATTGAGCGCCGCCGGGGGTCACTCGCGCAAAGCGCCGGTTGCAATGGTCGATGGCATCGGCAAGTTCGCGAGATGAGCGCAGCTAGTTTGGAATCTATTCTGGATGCGGCGCTTGCCGCCGACGACCTGCGCGATTCGGCTGCCGAAAACATCCGCGCCCTGCTCCGGGCATCGAAGTCGCCTGTCTATCCCGCGGCGATTTCCGAGCTCGCGCGTGCCGGAGAATGGGCCGAACTCAATGACCGTTTCTATCGGACCCTTGCTTTCGGAACCGGTGGTCTGCGCGGGCGGACAATCGGAAAAATCGTGACGCGGGCCGAGCGCGGCGACGCAGACGAGAAAAATCCGCCGCAGTTCCCCTGCGTAGGAACGAACGCGATGAACTTCTTCAACGTCAGTCGCGCGACTCAGGGACTCGTCGCCTACCTGCACGAATGGCGCGCGCAGGAAAAGATCGAGGGAAAACCGAAAATCGTGATCGCGTACGACTCGCGGCATTTCTCGAAAGAATTTACCGAGCTCGCTGCCAGGACCGCGGCGGAAAATGGTTGCGACGCCTGCATCTTCGACGGGCCGCGATCGACCCCGGAGCTTTCGTTCGCGGTCCGTTATCTGCGCGCAAGCGCGGGCATCGTGATCACGGCCAGCCACAACCCGCCCCACGACAACGGCTACAAAGTTTATTTCAATGACGGCGCGCAGGTGATCGAGCCGCATGCGAGCCGCATTATCGCGAAGGTCAACGCCATCACGAGCGAGACTGCGCCGGCGAGGCCCGCGAAGCACCGCGGGAAAGTGATCACGCTGGGTCGTGAAATTGACGAGGCATACATGAACCGCGTCGAAAGTTTGATCCTAAACAAGGAACTCGTTCGTTCGGCCGATTCACTCCGAATTGTTTTCACGCCACTGCACGGGACCGGCGGCGTGATCATCAAACCGATGCTCAAGCGACTCGGCTTCAATTTTAGCGTCGTGAAAAAGCAGGACCGTTTCGACGGAAATTTCCCAACGGTGAAATCTCCGAATCCAGAGAACGCCGCTGCCTTGCAGCTCGGCATTGAGCTGGCGGAAAAGGAAGGCGCCGATCTCGTAGTCGCGACGGATCCCGATTGCGACCGGATGGGAGTCGCGGTGCGGAGCGCCGAAGGGGCGATGGAATTGATAACCGGGAACCAGATCGGTTCGCTCCTCGCTTATTACCGGACGAAGACGCTTCTCGATCTTGGCGTGCTCACCAAGGAAAATGTCTCCCGCGCCGTCATTATCAAAACCTTCGTCACGACCGATCTGCAGAAAACGATCGCGGAACATTTCGGAGTCCGTTGCGTGGAGACGTTGACCGGCTTCAAATACATCGGCGCGAAGCTGGGAAAATACGAGAGGGCGCTGCCGTCCGAGATCCAGGAAAAATATCGCGATCTGCCGGAAGAAGAAACGCGCCGGCTGCGGCTGGAGCACTCGTCCTACTACGTTTTTGGCGGCGAAGAAAGCTATGGCTACAGCGGTGGCGATTTCGTGCGCGACAAGGATGGCAACGGCGCCGCGATCATGTTTTGCGAAGTGGCTGCCTACGCCAAATCTCGCGGACTGACGGTGGACGCGCTCCTCGACGAAATCTTTTCGGAGTTCGGCTACTTCCAGGAATACACCGGGTCGCTGACTTTCGAAGGAGCCGAGGGCGCGGAGACGATCAAGCGTTTGCTCTCGTCGTACGTGAGCAAGCCGCCGACCGAAATGCTCGGGGCGCAAATTGTGCAGGTGAAAAATTTCGAGACGGACACTTATCGCGACGTCGAAGGCGACGAAATCCCGAAAGAGAAGATGCTCATCTTCGAGTTCGGCGATCACACGCGTATCGCTGTGCGCGCGTCCGGCACCGAGCCGAAAATCAAATACTACCTGTTTGCGCAGCGGCGTCCCGAAGGCGCAAAGTTCACGGCCGCCGCGCTGGACGCCATCAAGCGCGAGGTCGGTGCGCATTTGACCCGCGTTTGGGATTGGCTGCGCGAGGATGCCTCAGTGCGCGCGGCAGCATAAGGCGCTCGACAATGCCGTCAGGAAGCGCAGAGTTTTTCCATGGGTCGCGAAATCAAACTCGATGGCGGGGAGATCACCCTCTTGAAAAAGATCGGCCTTTCGGGCGCGCCGCTTCTGGGCAAGCTGCTGCTCGATCGAATCGAGGAAATGGAAACGGGCGAACTACTCGACACCCTTTGCGGACTCATCGATCAGGGATACGTCCTTTCGAATAAAGTGAACGTCCGGTCGATGGAGGATGTGCAGAAGGCGTTTTTCCGGGTAAACCCCGCCTACTCAAAGGACCTGCAGGACGCCGTCAATCCGAGCCGGCGACGGGAACGCGAACGGTCGGACCGGCTGCATCGCCGCTAGACAGAAGTGGTCGCCTTACCAAAAGCGCTCCGGCTTTGGCCGTGGCTGGCGGCGATTCTCACCGGGCTCCTCTACGCCGGATGTTTTGCGCCATTTAATTATGACTGGCTCTGCTGGGTTGCGTTGATTCCGCTGCTCGCGGCGGTCTGGTTTTCCGGGGGAGATTCGAGACGACGATGGTTGCGCGATCTGTCGTTAGGCTATGTCGCCGGGCTCGCGTTTTTCTGGATCGTCTTTTCCTGGCTCCACACGGTCACTGTGCCCGGCATGATCCTGGTGGGAGTTTATATGGCGTTTTACCTCGCGTTCTGGAGCTGGTTTTGCGGCCGCCTTCGGCCGCGTGCTGGGCCTAACCCACCTTCGCCCGGGACGGGCTCCGGCGTGGCGAGCGAGACTCCTCAAAGCCGTTCGCCCTGGCTGCGCTCGACAAACAATCTTCGGCTGGCGTTTCTTCTCGCGGCCGGCTGGGTCACGCATGAATGGTTTCGCGGTCTTGTTTTCTCCGGCTGGAGCTGGAACAGCCTGGGCAGCGCTTTGCACGCGCAGCTCCCGCTGATTCAAATCGCAGAATTTACCGGAGTCGCCGGCCTTTCCTTTCTGGTCGCCTTCACCAACGTCATCCTGTTGACGAGCGCGCGCCGCTTCATTCTTGAAGCGCAGGTGCGGCCGATGCGTCCGCATTACGATCTGACGCTGACGATGGCCGCAATCGTGGGCGTGATGGGGTTTGGCATTCATTGCCTGCGGATCCAGCGGCCATCCAAAACATTGAACGTGGCGCTGGTGCAACCCAACGTTCCGCGCGAGCAGAAATTTACCGTCGCATTCGCCCAGGCCACCTTCAATCAATTCCGCCGGCTCAGCATGCCCGCGGTCGAAACCAATTCGCGGGCGGACCTGGTGGTCTGGCCGGAAAGCTCCATGCCGGGTCCGGTCTTGCAGGATGAATTGAGTTATCGCTTCGTCATGGATTTCTCGGCATCGGCGAAAACGGACCTGTTGCTCGGCTCGATCGACCAGGACGAAACGCACGCTTATAACGCAGCCCTGCTGGTCTCGGAAGGCGGCAAGCACGTGCAGATTTATCGCAAAGTTCATCTCGTGCCGTTCGGCGAATACGTGCCGGGGCGTCACACGATTCCGTTGCTCGCACGGGTCGTCGGCGACCAGGTCCCGGACGATTTCGCTTTCGGCAAGGATTACACCGTTTTCAGCCTAACGAATGATAAGGCGAAGGTCGCGCCGTTGATTTGCTTCGAAGACACGATCGGCGATCTGGCGCGGCAGTTCGTGCTGGCCGGCGCCAACTTGCTCGTGAACGTCACAAACGACGGTTGGTTCCTGCGCTCGGCCGGCTCGCAGCAGCACGTCGCCAACGCGGTTTTCCGCTGTGTGGAGACGCGGCTCCCGATGGTGCGCGCCGCCAATACGGGCGTGACCTGCTTCATCAACCAGTTCGGCCACATCACGCAAACCCTGCTCGATGAGAAACGCAGCCAGTTTACCGAGGGCGTCCTCACCGGCGAAGTCGAGGTCCCGATCGGGGGAGAGCCCACCTTCTACGTGCGCCACGGCGAAGTCTTCGCGGAGGCGTGCCTGGGGATCACGGGGATTGTGCTCATTGTTCTCGGGTTGCGACGAACTTCGATTTTTCGTGCGCATCGACGCACCTGAAGCTATTCGTCTTTCCAATCCGAATGCCCAACGAATTTGCCATCTACGTCCGCGGGCTTCGAAAATCCTACGGAAGTTTCGAAGCGGTGAAAGGCATCGATTTCGAGGTACGCCCCGGCGAAGTCTTCGGCCTGCTCGGGCCGAATGGCGCGGGCAAAACAAGCACGGTCGAAATCCTCGAAGGTTTGCGGCCACGCACAGCGGGGGAAGTCACCGTGCTCGACTTCGATCCCGATCGGCAAAAGCAAAAACTGAAGGACCGCATCGGCGTCTGTCTGCAAGCGACGAATCTGCCGGACAAAATTACGGTCCACGAAGCGCTGAAACTTTTCGGAGCGTTCTATACCCGCAATGTCGATGGCGACGCGTTGCTCAAGCGTTTGCAGCTTTGGGAAAAAAAGGATGCCGGCTATGCCACCCTTTCCGGCGGGCAAAAGCAGCGGCTCGCGATCGCGCTCGCACTAATCAACGATCCGCAAATGCTTTTCCTCGACGAACCGACCAGCGGACTCGATCCGCAGGTGAGGCTCGAGATCCGCGACCTGATCGAGGAACTTCGCGCGGAAAAGCGCACGATCGTGATGACGACGCATTACATCGAGGAAGCGGAACGGCTCTGCGATCGCGTGGCGATCATCGACGCCGGCCAGATCATCGCGAGCGGGTCACCGCGTGAATTGCAGGCGAAGAGCGCGAACCGGGCCGCGATTGAGATTGCCTTCACTGAGGCGTGGCGCGGTGGCGAGTTTCCCGCCTGGCCTCATGCGATTCAAAGCACGCTGAGTGAAGATGGCCGGCAGATCAAAGTCACTTCGGAACATCCAGCGCGGACATTGGTGGAAATGGTGAAATGGATTGATGCGCAGGGAATCGAGCTGGAGGATGTGCATTTGACGCGGCCGACGCTCGAAGATGTCTTCATCGAACTGACGGGCAAGAAACTACGCGAGTGATCCGATGAAAGCGTTTCTCGCCCTCATGCAAATCGATCTGAAGCTCGCGCTTCGGAACCGCTCAGTCTTGTTCTTTAACTACTTTTTCCCGCTCATCTTCTTTTTCGTTTTCGGCTACTCGATGCACGCCGAGCAAGGCTCACGCATCGTTCAAGTGATCACGATGGTCTTCGCCATCGGCATCCTGGGCAACGGTCTCTTCGGCGCCGGCATGCGCGCGGTGGAAGATCGCGAGACCAATGTTCTGCGCCGCTACAAGGTCACGCCCATCACGCCCGTCCCGCTTCTCCTCGCCTCCATGGTCACCGGCGTCATTCTTTATCTTCCAAGCCTCATCGTCCTCCTCATCCTCGCGAACCGGCTCTTCGGGATGTCCGTCCCGGCCAATCTGTTCTCTCTCTTTCTTTTCGCGATCATAGCCTGCCTCGCGTTTCGATCCATCGGGCTCATCATCGCTTCTGTCGTCAACTCCTCGCAGGAAAGTTTGATCCTCATTCAGCCGCTTTACATGGGAATGCTTTTCCTGAGCGGCGCGACGTTCCCGATCAGTTTCTTTCCAAACTGGTTGCAGGTCGTGACCCAATTCATTCCCGCTACCTACCTGATGACGGGCACGGCCGGCATTCTCCAACATGGCGAGTCGGTCCTGCAGAATTGGCTCTCCGTGGTGGCCCTTCTCGTAACGGCGGGCGTCGCCATGTTTATCGCCACGAAACTTTTTCGCTGGGAAAAGGAAGAGAAGCTCCGCAATACCGCGAAGCTTTGGGTGCTCGCCGCGCTGGCCCCCTTTCTGATCCTTGGCGTCTATCAAACATGGAGCCGGGAGGACCTTTCGAAGGCAAAGATCCTAGCGCGCGATATGAGCCGCGGCCGGACGTGGCTCATTCAGAACGCGCGCATCTTTGTCGGCAACGGAAAAGTGATCGAGTCAGGCTCGGTCCTGATTCGCGGGGGCAAGATTGCCGAGATTTACGAAGGCGCGGCGCCTGAGGCTAAGAGCCTGAAGGCGGAGGCGATCGAAGCCGCGGGCAAGACGATTCTTCCGGGATTGATCGATGTCCATGTCCATCTCGGCGCGAGCGGCGGCTTTTACGACGACCAGAGCAAGGGATTCGATCCGAAGAATGCCGAGCGTGCGCTACAGGCCTATCTCTACAGTGGGGTAACAGCGGTCCGGAGCGCCGGGGATTCGGTCGATACTATGCTCAAGTTGCGCCGCCTCTACGGGAGCGGTGAAAAACTCGGGACCGAGCTGTTTCTCTGCGGCCCTCTTTTTACCGCGGAAGGAGGGCACGGAACTGAATACGCCAAGTTCATGCCGGAAGCCATGCGAGCGGACTTCCTCGCCGGATTTGTGCGCACACCAAAAACGCCGGAGGAAGCGCGCAAGCAAGTCGACGACCTGGCGTTGAAGCGGATCGACGCCATCAAGATCATCCTGGAAAGCGGCGCGCCTGCTTATCCTTTCGTCCGCCTGGACACAAACTTACTCCTTGTGATAGCCAGCGAAGCGCGCGCGAAGAATCTGCCGGTTGCCGTTCACACCGGGAATGCCGCGGATGTGGCAGATGCCACCAAAGCAGGCGCGAACTCCATCGAACACGGCTCATTTTTAGACGAAATTTCCGACGAAACGATCGCCGAGATGAAAGCGAAGGGGATCGCGCTCGATCCCACTTTGAGCGTGGCGGAAGGTTTCACCAATTTCGCGCGGGGAGATACTTCGCTGGTGAAGCGCTCGCTTGTGCAGCAAGTCTCTCCGAAGGATCTCCTGGCGGGAACGGAGCGCGCGGTTACGGGCGCCGAGATGGCGAAGGCCCGCGAAGGGATCTCGCATTACCCGATGTCGGTCGATCAGGGCGGCAAGAATCTCCTCAAAGCGTGGCGAGCGGGCGTGCCGCTTGTCACTGGCTCCGACGCTGGGAATTTCCTCGTCCTGCATGGGCCGACGGTGCAGCACGAGATCGAGCTTTGGGTTGCCGCCGGCATTCCAGCTGAGGTGGCCATCCAGGCAGCGACCGCAAATGCGGCCAAACTTCTCCGCGCGGATTCGCGGATCGGCACAGTCGAAAAAGGCAAGGAGGCGACGCTGCTGATCGTGGATGGCAATCCGCTCCAGGACGTTCGCGCCCTGTCCTCAATCTCCACGGTGTTCCTGAAGGGCGAGCGCGTTGTCCGCAGCGAACTTTTCGAACAAAAATAATTCCCCGCTTGTCCAAGTGGCTTAGGCTTCTACACGTTTAAAATTAAAGGCTTGCATGACTTCTTATCTTAAAATCGCAATCGCATGTTTCGCAATTTTTGTTCTCCAGAACGCGAACGCCTACGGGCCGGTCGGCCACGAAATCATCGGCGCGATTGCCGACGAACAGCTCTCGCATACGCCGGCGGGCCCCAAGGCGGCCGCCCTCCTCGATGGAATGACGCTGGAGAGAGCTTCCACCATTCCGGACGAAATTCGGGGCTGGGATAAGAACGGCCCGGATGATCCCGCGGCCACTCATTATCCCGCCTTTCCGAAAATCGACGCGCAACTCCGCGATTACTGGAAGGCAAACCCGCACACCAAAGACGTCAATGCGCCCTCCCATCACTGGTATCATTACACGGATGTGCCAGTGGCCGGCACGGAGAAGTACGCCGATGGCAAAGCGGGCCGCTCGAAATGGGACATCGTGCACATGATTCCCTACTGCATCGGTGTCCTCAAAGGCGAGGTGCCGGAAGACAACGACCGGAAGATCACGAAGCCGATCGCCCTGATTCTGTTGACGCATTTTGTCGGCGATATCCATCAGCCGCTTCACGTCGGCGCGGAGTTTTTCGACAAGGAAGGCCATCCCATAAATCCGGACAAGACCCCAAACGCGCTCGAAGACCAGGGTGGCAACAGCTTGACGTTGAATCTCACGAGCGGTGGAAGCGATCTCGCGCGCCATTCAAAATTTCACGGCTTCTGGGATAGCGAGACCGTGATGGCAAACCTGCCGCCGCTGCTCGAGACGCTGTCGAAAGAGGAAAAACACGCGAAGATCGAAACCGCCAAAAAGGATTTGATTCACGAACTCCTGGAACATGAACCGAAGAATTGGCGCCTTCCGCCGAGTGTCGCATTGAAGGATTACGCGGAAGGATGGGCGAACGAAATCATGCCTCTCGCGCGGGAAGCGCACGCACGGCTCCAGTATCGGGACGTAAAGCTGAGAACGAACGATGACGGCTCGATTGTCGCGGCGGGATTCGCCGACGAGAAGAAATCGCCCGACGGCGTTTCGTATTACGACTGGTCCGCCCGGACCGTGCGGAGCCAGCTTCAGAGAGCCGGGTGGCGCCTGGCTGACTTGCTGGAGAAAACGCTGAACTAGCTGAACGTCGCGCGGCAGCAACAAGGAAGGGCGATTTCTAAATCGCCCCCAAACGGCGGTTGAAAACCGCCGCACCTTGGAGATCCAATGCAAAACGGCGATCCAGTTTCCCGGATCGCCGTCTCAAATTCTAAGCTGGCCGGCAGCTTACGTCTTTGCGCCCTTATCGTGCATTTTGTTGCACTCAATCTTGAGAGTTGCCATCTGCTCCTTGCTCAGGACGCCTTCCGCCGATTTCAGGAATGCTGCCATGCTCTCCTTGGTGCATCCGTCTTTGTTACACTTGGCCGTGATCGCATCCATCTTGGTTTTCTGGTCCGCTGAAAGATTCAGTTTCGCGTAGGTTTGCGAGCAATCCATCTTGGCGGTGTTGTTCGCCTGGGTCATGCAGCAACCTTTGTCCTTATCGCCGGCATAAGCGGAGGTCGCCGCCAAAGTTGCCGCTGCCAACACTGCGAGTCCTGTAATTTTGGTCATAGTGGAATGTAAGACACGACGGCCGGAATGTCGTTCAATTTCTCCCGGTCCAGGCCTTGAACGATTTCATCGGTCGTAAATCGATTGCCAGCGCTGCGGCGCCGCCGCTCCGAAGCTCGTCCGCAGGACCTGCTCCTTCGAAGACTTGCGCGTCGTCTGCCAATTCAGCGCTGCGGAATGGAGATAATAACGGTCCACCGCTGGACTTCCAGTGGAGAGAGTCACGATCGCTTCGGAAGCATGCCCACCCTCCGGGGGAAAGATCACGGTCAGGTTTCCTCTTCGCGAGGTGGTTTCATTTTGATTCGCATTCGTATAGAACGTGTCTGCGGTCGGCGCGTAAATTTCCTTGCCTGGCGGCGGTGGACGTTTTCCCTCCACACTTCGCATGTTCACATCGAGCTGCGGGGGCGTGATGACGAACTGGAAGTAGAGTTCCTTCGATTGCGCCAGAGTTTTCAACGCGGCGCTATTCAGAATCGATTCAACGGCGAAATCGCCGGCGAGCTGATCTACATCGCTGAGCCCCGATGACTGCGCCACCTTCGACTGCTTCGAGTGCGGGGGCACTACTAGCGCGACCTTATAAGTGTGGGCGGGCGCAGTGGACGGCCGCACGAATCGATGAAGAAGCCACGCGCTCGGGATCCGTACCCATTCGCCTTTTTCGGCGGCCGCATTAGCGGCTAGCGCAGAGGAAATGAGAATGAGGAATACAGTGAAGGATCGCGTTTTATTTTTCATGTCCCGGGGATTTGGTCATCGTCTTGTCAGTTCGTGCTGAATCTGAGGGTTTCGTTTTCCACGTCAACCTTGATCGTCTGGCCTTCGTGGAATTTTCCTTCGAGAATGTCCATGCTCAACGGATCTAGAATGTATTTCTGGATCGCCCGTTTCAATGGACGCGCTCCATAGACGGGATCGTAACCGTGGCTCGCGACGAGCGCTTTGGCCGCGTCGCTTAGCTCGAGCCTGATCTTCTGGTTCTCCAACCGCCTGACGAGCCGCTTCAGTTGGATCTCCACGATCTTCTTCAACTCGTCTTCCGTCAGCCGGTCGAAAATGATGATGTCGTCGATCCGGTTCAAAAACTCCGGCCGGAAATGTTGCCGCAACGCATCCATCACCAGGCGTTCGCGCGCTTCGTGCGACGATTCCTCCATGATGTATTGCGAGCCGATGTTCGACGTCATGATGATCACCGTGTTTTTGAAATCGACCGTCCTCCCCTGCCCGTCCGTGATGCGACCGTCGTCGAGCACTTGCAGCAACACGTTGAAGACATCCTGGTGCGCCTTCTCGATCTCATCGAAAAGAATGACCGAATACGGCTTGCGCCGCACCGCCTCGCTGAGCTGTCCGCCTTCCTCGTAGCCCACGTAACCGGGCGGCGCGCCGATCAGCCGCGAGACCGTGTGCTTCTCCATGTATTCGCTCATGTCGATCCGGACCATGGCCTGTTCGTCATCGAACAAAAACTCCGCCAGCGCGCGCGACAGCTCCGTTTTTCCGACGCCGGTCGGGCCGAGAAAAATGAAGGAACCGATCGGCCGGTTTTCGTCCTGCAAACCGGCGCGCGCCCGGCGAATCGCGCTCGCCACGGATTTGACGGCGGTATCTTGTCCGATCACGCGCTGATGCAAATGCTCCTCCAGCCGGACGAGCTTTTGCCGTTCGCCCTCCTGTAAGCGCGAGACCGGAATGTGCGTCCAGCTCGAGACGACTTCGGCGATATCTTCTTCAGTGACCTCTTCGCGCAGCAATCGATTGCCGCTCACAGCGATCTTCTCCTCGATCTCCCGAAGCTTTTTCTCGAGGTCGGGGATACGACCATACTGAAGCTCGCTCGCCTTCCCCAGCTCGCCCCGGCGTTGCGCCCGCTCCAGTTCAGTCCGCGCTTGCTCGAGCTCTTCCTTTATCTTCCGCTGCTCATCGATAACACTTTTTTCCTTCTGCCACTCCGCTTTCAGCCCCGAAGATTTCTCCTTCAAGCTGGCCAGTTCCTTTTCCAATTTCTTCAGCCGCTCTTTGCTCGCCGGATCTTTCTCCTTCTTCAGCGCCTGCCTTTCCATCTCACGCTGCATGATCTCGCGCTCGATCACGTCGATTTCCGTCGGCATCGAATCGAGCTCGATCTTCAAGCGCGACGCCGCTTCGTCGATCAGATCGACCGCCTTATCCGGCAGAAACCGGTCGCTGATGTAGCGGTGCGATAACACCGCCGCCGCCACCAGGGCCGCATCCTGAATCCGAACGCCGTGATGCACTTCGTAGCGCTCTTTCAGTCCGCGCAGGATCGCGACGGTATCTTCCACGCTCGGCTCATCCACCATCACCGGCTGGAACCGCCGCTCGAGCGCCGCGTCCTTCTCGATGTATTTCCGATACTCATCGAGCGTCGTCGCGCCGACCGTGCGCAATTCGCCGCGCGCCAGTTGCGGCTTCAACAAATTCGAAGCGTCCACCGATCCTTCTGCTGCGCCGGCGCCGACGATGGTGTGCAACTCGTCGATGAACAAAATGATTTCACCCTGCGAATCGGTCACCTCCTTCAGGAACGCCTTCAGCCGGTCCTCGAACTCGCCTCGGAATTTCGCGCCGGCGACCATCGAGCCGATATCCATCGCGATGATCCGCTTTTGCTTCAGCGACTCCGGCACGTCGCCGCTGATGATGCGCCGCGCGAGACCTTCCACGATCGCCGTCTTCCCCACGCCCGGCTCGCCGATCAACACCGGATTGTTCTTCGTCCGTCGCGAGAGCACCTGCATCACCCGCCGGATCTCGTTGTCGCGCCCAATGACCGGATCGATCTTTCCCTTCCTCGCCAACTCCGTCAGGTCGCGCCCATATTTTTCCAGCGTCTGATATTTTCCCTCGGGATTCTGGTCCGTCACCCGTTGCGATCCGCGCACCTGCTGCAGCGCCAGCATCAGCTTGTCGCGCGTAACGCCCGCTTCCTTCAGCAACTTCCCCGCGGCGCCTTTCGAATCCGCTAGTGCGAGCAAGTAATGTTCGGCGCTGAGGAATTCATCTTTCAGCTTCGCCATTTCTTTTTCCGCGGCGTCGATCGTCGCCCGGAGATCGTTGCCGACACGAACATCAAAATTCCCACCCTGGATTTTCGGCCGCCGGTCCAGCTCCTGGTTCAGCCGATCCCGCAACTGCGGAACCGCGACGCCCATTTTCTCCAGGAGCGGCCGCGTTACGCCCTCGCTCTGGTCGAGAAGCGCGACCAGGAAATGTTCGTTCGTGATTTCCTGCTGGTTGAACTCCGAAGCGACATCCTGCGATGCCTGCAACGCCTCCTGCATCTTCTGCGTAAATTTCTCCGGACGCATGACTTATACGTAAGCCTCACGTACGCTTCCGCAACCGCACTTGATTAAGCCGGGTAGCAGCGTTTGCCACCTACAAATCTCCGAACAACATGCTCAGAAAACTTTTGACGTTGCAGGGACCCACTCCCTAACATCGCCAGCGATGAGTTTCGTTCCCCAGGACGACGTTCGATTGGAGCGCCCTCCCGTCTTGTGAAGAAATATTTTGTATTTGCAATCGTTCTAACAGCGGTTGGGTTAGCAGCGCTTGTTCTTTACGCTCGTTCATCTCCCAAACATGAAGTAAACCGCGAGCGGACCATCGACGCGTTCACTCCAACTTCCTACCCGTCCCCCGCCGAGGCAGTCCCCAATGAGATCACAGCGGCTCAGGAAATATCCTTGGATCAG
>JBEEHU010000152.1:0-3161 GCA_041167565.1 Verrucomicrobiota bacterium | reverse complement strand
ACTTTGATGAGAACGCGCCGATCGGTGATGACCAGCTCGCTTGTCTTCACGGTCACCGCCGCGGAGAGCAGGATGCCGGCAGGGATGACGAGAAGCAGCCAGGCCCAATAAAAATCTCGCCAGGCAGCGAACATTGCGATCGGCAGGATAACGATGAGCGAGAGGACGGCGCCGATGACAGAACCGCTCAACGCCATCCAATGGATCGTCGTCTGGTGCAGCGGACGTTCGTTTGGCTGCAAGGTCGCGGTGGTGTACGAGCCGAGGCTTTGCGTCGACGGCATCGGCCTGGCTTGGGGAGGTTTCACTTCCACCACCGGCGCCGGTATCGGTGGGGGAGATGGTAGCTCACGGTAGCTGGTGGCAAATTGCGGAAACGCGGAGAGCGGCGCCCATTCCGTCGCGCCCTCCGCGAGGCCCAGGTCGGAAAGCGCGAGCGTGCCGGCCATGAGGCGGTTTCTCACCTCGACCTCGGAGTAGGGACCGAGGTCGCGGCCGTCGCGGCGAATCATGAACTCCATGGCGCATCTTGAGATAATCGCGCTGTCCCCGATGTAAAGCGATTGCCCGCGACGAGAGATGCTTGACGTGAAACCGGCGCTCGCTCTTGTGCTGCGCCATGTTGCGAGGATTAATGCGGAGGCCGCGATGATTTACGATGTGGCAATAGCAGGACTCGGCGGAATGGGCAGCGCGATTGCGGCGCATTGCGCGGCGCGAGGAGCGTCCGTGATTGGGCTGGAACAATTCGGGCCGGCGCATGATCTCGGGTCGTCCCACGGGAAAAGCCGGATGATCCGGAAAGCTTACTTTGAAGACGCAGCATATGTCCCGCTTGTCCTGCGCAGCTACGAACTATGGCGCGCGCTCGAGCGGAAAACGGGCGATCAACTTTTACGCATCACCGGCGTGCTCTCGGCGGGCGAAGAGAGCAGCGAGATCATTTCGGGAACGAAGCGGGCCGCGGCGCAACACGACCTTTCCCTTGAAGTCTTGAGCAGGGAGCAAGTGAGCAAGCGTTATCCCGGCGTGAAGTTGTTGGAAAACGAAGTCGCCCTGTTCGAGCCTGACGGCGGTGTCCTCGATCCCGAGGGTGCAGTCCGCGCGCATTTGAAAGCAGCGCGAGCGGCTGGGGCGGAGCTGCGTTTTGAAACAGCAATGCACAGCTGGGAGGCGAATGGCGATGGCGTCCAGCTTCATCTTGCGGATGGCACGCGGCTCTCGGCCAGGACGCTGGTTCTCTCGTTAGGCCCGTGGTTCAGGCAAACGCTCGAAGCGCTCGGTGTTACACTGCGCGTGCAACGAAATGTGCAGGCGTGGTTTTCGCCGAGCACAAATCTTTACGACGCCGATCGATTCCCGGCGTTCCTTTTGGACCGGGCGGGCTTGCCCGCGCCGCTCTACGGCTTCCCCGATTTTGGTGAGGGCCTCAAGGTCGCTTTTCATGGCCTCGGCCAGATAACGACAGCGGAGGAAATCGATCGCGAGGTGGACATGGCTCGCGATGTGTCGCCGATCGCCCACGAGCTGCAGCGATGGATGCCCGGCGCCGCCGCTACTTTCCGCGAAGCGAAACCGTGCATGTACAGCCTCACGCCGGATGGCAATTTCGTGATCGATCGTCATCCCGCGCATTCGAATGTCGTCTTGTGCGGCGGTTTCTCCGGGCACGGCTTCAAGTTCGCGCCGGTGATCGGAGAAATTGCTGCGGACCTGTCGTTGGACGACGGATCGCGCCATCGAATCGATTTTCTTTCCCTGAAAAGGTTTGGTGTTGGCGCAGAGGCCGAGCCATTGAACCGATGAGCCGCCTGCATCAAATTCCGTCGTCTCCATTGAACACTGTGAAAAGTAAAATCCTCATTGGCCTGACGATGGCCGCGCTCTGTTTGTCCGCGAACTCGGTCCGGGCCGGATCGCTCGGCGATTTTTTCAAGGCACTGGGAAACTCCATCGCTCATCCGGGGCAGAAGCCGAAGCCGAAGACGCCGCCGCAAAACAAGCGGCCGAAGGCGAAAGGCTCGGAACAAACCGCGGCGGATTATCCTCCTTCGCCTACGGCGACCCCGCTACCGCAAACGCCTACTCCCACCGCCACGCTTAGCCAGCCGCAGGTCCGCCCCGCTTCCGCGCCCCCGCAAGATCGGAAATCAAAGCGCGATATTCCCTACGCCATCCCGGTGCCGAACAAACCTGGCTTTGTCACCAGCCCTTACTCGCCCAAGTCCGGTTACGTCGATGTCCGCGGTTTTCCCAGCGGCACCGAAGTGAAAGATCCGTATTCAGGGAAAATCTTCCTGACGCCGTAAAGCTAGTCTTCTGTAATGTGTGTCAATACTTAGCTCTAACCCCTTTTTGTTTCCCCGCGATTGGTGGATGGCTATTTGGCTACGACGCCGAGAATCGGCTAATCTCTTTGGATAACGCGGGCCCCCGTGCGGCCTTCGTCTATGACGGCGTGGGGCGGTGCGTGTAACGGACGATCGAGGGAGTGACAACGCTGTTTACCTACGACGATTGGAACCCGATCCTGGAATGGGACCAGGGAGGGAACTGGAAGGCACTGAACGTTTACGGAGCGAAAGCGGATGAGATCCTGGTGCGAGTCGATGCGGTTCATGGGCCGATGAGCTACAAGCGGGATAGACAAGGGAACATCACGTTTGTTCTTGGTGGCAGCACTCAGATCATCGAGCAATACACCTACGACGCTTTCGGCAGACCAACGATTATGAATGGCAGCGGCGTGGTGAACAACGATCCACACCCCGTCAGCAGCGTGGGAAATCGCTTCATGTTCCAGGGACGTGAGTATTTTGGCGAGAACGGTTTGAGCGATTTTCGCCGTCGTTTCTACGCTCCCGGCCTGGGGCGCTTCCTCCAGGCCGATCCGATGGGACTCCAAACGGAAGGAGAAAAACTGAGCGCCGGGCAAAAAGCGCTTTTCTCCCCCGGCGGCTCCGCCCCCGAAGCATTCAGCAGCTCTGAAATGAATCTATTTCGCTACTGCGGCGATGATCCGGTGGATAATGGCGATCCAACTGGGCTCGACCTAATTCCCAGCGTGGAATCGGTAGTTGTGTCGACGGCAGTAGGGGTAGGAGCGCATTTGTTTTTGACCGCGGCACAAGCGCTAGGGTACCAACCGGATGATCAGGTGA
>JBEEHU010000151.1:0-10202 GCA_041167565.1 Verrucomicrobiota bacterium | reverse complement strand
TGCATCTCCGGTTCGCTCAACACGCCGAGACGCCGCATCGGAATCATCACGTTTTCCTGGGCGGTAAAATCTGCGAGCAGTAGATGGAATTGGAAGATGAACCCGAGAAGCTCGTTTCGTTTCTTGTCCAGAGCCTCATCGACGAGGTGGGACACGGCCTCGTTTTCGATCGTGACCCAGCCGCTGTCGGCGTGATCGAGCAATCCGAGGATGTAGAGCAAAGTGCTCTTGCCGCAACCGGAGGGACCGACGACCGCGTGGACGGTGCCGCGCTCGAGCTGGAGCGAAACCCCGCGCAACGCATGCACGCGCGAGTCTTCTTCGCCGAGGAAACGTTCGATGCCTTCGCAGCTCAGCGAAACTTCGGGCTCCATGATCTTCACCTTAGCGGAAACTCGGGGGGCTTGCCATTCCGGCGGTGAACCGTGATGGATGGGGAACGATGTGCGGCATTGCAGGCGTGTTGTCGAGCGCTCCGGTTGATCCCCTGGTAATGCGGCGCATGGTGGCGACCCTTCGCCACCGTGGGCCCGACGACGAAGGCATCTGGATCGAGGCGGGCGTTGGCCTTGGGCATCGTCGCCTTTCGGTCATCGATCTTTCGCCGAATGGCCATCAGCCGATGGTTTCACAAAGCGGTCGCTACGTTCTGACGTTCAACGGCGAAATCTATAATCATCCCGCTTTGCGGGCGGCGTTGGAGAGCGAGGGAGTCGGCGGCTGGCGCGGCCATTCGGACACCGAAACGCTTATCGAGGCAATCGCACTCTGGGGGCTCGAGCGAGCGTTGCGCGAATCTGTCGGCATGTTCGCGCTCGGGCTTTGGGACCGGCACGAGCGAAAACTTTTTCTGGCGCGCGATCGCTTCGGCGAAAAGCCGCTCTACTACGGTCGCGTCGGCAAAGCGTTTCTTTTCGCCTCCGAACTGAAAGCGATCCGGGCGCATCCGGATTTTTCCGGCACGATCGATCGCGACGCTCTCAGAATCTTTGCGGCGCGCGGTTACGTTCCCGCGCCGCGATCGATCTTTCGGGAGATTTCCAAACTGGAGCCAGGCACGATCCTGACGGTGAAGGGCGTCGAGGAAAAGGAGCCGACAGTCGAACGATATTGGTCCTATCGAAAGGTCGTCGAGAGCGGTCTTGCCGATCCGTTGCCGAATGAAGAGACGGCGCGGCGGGAACTCGAGTCGGCGTTGATCGCGGCGATCCAAGGGCAATCGGTGGCCGATGTGCCGGTCGGAGTCTTCTTATCGGGCGGTATCGATTCATCGACGATCGCGGCGCTGTGGCGGAAGCATTCGTCCCGCGAATTGCGCACCTATTCGATGGGCTTTGAGGAGTCCGGCTTCGACGAAGCGCCCTACGCGAGGGCAGTCGCAAGCCATCTCGGCACCGTTCATACCGAGAGCTACGTGACCTCTACGGAAGCGCGAGATGTCATTCCGCTCCTGCCGACGATCTACGACGAACCATTCGCAGATCCATCACAAATCCCGACCTGGCTAATGAGCAAGCTGGCGCGCCAGAACGTAACGGTCGCTTTGTCCGGCGACGGCGGGGACGAATTGTTTGGCGGCTATTCACGTTACAAGACCGCGGCAAACCTTTGGCGAAAGATGCAGCGCATGCCTGCTTCACTGAGGCACGCCGTAGGCGCGGCTCTTGGGAAATTGCCGTCCGGCGTTTGGGACCGGCTGGCCGCCAACCGGGCGCGATTTCCGGGCGCGCGGCTTCAGCGAACCTTCCATCGTCTCGAAGGCATCGATAGTTTCGCGGAGCTCTATCGCTCTTTCCGCGACGAATGGACTGGCGAGCCATCGCCCGTGATCGGCGCTGCATCCGACGATCTAACATGCGACCTGGATCTGGACGTGGCCGATGGGTCGGACCTCGTCCGAATGATGTATTGCGACGCGGTGAGTTATCTACCCGGCGACATCTTGTGCAAAGTCGATCGCGCGGCGATGGCGCACAGTCTTGAAGTCCGGATTCCGTTCCTGGATCACCGGGTCGCCGATGTCGCCGCGCGGATTCCAATCGACATGAAAGTCCGGAACGACACGGACAAGTACATCCTGAAGCAATTGCTCTTTTCCCATGTGCCTTCCCGTTTGTTCGAGCGTCCGAAGGCCGGATTCAGCGTCCCGCTCGGTGCGTGGCTGAAGGGCCCGCTGAGACCATGGGCCGAGGGTCTGCTTTCCCGCGATCGACTCGATCGCGAGGGCTTTTTTTCTGGGGCGATGATCCAGAAACGTTGGCAGGACCATCTGACCGGGAGACGGGATGCCACCCACTCGCTGTGGCCTATCCTGATGTTTCAGGCTTGGAACGAACTAGGCGCTTGAGCCGCGAAGTGTGGCGACTGGGGCAAGAAGCGCGGCTCGGCGGGCGGGAACGTAGCTGGCAATAACGACGGCGATGATGGCCAGGATTGTCGCCCAGAAATAATGCCGCCAATCCCAGGTGACGAGGAAGTGATTCGCGTAAACCAAGCCGCGCACCCGGATCGGAATGTGGGACACGCCCCAGGTAAAAAGTGCGCCGACGAGGCACCCGACCACGGAGCCGGCCACGGCAATCATCGCTCCCTGCCAGAGAAAAATGGAGGAAATGTCGCGGGCGCGATATCCCATCGAACGCAGGATCGCGATCTCTTTTATTTTGGACAGCACCGACATGGTGAGCACGTTGAAAATGCCAAAGCCGGCCAGCAGAATAATCAGCGATACGGTGATCGCGGCCGACATTCGCAGGGTGAGAAAAAGCTGGAGGTTGGCTTCCTCGCGCTCCTGCCAGCTTTGCGATTCGTGTTGAAAGAGCGTTTCAAAGGCGGCCGCCAACGCCGGGGCGCGCTCGGGATCGCGCAATTTGTAAACGATCATGGAAGCGGAAAACGGTTTGCGCAGGACCGTCTGCGCGACGCGCACATGAGAATAAACGCGGACGGCATCGACCACGCCCACGCCACTTCGCGCAACGGCGGCGATCGTGAAGCGCCGGTATTCTCCACCCGGCGAAAGTAATTGGAGCCCATCGCCCGCGCTCACCTGAAGCGTGTCGGCCAGGCGCGCACCGATGATGACCGAGTTCGGGTTGTTGCGAAAATCATCGAAGCTTCCGGCGACGATTTGCTGGCCGAGATTGGTGGTCTGGAGATGGAGAGCAGCGTCGATGCCGAAGAGATCGACCGTGGCATTATCGAATCCGGCCCGGGCGCTGACCGTCCCGCGCAAGACGGCGGAGCAGGCCGCGACATCCGCAAACTGCCGGCTGACGCGCATGATCTCCGGCGCGTTGGTAATTCCATCGAGCGCATGGCGGCGCGGCTTTTCAGGATCGCGCGCATTTTTCGGCGGCACTAACAATCCGCTCGTAGCCGGTTGAAAGCGCGAACGGAGAAGAAGAGCGCCGTTACTTCCCAGAGTGGAATCGATAAAATTTTTCGCGAAGCCTTGTGTTTGCGCCTGGGTGCAAATGAAAATGGCCACGCCGAAAACGACACCGCCACAGCTCAGGATGAAGGCGCGCTTGCGCTGGCTGAGAAAACGCAGCGCGATGTAGAGCGGGGGCGTCACCGTATGTCCACGCGCGGGACGATCTTGGCCACGCGTTGCCGGACCGGCCGGCCCGGCCGCAGTTTGTCCTGATCGGAAAGCACGACGCTTTCGCCTTCCAACACTCCGCTCAGGACCTCGGAGAAATCGAGCGTTCGATAACCGACCTTGACGGTGCGGGACTGGAGGAGACCGCGTTTCACAACGAGCGCCTGATCGACCACCAGCGCGCGCGTCGGTAACAACAACGCGTTGTCATGCGTGCCGGTGATGATGTTCATTTCGCCCGTCATGCCGGCCATGAGATTTTCCGGCGGATTCTCCAGCTCCAGCACAATGGTGTAGCGCTGCGTCTCGGGATCGGCCGCCGGCTGGATAGCTGAGACCTTGGCGCGGAATTGCCGGGTGCGAAAAGCATAGACCTGGACGATCGCTTCCATTCCCGTTTTCACTTCGCCGACGTCTTCCTCGTCCACTTCGCCGCGCACATAATTCTTTCGGGACGAAACGGTGAACAGTTCGGCGCGTTCCGCGACCAGCTCGCCATCGATGGTCTTGATTGCCGTTAGCAACCCGTCCAGAGGCGAGCGGATTTCGGAATTGTTCATCTGGGCCTCCAGCTTTTTCGCGGCTTCGTCGAGCATGGCCAGGTTGCGATCGCGTTCGATTCTTTCCGTCTCGACCAACGCTTTGAGGCGATTCACTTCGCTCTTCGCTTTTTCAAATTCGACCTGCGGAACATTGCTGAGCCCGGTTAGCCTCTGGAGGCGGCTCAAATTATCCTCGGCAATTTTCAGCGCCTCCGCCGAAGGCAGAGGAAGTTGCGCGCGTTCGCGGGCCGCCTCGAGATCGGCGCGCGCCTGTTTCAATTGCCTGGCGGTCGCCTCGTCAGCAATTGTCGCCAGCAGTTCGCCTTTCTCGACGCTGCGGCCGATCGCGCCGCGCCCCGCGGAAAGCACGTCAGCCAGTTGAATGAACCCGGCGTTCTGCGCGCGAACGGGAAGAACGAGCGATGGTTCGATCCGCACCGTGCCGTAAATCGCCGAGATCGCGGTGCCGCGTTGCACAATGGCGACCTCCGCGACTGGCAACGTTGTGAAATAGATGATCGCGAAGATCACCAGCGCAACAGCCACGCCGGCCAGGATGAGATTCTTCGAAGGCGAAAGCTTCAAGAGCTGCACCTAATGCACGTTTCCCGCGGTGTCCTTGGAAAATTGAAAGTAGCGGCCGGTCGCGCGGTCCCATTCCGCCCGCGCCACATTTTGCTCGAAGGCGGCCGACAAGAGCGCGCTTTTGGTTTCGAGGAAACTGCTTTCCGCCGTCCGGAATTCCAATTGCGACGAAAGTCCTTCCGTCAGCGTGCGCTGGACGACGTTCACATTCTGCTCAGCCGCTGACTCGGCGGCGCGGAGCGATTTCCAGCGGCCTTCCACGGCGCGAAAATTATTCGAGATCCGTTTCAATTCGAGCGAGACGTTCGCTTCGAGCTGGCGCAAGGAGATTTCGTTCATCTCGCGGATGGCGCGCTGCCTCGCCACCTGGCCGCCGACCCTGCCGTTGTCGATGACCCGCCAGGTGAACGCGACTCCGGCCATTCCTTCCGAGGAAAGAACGTCATCGGAGCTGCTCGCCGAACCGCTATTCGCCGCGTGCACCGTCACCGGGATGTAGCGGCCCGACGCCGTTGCATCCAGGGCGGGATAATATTGGGCCTGGATGATTCGTTGATCTTCCGCCGCGGCGCGAACCAGGAGACGGGCGAGCTGGAGATCGGGACGTTGTGAAATGGCGGCAGCGGTCTCGGATTGGAGATCATAATTCACGGCGGCAAATTGCAGTTCTCCGTCGGGTCGAGCGGTGGACGCAGGCTGCGATAAGTCGTTACCCATGATGGTCGCGAGGGTGAGCACAGCGCCTTCATAACCGCGTTGCATTTCCTGGATGCGCGGCTCGAGCTCCCGCTCGAGAAGTTGAGCGCTCAAGATCGCAGCGCGATTGGTCTGCCCCGCTCCATAACGTTCGGTCTGCGTGTTGATATTTTGCGCGAGGCGCTGCCGCTGCGCTTCGCCGAGCGCGCGGAGCGAATCGTTATAGAGCGCGGTGTAAAAGGCGATGCGAGCCGAATGCAACTGTCCGACGACCGCAACGTTGAGGCGCTGTTGGGCGAGCAGGATTTCAATGTCGCCGCGACGCAGGGAAGCAGGAATGGCGGCATCGAATAAAGGCTGATTAAAAAAAGCGCGGGCAAAGGCAAACGGACGAATCGTCGGTTCATCCGCGCGCTTGCCGCCTTGCACACCGGCAAGGCCCTGCATTCTGAAATCGGGAAGAGCGTTGGAGCGCAAGACCAGTCGGCGGCCCGCGGCCTGTTCCAGTGCAATCCGCGCCTGGACGATTTCGGGATTTTTCTCGAGCGTGGTGGCGAGGGCGGCGTCGAGCGTAACGGCGCGAACAGACGGACCGATGCAGGCGATGAAAGCCAGGACGACACAAATTCGTTTCATCGACCGCCTCCCAGAGTTGAAGGCGGCGCAGCGACTTCCAGCACCGCCTTCGATCCCGGCGGATTTTGCGAAATCTTTGCAGCGAACCCGAGTGAATCCGGTTCGCGCGCGCAGGCTCGCGCCAACCGGGCGAGCGCCACGTTGTGAAGATAGATTGCACCCAGCCGTGTCGTGCGCGTGCGCGTCACGTCCGACGCCGCTTGCAGAATATCGAGCTGCGTCCCGAGGCCCGCGCCCAAATTTCCTTTCGCGATCTCGAGAGATTCATCGGCGTTCTGCACGTTGCGCGTTTCCGATTCCAGAACCCGATCGGCTTGCTGAAGATCGAGAAAAGCGCTGCGCACATCGGAGGAAACGGAAAGCTTCGCCGCTTCCAGCGCCTGGACCGCCGCATCGCGGCGCGCCCGCGTCGCCTGCATTCGGCCACGCGTGGCATAGCCGTCAAAAATATGCCAGGTCGCGTTTAGTCCTACGATGAATCCGTGATTGAACTCCGGCCCAACCGCCGGATCGCGCTCACTGTAAGCTTCGTATCCGGCAAAGGCTTCCACGTGCGGACGCGTCTCGCTCCGGTCCAGGATCAATTGCTGGTCCTCGATCTCGACATCGATCTCTCGCGCGCGGATCTCCGGCCGCGTCACGTCCGCGTAGGCGAGGCATTCATTCAAATCGGGATGCCGCGGGGCGTATTGCAATTGCCCGGCCGCCTCGACGTTGGATAACGGTTTGCCGGAAGCATCCACGCCGATGAGTTGCAACAAGCGCAGGTTGGAATTTTGCAGACGCGTTTGGGCGTCGATCAGCTCCGGTTGTTCATTGGCCAGCGCGACTTCCGCGCGGCTGACATTCAGCGATCCGACCGTCCCGCTCTCGAAGCGTTCCCGCTGCGCCTTGAGCTCCTCCTGAAAAACGCGCACCGATTGTTCGCGCACGCGAATCTTCGCCCGGTTCAAGAGCACATCGTAAAACGCCAGCCGTACATCCATCGACACGCGATTGACCAGGGCCTGGTATTCGAGCGTCCGTTTCTCCTCATTCAAGCGCGCGATTGCCAGTTGGCTCGTGATCCCGCCGCCCGTGTAAAGATTCTGCACGATCCGCACGGTGGCGTCGTAATCATCCGACCGGAGCCGCGAAGGTTCCTGGCGCTGCCTTTTCCGAAGCAAGCCGGTGGAAACCACGTTCGGCAGAAATCCCGCGCGCGCCTCGATCACACCGCCCTTGGCAGCTTCGAGTTGCTTCGCCGCGATCAGGATTTCCGCGTTCTGTTTCTTCGCGACGACGACCGCTTCCTCGACGGTATAGGCGGGACCGGCCTGAGCGCCGGCCATCGCGAGCGCCATCAGGAGAATTACGATCCCAGAACTACGGCGCATCCATCCTATCTCACGTCTGAAAGCCGTCTTTTTCAACACAATTCCCATAACGACGCGAGGGCAGGACCATTTTCCCACCTCGCGCTGAGGGAAATCGCCGCGCGATATTGCATCGCCGCGCATTTGCTCTATGATGGGCAACCTTGCCCCTTGCCCCCACTTAGGGTCGCCGCTAATCTTCGTGTTTTTCTCGCAATGAACAAAATCAGAATTGCCGTCGTGGGAGTGGGGAACTGCTTCAGTTCGCTCCTTCAAGGCATCAACTTTTACCGGGATTCTTCCGGCAACGGCGCCGATGTCGGGTTGATGCACCGGCAAATCGGGCCCTACCAGCCGCAGGATATCGAGATCGTTGCCGCCTTTGATATCGACCGCCGCAAGGTCGGGGTCGATGTTGCCGAAGCCATCTTCGCCCCGCCGAATTGCACCAAGATCTTTTGCGAAAAAATCAGGCCGACGGGCACAATCGTCATGATGGGGTGCGTCTTCGACGGTTTCGCCGAGCACATGAAGGATTACGCGCCGGACCGGACTTTTCTCCCGCTGGAAAAAGAATCGACGCGCGAGCAGATCATCGAAACGCTGCGGAAGTCGGGCGCGGAGATCATGGTGAATTATCTGCCGGTCGGCTCGGAAGAGGCCACGCGTTTTTATGCCGCCTGCGCGCTTGAAGCCGGACTCGGATTCGTAAACAACATTCCCGTCTTCATCGCCAGCGATCCGGTTTGGGCCAAACGCTTTGCCGACAAAAACCTCCCGATCGTGGGCGACGACATCAAGGCGCAGATGGGTGCGACGGTCTTGCATCGCACCATCGTCGATCTCTTCCGCAAGCGCGGAGTCAAAGTGGAGCGCACTTATCAGCTCAACACCGGCGGCAACACCGATTTCCTCAACATGCTCAACCGGAGCCGGCTCGGCTCGAAGAAAACATCGAAGACCGAGGCCGTGCAATCGGTCATCGGGACGCGGCTGTCCGATGACAACATTCACATCGGTCCGAGCGATTACGTCCCTTGGCAGAACGACAACAAGATTTGTTTCATCCGGGTCGAGGGAAAACTTTTCGGCGATGTCCCGATGGAACTCGACGTAAAACTTTCCGTGGAAGATTCGCCGAACTCCGCCGGCGTGGCGATCGATGCGATCCGCTGCTGCAAGCTGGCGCTCGATCGCGGCAAAGGCGGCGTCCTCCATTCCGCCTCCGCCTATTTCTCGAAACATCCGCCGCTCCAGATGACGGATGACGAAGCTTACCAGAGCGTCGAGGAATTCATCGCGGGCAAGCGCGAGAGCTAGAACGTTCGAAACGCGGGTCATCCCGAGGCTGGCGCAGCGCGCCGAGGGAGCTCGCAAACGCTCAGGCGCTACCGCGTAACAACACACCCTCTTCGTCACGCCTCGCGCGACTTCTGGGGTAAGCCGAATTTGCAACTGCGAGGTCCCTCGCCGTCTGCGCGGCTCGGGATGACAACCTCTTCTGTAACCGTGCTGCCTACGCGTCCCACAGGGACGCGGCTAGAGAAGAGAGCTGGTCTGGCGGTAACGAGCGCAACCGAGCCCATTCTGTTTCGAGCTCATTCGCTTCGTAAGTCACGAATTGTCCGGTCGCCGTGGCGAAGATACCGGCGGTCACCTCATATTTTGTAATTTCGGAGACCGCTTTCCAATAGGCGGCGATTTGCGGACGATAGCGCTGGCGGAGTTGTTCCTCTTCCTCCGGTTTGATCCGATTTGTTTTCCAATCGACGAGCAGACATCGATTGTTATCGCCGTCGAGGATAAGCAGATCGATCACGCCCTCAACGCATGCCTGTTCATCGATGCGCCAGGCAAAAGGGAATTCGGTGTTGATCCGCGCGTTCTCGCCCGAGAGAAATTGTTTCAGCATCGAATCGCCGGCCAGGCTCGCTCGTACGAGTTTCCACTCGGTTGTCGATCGCCTTCGGTCCGGCGAGATCGCGAGAAACTTCTGAAATAAGACGTCCGCCTCATCGATTCGCGATCGCCATTGAATCTGCTGGAAAAGCGAGTGCCACCAGCGGCCATACAATGTGGCCGGCGTATCCGCCGCTGACTTTATCGGGACGCGCGTGGCGACCGTGCCAATGATATCCTCCGCGACTTCCGGCGTGAGCTCCGGGTCGTAGGCGCTAGGATTGAATTTGTGCACGAAGTCGGCGGCGCGCTGTCGCGCCTTCCGCGCGCTTTGAGGATCGATCTCTGACGGCACGGAGATCAGATCATCCGCCTGGGCCTGCTCCTCCAACCTCGCGGCAAGAGTAAGCCGACATGTTTCCGGCGTCTCCGCCAACTCATCAAATTGCTCCGGATTTTTCTCGTCGCCGAGAAGGGTGAGCTGCGCCCGGGTCGAGAGCGCTCCTTTCGAGTCGAGAAAAAGTTCGCGATCGATCGCGACGACAAGCGTGTGCCGCGCGCGCGTGGTGGCCACGTAAAGCAGCCGCTGGATTTCCTGGCGCTCCGCCAACGTTCGCGCCTTCTTCAATTCGTCGGACGGATCTTCCTTGCTGAGCGCCACCAGGGTTTCGCCTGAGCCCGGCATTTTGATGAGCGACGGATAACGCGGAGCCGGCGATCGAATATCGCGCCCAAGAAAGGGCAGGATCACCGCCTGCCATTCGGATCCCTTCGCCTTCTGCGCCGTGATCAACTGAATCCCATTTTCCGACGAAAGCCGGACATCCCGCGGCGTTTCAAAATCCGCGCGCAAATTTTCCGCAAAATCGGTCAGCGTCGCGCCCT
>JBEEHU010000150.1:0-10683 GCA_041167565.1 Verrucomicrobiota bacterium | reverse complement strand
ACCCATGATCAGCCGACGCGTCGCCAATCATCGATCGACCCGCCCTTTGACGCGCGCGTGCGCCAGCTCGTAGCGGACTGGGGCGCGGAGAAATCTCCGGAGCTCATCGAAGAGATGATCATCACTGCGCTGAAGATGGCGCGGGACAGGATGGGTACCGGCGACCTGAAGTTGATGAACAGGTCGCTAAAGGAAATGCGGTTTGCGGCGAAGATTTTCTCGTCGTACCGGCAATACCGCAAAGTCTGCATTTTCGGCTCGGCCCGGACGCCGCCCAGTGAAGCGCAATACAAAGTGGCCGAGGAGTTCGCGCGGCAGATGGTGACGCACGATTACATGGTGATCACCGGGGGCGGCGATGGCATCATGGGGGCGGCCCAATTTGGCGCCGGCCGCGAGCATGGTTTCGGCCTCAACATCCGCCTGCCCTTTGAGCAGCGCGCGAATCCGGTCATCGAAGGCGATCCGAAGCTGATCAATTTCAATTACTTTTTCACCCGCAAACTCAACTTCGTGAAAGAGACGCACGCCTTCGCGCTTTTCCCGGGTGGGTTCGGCACGATGGACGAAGGCTTCGAAGTCCTGACTCTGATGCAAACCGGCAAGGCGCGCATCATTCCGATGGTGTTGCTCGACAAACCCGGCGGCACCTACTGGGAGACCTGGATGAAGTTTCTCACCGAGCACTTGTTGAAGTTCGGATACATCGGGACGGAGGACTTCCACTTTTTCAAGATCGTGAACAATATCGAAGAAGCGGTTCGCGAAATCCTTCTCTTCTACAGCGTTTATCAATCATCGCGCTGGGTCGGCGAACAGCTCGTTATCCGCATCGCCCGGAAGCTTTCCGACAAAGCTGTGGTGGAACTGAACCAAAAATTTTCCGATATCGTACTGACCGGCGAGATCGTGCAAGGAAGCGCGTTACGCCAGGAAAAGAACGAGCCCGAGATCTGGGAGCTGCCGCGTCTCATCCTGACTCCGCACCGCCGCGCCTTCGGCCGCTTCCGTCAGCTCATCGACGCCCTCAATCTCTCCGAAACGGCGACGTAAGGCCTACGCGGCAGCGCGTTTCTCGAGGATATAATCGTGGATCGTGTTCACGGTCCGAAGCGCCTTGGCCGCGATTTCGGAATTCGGGACGCCCACGCCGAAAGTCTTTTCCATGCTCACGACGAGTTCGAGTGCGTCGATGGAATCCAGGCCCAAACCACCGGGTCCGAAGAGCGGGAGATCATCGCCAATCTCCGCCGCAGTCGTTTGCAGCATCAGATTCTTCACCAGCATTTCTTTTATCTGGGTGCGAAGATCGGTGTCAGGCATGGCGAGCGTGTGAATAAGCGCGTTCGAGATTGGGGCGAACGCGAGCCGCGATTGTGTCGCAAGGTTTGCCTGCCGTCAAATGGAGGGACGAGTTCCGTCCCGTCCGAATCAAATCCGATCGGTCCGATCCGGGTTCACCGGGCGGACTTGATCGTCAGGCCGAACCTCGGCGGAAGTCGCCGGCTGATTCTCGATCCGGGGAACGGTAGCGGCGGGCGTGCGAACATCCGTTTTCGCGTCTTTCCCGGCGGAATGGAGTTCGTCGCTGAACTCGTCCTTCGCCTTCTGGAATTCCTTGATCGCTTGCCCCATGCCTCGCGCAAGGTCCGGCAATTTCTTCGCGCCGAAGAGAACCAGAATGATCAAAAGAATAATGATCAGGTCGGGTCCGCCGACGTTCATGAAACTCGCCATGAAGCTCATACGAGGCAAAGCATCTGCCTAACGGGGCAAGTTGCAAGGTATTTCCTGATGACGCCTCCGCGGCTGTTGTGTCACAGTCGCCATTGCGCTCCGACTTACTTCGGTCGCAGAAATGAAAGCTCGGTCCGATTTCAAAGGTAAGCGTCTTGGGCAGGAACTCCGATCGCTCGTCGATAAACAATACCGCCGCGCCTACCGCAATCTTCGCCATCTCCCGCAGTTGGCTTATCGTTCGGTGATTGATGGCGGCGCGAATCGCGGTTCATTTACCGACGCGTTCCTGCAACTGCATCAGCCCGAGCGGCTCGTTTTGGTTGAGGCGATTCCCGAGCTGACTGAGAAGTTGCGCGCGAAATATGTGAACGATCCTCGCGTTTCGGTCGTCTCGGCTGCGCTTTCCGATACGAACGGCGAAGCCCAATTCGAGATCAACCGCTCCGAAGCATCGAGCTCGCTCCTCGCGATCGATCCGAGGAATTCAAAATGGTTTTCGCGCGATCTCGAAATCAATCGCACGATTCGGGTTCCGACCATGACACTGCCCGCCTTGATGGAAGAGCAGGGGTTGCAAACGGTGGATTTGCTGAAACTCGATCTCCAAGGCGCCGAGCGTTTCGTGTTAACCGGCGGAGAACAGGTGCTCGACCGCGTGCGCGTTATCTATACCGAAGTCTTCTTCGAGCAACTCTATGCTGGCGCCTGGCTTTTCTGGGACACGAACGAATTTCTTTCCGGCCGCGAATTCAAGTTATGCGGCCTGTCGAACATCGTGCACGCGCCCGACGGCGATCTCGTCCAAGCCAACGCGACGTTTCGCCGCATTTGATTTGCGAAAGGTTGAACATCGCCGCTCCATTCCATTCTTACTAGTATGAACGATTCGACGCCTTTCCGCTTTCTCGTTCCGCTCGCTGGTTTTTTTCTCGTGCTCCTTGGCAGCGCCGAAGCCGCGACTCTCGCCGGTAAGCCAGTCCAAGGCGGTGCAACCGTGGAGATTCAGTTCCCCGTTGCGAAATATTTTCAGGATATGGCCGCGCAAGGCGGCAACCCGCGCGCCGAGACAGGCCGCGCCGTCTTGATCTTTCCGCCGGGCTTCGATCCCTCCCGCACCTGGCCGTTGCTGATCGTTACTTCGACGAGCGATTTCCGTCGCACGAGCGTCATGGACACGGATTGGTATCGACGGCCTGCGATGGCGGAAGGCTATGTCGTGCTCGGTTCGGACGCGACGATTTCGGCGCATGTCGATTCGACACCCTGGCGGCTGGCGATGTTAGCCGCGGCCTTGGAAGCTATCCGCAAAGACTGGCCGCAATCAGCCAAGTGGCCGGTGGTCTTTGCCGGTTTTTCCGGTGGCGCAAAACGAAGCGGCTTCATGGGCTCGATGTTGGCGCACAAAGTAAACCTTAAAGGCTTCTTCCTCTCGGGCATTAATGACGACCGGTTCAGTGTGGCCTACAAAGATTATCATCCCGGTGGAGATTTTCTTAATACACCCATCTGGATTAGCAGCGGTAATCTCGACCCAATCGCGACGCCCGCGCTCTCGGACCAGGTCAGGCTCTCGCTCGGACGCACCGGCTTCAAGCGGGTGCGCCTGGAGCGGTTCGCAGGCGGGCATCAGTTGAAAATGTCGGAGGTACGCCTCGCTCTTCAGTGGTTCCGGCAGCTCGGCGGGTTCTAGGTCTGCTTCGGCCCGCTGTTAAAAAGCCGACTTAGGAGAAGGGCAATTATCAAGGCATAGCTAAGAGCTAGAATGACGTTCATCGCGATCCACAGCTCAGGGTGCGGGTTGTGGCGAAAGTAGCGGTAGTCCGAAAAGAAAGTCCTAAGTGTGCAGAGCTTCCAACCCCACTCGACAGTTCCACCGCTTCCGTCGGCGAACATGATGTGCGTCATTGTCCGTTCGATGTACAACGGCAGCAAGGAGACAAAGGTCAGCGCCAAGACGAACAACACCGGGAACGGAAGTAGGCGCCTCATCGATTGCCGAATAATGACAGCCGCTCTCAGCGCTTTGGTTTGCGGTTGTTCGGGACCGCATAACTCAGCAGGACGATTCCAGTCGGCAGGGCCTTGGTCTCGGTAAGTTCCAGGACGGGCGACCGCCTGCCTGCCGGAAGTAACGGCACGCCCTGGCCAAGAAGAATCGGAATTACCGCTAGCTCGATGGTATCGACCAATCCCGCGTCCAGCAGGCTTCGGAAAAGCTCGCCGCCGCCAAAGAGCCAGATGTCCTTGCCCGGCTTTTCTTTCATCGCCGAAATTGTCTTAGCGACCTTGTTTGTGACGACAACCTTTGGGTAATTAGCTTGCCGCAGGGTGCGAGAGAACACGATCGTCTGCATTCCGGGCATGGTCTCGCGGCCTACTTGTCGCGCTATCTCGAACGTTCGCCGTCCCATCAACAAGGTGTCGAATTGTTTGAAGAGCGCTCCAAAATCTAACGAAGGATCCATGATGATCCAGTCGTGCTCGCCGTTTGGCCCCGCGATGAAGCCGTCCAAACTCATAGCTACGCTATAACGCACGCGGCGCGCGTTAGCTCTCGCCGCCTTGCGGACTCCTTTCCGGGCGGTCTTATTCTTCGCCATCGTAATAGTCCAGCGACTCGCCGCGCATCAGTCTGCGTTCGGGCGAGCGGACCAGCCACTTCTTGCTATCGGGATAGTAGGATGATTCTCCGATCGGGTTGTCTGCGATGATAAAAATGAGCAGGTCCTCAGTTCCGTCGTTAAGGAAGGTGTGAGGCTCGTCCGGTTGGAAGACAAAAGCGTCGCCACTTTCGATCGCGGTCGTTCCGTCCTTGTGCCGCACGACCCCGTTGCCGGAGAGAACATAATAGAACTCCCATTGAGCGCTATGCGAGTGATACGGATAAGGGATTTTTCCAGGCGGGATGCGCGTCAGCTCCACGTCGAACGGATGACGCTCCTTTAAATCCGAGGAGAACGGTTTTCGCCCCAGCGCCTCCGAAAGCCCCTTACTCGCGCCGCCGAACTTTCCCGTCGGCGACGACCAGGTCTCTTCGGGGATATCTTTGATGTTTACTTTACGCACGGGGCAGGTCGAACTCTCGCCGAATGCGAACATTGCGAAAAACGGCGCCTGTTGTCATGGCCAAAATGGAGAATGACCTTCGAGTTCTGTTGACCACTCTGCCGACAAAACGATAAGAGAAAGAGACGCGACGGCTCGTCGTGTGCGCGACATTCATGAAAAGACGGCTGGCGATCGCGGCAGGCATAATTTCCTTTCTCGCGCTGATCGGCGTCTTTGGCTATTTGCGGATGGTCCAGTGGTCGCGGTCGTTGCCGTTATCGGCAGAGATCAAGGACTCTCCAGCAGCCGTACCCAAAACGGAAGGCTCGGCAAATTCCTCCGATAGAGGGAAACTCGAGAGAACACAGCTGGAGAGGGCGCGGGAGGAAGCAGAGAGGCGGACCGCCGAAAATCAGATGGCCCAACAGCCCCCCGCTCCCCCTTCCTCTGCGGCGTCGGCAACGATCGGTCCCGGGGCGACACCCAACCTCAACCTTCGATCTGGTCACGGGCGAATCGCGCCCTCACCGAGCGTCCCCCCCAAATCCGCGAGTTCTCTCGAAGAGGTCGATACAGCTCTGCAGAAACTCGATTGGGGCCAGATGGCGTTTGACGTTTCGGAAAAACTTCGGTTGGAACAAACGGCCCTCGTTCATTTGCTCATCAGCCCGGCGCAGACCGCGGAGGAACTGACCAACGCCATTCGCGAACAGACGACCGAGCCGGTAAAGATAGAGTCGGCCGTATCCAAATTTCCGGGATGATGGAAGCGAAGCTTGTCGGCTCCGCTTTCGATATTCAGCCGATCACACCGGAGGCGCCGCAAATGGTCAGCCGCACGGAGCCGACGGAATGGAAATGGGAAATCCGGCCGCGGCAATCGGGCCAGCAAAGTTTGCATCTCACGCTCAACGCCATCATCCGCTTCGACGACAAGGAACGTCCGCGCGCGATCCGGACCTTCGACCGCGTCATCGAGGTCGATGTGGGAGCCGCCACTGACAGCTCGCCCTGGCGACTTCCCGTCGCGGCAATCGCAGCGGCGCTGACTGCGCTTGGTTTGGTCGCGATGCTTTATCGCTGGTTGCAAAAGCGAAAGCGGGTTGCGCTCTCTCGCTCTGTTGCGCCGGGCAGCCCTGTCGGTGATGGCGCCGCGATTGATTTGTTCCTGAGCTACTCGCGCCGCGATGAGAAACGCGTTCTCCCAATCGCTGGACCGGTTGCGCGCCGCAGGACTCAGCGTTTGGATAGATCAAGGTGGCATCGACGGCGCCACGCTTTGGGCGCAGGAAATCTCCGACGCAATCCGGCGCGCCAAAGTATGCGTGCTCTTTGGCTCCGCCTCATCGTTTGGTTCGCCGCACGTCATCCGCGAAGTTTCACTCGCGTGCGACGAGCGGAAACCCATCCTGCCGCTCCAGCTCGATCCGGTCGAAACTCCCTCCGCCATGCGCTACCAACTCGCCGGCATCCAGCACATCGCCCTCTACCAAGGCGACCCCGAGGCAAACTTCCAACTCATCCTGCGCGCGTTGACGCGGCTAGGCGTCGAGCTCCACTGACACCAGTTGGTGGCTGTTCATGAAGCGAGAAGGCTTCGAACAGATATATCCTCGTCTACGTCGTCCCAATGAATTCCAACGCCTTTACCAATCAACCGCCATTTCGAGCGTTGAGCTGGAGTAGCTCCGAGCAATCGAGGAAACCAGGCTAGAGGGGCCGACACTCGCCGGCCATCGGAGAGCGTGACCACCAGTTCGTCCGCCGTGCAGGTGACATCGACAGCGTCGGCGAGTGGCTTACTGGCTAAAGTGCTCATCCCAAGCGAGAATAAACTTCTCGTGATTCTGCGCAACGAAAACAGTGAAGAGTGACATGTGACGAGGAAGTTTAGCCCACATCCGGAGTGCCTCGCGCGGCGTGCCAAACGCGGGCGATTTCGATGAGCTTTCGCGTGTGATTCACGCGGTAGACAACTCGGTATGGTGTAAATATGATTTCGCGAATCGCCGCGTTGCGATGCTCTGGAACACTGCGACCGATCTCTGGGTGTTCCTGTAGCATATCGGTCTGGGCCATGAGTTGATAAACGAACGATTCGGCCCGCTGCGGATTGTCGCGCGCGATGAAACGGACGATGTCCCGCAAATCGTCGCGCGAAACAGGAGACCAAATCAGCTTGTAAGCCATGTCGCGAGCTGGCGTTTCACCTCTTCGTGTGGAATGCCTTCGCCGCGGTCGAGCTGGTCCAGCCCCTTCTGCACAGCCGCCAAAAACTCCACCCGCGCAGCGATGTCATCGAGAGAGACTTCATCGGGTAGCTCGCTGATAGCATCGAGCACGAGTTCTTTCTGTGTCATGCGCTCAGTATGGATTTCGGAACGCTTGGAGGCAAGCGGCCATTGGCCTAACACGCCATCAATCGCGGATCGCCTACACGTCGTAATACATCGCGAACTCGTACGGGTGGGGGCGCAGTCGTAGTGCGTCGTATTCTTTTTGTTTCATCTCGATCCAGTTCGCGACGAAGTCTTCGTTGAAGACATCGCCTTTGAGCAGAAAGCCGTGGTCTTCACTCAAGGCCTTGATCGCGCCGCTGAGCGAATCGGGGACGCTCGGGACGTTGGCGAGTTCTTCGGGCGGAAGTTCGTAAAGATTTTTATCGAGCGGATCGCCGGGATCGATGCGGCTTTGGATTCCATCGAGGCCGGCGAGCAGCAAGGCGGAAAAGGCAATGTACGGATTTGCCGCGGGATCGGGCGTGCGGAACTCGATCCGTTTCGCTTTCGGATTCGCGGAGTAGGTGGGAATGCGAATGGCGGCGGAGCGGTTGCGCGCGGAGTAGGCCAGATTGACCGGTGCTTCGAATCCGGGCACGAGACGTTTGTAGCTGTTGGTCGTGGGGTTTGTGATGCAGGTCAGCGCGGGGGCGTGCCGCAAAATTCCGCCGATGAAGAAGAGCGCCATCTCGCTTAGCCCGGCGTAACCGTTTCCGGCAAAGAGCGGTTTCCCATCTTTCCAAAGCGACATGTGGGTATGCATGCCGGAGCCATTGTCGCCGTAGAGCGGCTTGGGCATGAAAGTGACACTCTTGTTGTGCCTCTTCGCGACATTCCGCACGATGTACTTGTAGTACTGCATCCAGTCGCTCATCTGCTTCATCGGCGCGAAACGGATATCGATCTCGGCTTGGCCCGCGGTGGCGACTTCATGATGTTGCCGCTCGATCGGAATGCCGGCTTTCTCCAGCTCGAGGCACATTTCGTTGCGGATATCCTGCAAACTATCGGCCGGACCCACGGGAAAATAGCCTTCCTTCGCGCGAATCTTGTAACCGAGATTGGGAAATTCTTCGCGCGCGCTGTTCCAATGGCCTTCCGCGCTATCGACCAGATGAAAGGAGGAATTTCCCGCGTAGCTGTAGCGGACTTCGTCGAAGATGAAGAACTCGGCTTCAGGTCCAAAGAACGCCGTGTCCGCGATGCCAGTGCTTTGCAAATACGCTTCGGCTTTTTCGGCGACGCCGCGCGGGTCGCGATCGTACGGCTCGCGGGTGATCGGATCGACGATGGTGCAAATGAGACTGAGCGTCGGCTCCGCGTTGAAGACGTCGATCCAGGCGGTGCTGGCATCGGGAATGACGAGCATGTCGCTGGCGTTGATGGCGCGCCAGCCGCGGATGCTCGAGCCATCAAAGCCGAGGCCGTCAGTGAAGATGTCTTCGTTGTACTCGGTGAGAGTCGTGGTGAAGTGCTGCCAGGAACCGGGCAGATCGGTGAACTTGAAGTCCACGAGTTTCACGTCGTGGCCCTTGATCATTTTGCTGACGTCGGATGGGGTTTTGTCTTTGTCTTTGGCCATGTGGGTTAGGTGGATAATTGAGCGGTGATGGCGGATGGAGTGTGAAAATCAAGCGAACCCGCGAGAAGCGGGGTCGAGGGAGCGGTGGTGTGTGAGATGAGGCGAAAGTTGAGGCGTGATTCCGTCACACCGCTTTTTCGCCGATCTCTTCCGTGCGAATGCGCACGGCGTGTTCCACCGGAAGCACGAAAACTTTTCCGTCGCCGATCTTGCCGGTCTTGGCCGCGGCCACGACGACGCTCACCGCCTTGTCGACCATATCGTCGGCGAGCACGACTTCGACTTTCACCTTGGGCAAAAAATCGACGGTGTATTCGCTGCCGCGGTAAATCTCCGTGTGGCCTTTCTGGCGCCCGAAGCCTTTTACTTCCGTGACCGTCATGCCCTCGATGCCGAGCTCGGCCAGGGCTTCCTTCACTTCCTCGAGTTTGAACGGCTTGATGATCGCTTCGAGTTTTTTCATGGGAAATGGAGCTCCGGCACGTGGATATTTTTCAATCGCAAAAAGTTGGGGCGCGAGATTCCGAAACTCCGGCGTGCCGTGAAATTCGTTTCGGTGAATCGCCGCACGTGCTCTCATAGCAACGCCGCCGAAAACGTGCAACACCCAAATTTTTTGACCGTAGAATATTTCCGCGCAACCCACCGAAGACGGCTCACACAAAGGGCACAAAGGTCCACAAAGTCAGAAATCCGTTGTGATCCGTTGTGACCTTTGTGTGAGGTTTTCTTCTCGCTTTCCCTCGTAAATTTGCCGCTTCGGATGCGCCGTTTATAATGCGGTCGGATGCCTTCCGATTCCTTCGTTCACCTCCATCTCCACACGGAATATTCCTTCCTGGATGGCTTGGTCCGGACGAAGGAGCTGATGAAAAAAGCGGCCGCGCTTGAAATGCCCGCGGTAGCGATTACGGACCACGGAAATCTCCACGGCGCGATCGAGTTTTATCAGGAAGCCGAGAAAGCCGGCATTAAACCGATCATCGGCTGCGAGGCCTACATGGCACCGGGATCGATCAAGGACCGGCCGAATAATCAACGCGACGCCGCCTACCATTTCACTCTGCTGGCGAAGGACGAGACCGGTTATCGCAATCTCGTGAAGCTTATTTCCACCGCGCATCTCGACGGCTTCCATTACAAGCCGCGGATCGACAAGGAGCTGCTTGCGGTGCATTCGGCGGGCCTGATCGGTTTGAGCGGCTGCCTCAAGGGCGAGATCAACATGGCGATTCAGTCCGACAATCTCGCCAAGGCCCGGCAAAGCGTGGCGGAATTTCGCGACATCCTGGGCGCCGAGAATTTTTTCCTGGAAATGCACGACCACGGTCTCGAGGCCCAGCATAAGTGCAACCAAATGCTACCTCGCCTCGCGGAGGAGTTCGGGCTCGGCCTCGTCGCGGCGAATGACGTGCATTTTCTGGAGCGGAGTCATCACGAGACCCACGATGTGATGGTCTGCATCGGCACCGGCAAGATGGTGCACGACGAACGCCGAATGCGTTATACGCCCGAACTTTACTTCAAATCTGCCGACGAAATGCGCGCTCTTTTCCCGGACCATCCCTCCGCGATTTCGAATACCCTCGAGATCGCCGCGCGCTGCAATCTCAAGCTGGAGTTCGGCGTTTCGAAATATCCCGAGTATCCGGTATCGCAAGGCAAGACCCGCGAAGCGTACCTGCGCGAGCTTTGCTACCAGGGTTTGCACCACCGCTTCGGCGAGCGCGCCGGGACCGACACGGAATTGATCAAGCGGCTCGACTACGAAGTGGACGTGCTCGAAAAGGCCGGGTTCGTTAGTTATTTTCTGATCGTCTGGGACTTCATTCATTTCGCAAAACAACGGGGGATTCCCGTTGGTCCGGGTCGTGGGTCGGCGGCCGGCTCGCTTGTCGCATACGTCCTTGGAATCACGGACATCGATCCGTTGCAATTCGGACTCATCTTTGAGCGCTTCCTCAATCCCGAGCGGGTTTCGCCACCCGATATCGACGTCGATTTTTGTAAAGAGCGCCGCGGCGAAGTGCTCGA
>JBEEHU010000149.1:0-5547 GCA_041167565.1 Verrucomicrobiota bacterium | reverse complement strand
GATATCGAACGCTGACCACGTTCTCAAAAGTCTGCGCGCCCATCGCTCCCGCGTTCATCCGGAGCCCGCCGCCGACCGCGCCGGGAATCCCCTCCATCCATTCAAGGCCACCGAGGCCCGCGGCTTTGCCGGCGTAGGCGACTTGCTTGAGTTTCGCGCCGACGCCCGCCGTAATTTCGTTACCGGACGTTTCCACCTTGTCGAATTCGCCGCCATTCGGATGCACAACCACGCCGCGGATTCCTCCATCGCGCACGAGCAAGTTCGAGCCGCGCCCGATAACAAAAAGCGGCAGGTTTTCGCCGCGGCAATAGCGAATCAGTTCGGCGAACGCGCCCTCCGTCCGCGGCTCGACCCAGAACTGCGCCGGGCCGCCGACCCGCAGTGTGGTGTGCTTCGCCAATGGCTCGTAAAGGCGCACGTCGCCTTCTTCGCCGACAATGGCTTTGAGCCTTTCCGCGATCACGAGGTCCGCGGCGAGCAGTGAAAGCTGCTCATGAATGTTACCCGCGCCCAGGCTCAGAATTAGATCGCCCGACGCAAGCATGTTCCCGACATAATAATGAACTCGATCCAGGCGCGGCTGGTAACTGGCGCCGCCATGACCGTGCGCCGTGATTTCATCCGCGATGGTCTGCCCGGTGATGCCGGGAAGCGGCACTTCGCTCGCGGGGTAAACATCGGTAACGACAACTCGATCGGCGCTGTCGAAGGCACGTCCGAATTCGCGGCGCAACGCCTTGGTGCGCGAATAACGGTGCGGTTGAAACATCGCCAGGACCCGGTTGCGTCCGGCTGATTTCGCCGTCGCCAACGTCGCCCGGATTTCGGTGGGATGATGCGCGTAATCGTCCACCAGCAGGAAACGCTCGCTTTGGTATTTGATCTCGAAGCGCCGGCGCGCGTGTTCGAACCGGCGGAGCGAAGCCGCGATCTTGTCGAACGGAACGCCTAGCTCCGTCGCCAGAGCGATCACGCCGAGCGCGTTGCTCACGTTGTGGCGGCCGGGAACGTTCAGCACCGCTTCGCCCAGTTTTTCACCCCGGCGATAAATGCAGAAAACGGAAGTAAAATCCTGAAGGTCGATGTCCGTCCCGCGGTAATCGGCATCTTGCGAGAAACCGAATGAGATGGAACGCGGCCGGCTCCGACAAATCCTCCCCGCATGCTCGTCATCCGCGGAGTAAAAAACCGAGCCGGTTGTTTGGTCGAGCAATTGGGAAAAGACGGCTTCGATCGCGGCGAGGTCGGCATAGAAATCGAGATGCTCTTCCTCGATGTTCAGGATCACCGAGTGTTCCGGCCGAAAAAAACGGAGCGTTCCGTCGCTCTCATCGCCTTCCGCGACGAAATATTCTCCGCGCCGGTCCCAGTGCGCGTTCGAGCCGAGCAGCGGAATCTCTGCGCCGACGTAATGCGACGGATGCATTCCGCCTTCGCGCAGAAGATGCGCCGCCATCGCGGAAGTCGTGGTCTTGCCATGCATGCCGGCAATGACGATCCCGCGCTTGCCCGCCATGATGGCGGCGAGCGCTTGCGCGCGTCGCGCCAGCGGTTTGCCGGCGATGCGGGCGCTCGCCAGGATTGGATTATCGTCCTTGATCGCGGAAGAAAAGATAACGAGCTCGGCGTCGGTGGCGTCCTCGGCGCGATGCTGCGGACGAAAGCGCAGGCCGAGCCGCTGGAGTCGATCGGTCTCGAGAGAACCGACCTTGTCGGAACCGCTCACGTCGTGCCCGAGCTCGAGCAACAGGGCCGCGATCCCGCTCATGCCACTCCCGGCCACGCCGATCAAATGGATCCGGTGATACTCGCGTGCGAGCATTTGGGGCAGATCGATTTCAGAGGCGAGCATCATGAGTGGATTGGGTATATCTTTCCATCGTTTCGACCACGAGGGCGGCTGCGTTTTTCGGCGCCAGCCGCGCGGAATTTTCCGCCATGCGCCGCAGTTTGTTCGGATCGGCGATCAGCTCCCGAATTTTCTGGGCGAGCAAATCGGACGCGAGATCGGATTCCTTTAGAATGAGGGCGGCATCGGCGCGAGCGAAAATCTCCGCGTTTTTCGTCTGGTGATCTTCGGCCGCGTAGGGAAAGGGAATGAGAATCGCGGGAAGGGAAAACGCCGCCAGCTCCGCCAGGCTCGCCGCGCCCGAACGCGCGATCGCGAAGTCCGCCGCGCTGTAAACTTCCTCCATCACGTGATGAAACGCGGCCACGTGCGCGGGAATTTTTTCGCGCAGATAATTGTCCGCCACGAGGCGTTCGTCGCGCGCGCCGGAAAGATGGATGACCTGGAAGGGCGCCCCGTGCAGCAATGGCAGCGACTTGATCACGGCTTGATTAATTCCGCTCGCGCCCTGGCTTCCGCCCATGACCAGGAGCGTGAGAAGATCTTCGCGCAACCCGAGCCGTTGCCGCGCGATACTTCGCTCGATGCGCTGGAGTTCCTTACGAATTGGCGTGCCGGTCACTTCGGTGCGGACCCTCGAGAAATAAGGAGCGCACTCCTTGAAGCCGAGCAGAACGGCGCGCACCATGCGGGCGGTCAGCCGGTTCGCCTTTCCGGGGATCGCGTTCGATTCGTGGATGAAAGTCGGAATGCCGCGCATTTTTCCGGCCAGCACCGGCGCCGTGGAAGTGAACCCGCCCATCCCGAGGATCGCGTGCGGTTTGAATTTCCGATAAATGCCGCGGCAAACGCGAAGGCTTTCCGCGAACCGGCGCGCAAATCCGAATATCGCCGGCGAAAATGGCGAAGGCAGGCCGATTGTCGGCAGCTTGTGAAAGCGGAATTCCGAGCGGCCCGAGAGCGCGAGCGAATCGATCTCTTTCTCCGAAACGAAAAGCAGCACTTCGTGGCCGCGAGCCCGCAAAACTTCCGCGACGGCGAGGCCGGGAAACAGATGGCCGCCTGTGCCACCACATGCGATGACTGTGTTCATCGAATAGGACCTATGTGACTTATATGTCGCATTACATTCTCGGCGTCGTCCGCGCCCGGATGACCGCGTTCTTTTTCTTTCCCGGCTCCAGCACGCCCTGGCGATAGATGTTCAGCAAGATGCCTACGCCGAAAAGGCACGCGGCCAGGTTCGATCCGCCATAGCTCACAAACGGGAGCGGCAACCCCTTGTTCGGCAGAAGTGACGTCGTCACCCCAATGTTCACCGCCGCCTGCAATCCAAGAAGCGACACGATGCCGCAGCCAAGGAGCAAGCCGAACCGGTCTTTCGCATGCAGCGCGATCATCATTGCCGAGACGATGATCACGACGAACAAAAACACGACTAGCAGACTGACGCGCAAACCAAGCTCTTCGCCGATCATCGGGAAAATGAAATCGGTGTGCGCGTAGGGGAGATAGAGCATTTTCTGCCGGCCATTCCCGAGGCCGAGCCCTTCCATGCCGCCGCTGCCCCAGGCGATCAACGCCTGCATTTGTTGCAGACCGGCGTCGTCTTTGAATCGCTCCGGATCCATGAACGCGGCCAACCGTCCCATCCGCTCCGACATCTGGGTGGCAACGAAAAGAATTCCACCGAGGCCGCCTAACGAAAGCAAACCAAGCAGCGCCGGATGCGTTCCGGCCACGAACATGATGACGAACATGGTGGCGCCGATCAGCGCGGTCGTGCCGAGATCGACTTCCATTACGATCAGCGCCAGCACGGTCGAAACGATGGCAAAGGGAATGACGAACCCTTGCAGAATGCGACCGCTTTCCTTTTCCCGAGCGGCAAACCACGAGGCCAGGAAAAAGACGACGGCCACTTTGGCGATCTCCGACGGCTGAAACGTCGCCGGGCCCAGGCCAACCCAACGGCGCGAGCCGTTGATGCGCATACCAAAATGAGGAACGAAACAAAAAGCCAGAGCGACGATTGCGAGCCCGAACCAGATCCACCAGGTGCGCTGCCAGAAATGATAATCCACGATGGCCGCGAAGGTGCAGACCACGAGACCCACCGCCAGCCAGACGGCCTGGCGTTTGATAAAAAAATACATGTCGCCGTGACTGTCCTTCGCAAAAGCGCTGGTGCTGAAAAGCATGACGATGCCGATCACCAGCATGCCCAAAACGGCGACGAACAGAAAATGGGCGCTCTTGCGATGCATCTAATCGGAAGGAGGCGGTGGTGGCGGCGGAAGGAAACGCCGCTTCCGCCAAGGAGAAGCGGTTGCCATTTTAATCGGCCGACTTCTTGGGCTTCACCGCTTTTGTGGGGATGATCAGTTTCTGCCCTATGCGAAGTTTGTGCGGGTCCTCGATATTGTTCGCGGCGAGCAGTTGGTCGTAAGGAATCTTGAATTTCCGGGCGATCGTGACTGGATTATCCCCTTTCGCGACGACGTAGGTCTTGGCCGCCTCGGCCTTCGGAATGCTGCTGTCCGTCTTCGGCCGTTCGGCCTTTTTTTCTTCCTTCACGACCGGCTTGGTCGCCGTGCGCGCGGAGGCGGTGTCAGAGGAAGCAACCGTTGGAGGATTCGTCTTTACCGTCACGGTCTGCGTCGCATTCGTATTGCCGCTTGTGTTCGAGACCGGTGGGAGCGGACCCTGCCGCGACTTGATGGCGTTGAACGCGATGATGCCGGCGACGGCGACAACGTGAAGGACGAGCACGATCAACAGAGCGCGCGAGAGCTTCATGTTTGGCTCCGACATCTCTTCGTAATCCATCTCGTCGGGCACGCCAAGAGACCTGCGCGCAGTCGCGGCGCGCAATTTTTTGCGGGTAAGAAGTTTTGGTAGTTTCATGATTTCATTTGGGAAGCGCATTGACGAGGGCACGAAATTGGTCGCCGCGGTCGGCGTAACTCTTGAACATGTCGAACGAGGAAGTGCCGGGAGAGAACAAGACGACCTCGCCCGGTTTCGCGAGCGCGTGCGCGCGCTCGACCGCATCGGCCAGCGAATTGGCGATCTGGGAAGGCACGCCCTTCCAATCCTGCGCGATCCGCTCCGCCATCTCGCCCATCAGGACCGCGGCCCGCGCCTTTTCTGAAACGAGCGACCGCAAAGTTTCGAAGGTGAATCCCTTGTCCTTTCCGCCGGCGATCAGGATCACGCCTTTGTTTTGCGCGAGCAGCGCCTTTTCCACCGCGGCGAGATTGGTCGCCTTAGAATCGTTCACATAAGTCACGCCGCCGATTTCGCGGACGAACTCGCAGCGGTGCGGGCGCGGCTCGTAAGCACAAAGCGGCGGCAGCATTTCCTCGAACGACAAACCGCGCGCCAAACCGACCGCCAGCGTCGCCATCAGGTTCTCGATGTTGTGCGAACCGCGCAGTTTCGTGTCCGCCATCCGCAGAACCGGTGCGTTTTGGTAAACGATCGAGCCGCCTTCCAGGCGGAAATCAGCCTGGTTCGAGTAGGCGCTGAACGTGACGGTCCGGGCGGCGATCTTCGGCAGCGACTCGCCGGCATTGAGCACCGCCACGTCATCCGAAGTTTGGTTTTCGAAAATGCGCAGCTTCGCTGCGCGGTACTCGGCCACGGAGCGATAACGATCGAGATGATCCGGCGCGAAATTGAGCCAGACGCTG
>JBEEHU010000148.1:0-12321 GCA_041167565.1 Verrucomicrobiota bacterium | reverse complement strand
GCTGTATTCCATCGGGAACTGCCTAACGAGGTCATTCACGAAACCGTTCACGCTCAAGCTCATTGCCTGGCCTTTGCTGAGTCCGCGCTGTTGCATGTAAAAGATCTGCTCGGCGCTGACCTGGCTCACACTTGCCTCGTGCTGGACGGCGTTGCCTGTGCCGCGCACGGTGATCGCCGGATACGTGTCCGTGCGGCTCGATGCGTTGATGAGCAGCGCGTCACATTCGGTATTATTTTTGCAATGTTTGAGGTGTCGCGGCACATGGACGAGGCCGCGATACGTCGCGCGGCCGGTACCGACGGAGATGCTTTTTGAAATGATGTTGCTCGTGGTTTCATCGGCTGCGTGAACCATTTTCGCGCCGGTGTCCTGATGCTGACCATTGCTCGCGAGCGCGATGGAGATGACTTCGCCGCGCGCTTTGCGTCCTTTCAAAATCACGCCCGGATATTTCATCGTCAGCCGTGAGCCGATGTTGCAGTCGATCCACTTCACCTCGGCGTCCTCATGGGCGATGCCGCGTTTTGTCACCAGATTGAAAACGTTCGCGCTCCAATTCTGGACGGTGATGTATTGCAGCTTCGCCCCTTTCATCGCGACCAGCTCGACCACTGCGCTGTGCAGCGTCGCGGTGTTGAACTTCGGCGCGGTGCAACCTTCCATGTAAGTCAGCTCGGAACCCTCGTCGCAGATGATGAGAGTCCGCTCGAACTGCCCGAAATTCTCAGCGTTGATGCGGAAGTATGCCTGGAGCGGGTGCTTTACCTTGACTCCAGGGGGCACGTAAATGAACGATCCGCCGCTGAAGACGGCGGAGTTCAACGCGCTAAACTTGTTGTCACCGATCGGGATGACTTTGCCAAACCACTTCCGGAAAATGTCGGGATGATTCTTCAGGCCTTCGGTCGAGCCAACGAAAATGACTCCCTGTTCGCCGACCGCTTTCTTGATGTTCGAGTAAACGGCCTCGCTGTCGAATTGCGCTTCGACGCCAGCCAGAAATTTGCGTTCCTGTTCCGGGATGCCGAGCCGCTCGAAGGTGCGCTTCACATCGTCCGGCACATCTTCCCAACTACGTTTCGGCTGCGTGCCGCCGCTGAGATAATAGCGAATGTTGTCAAAGACGATCGCTTCGAGGTCGTGGCTCGCCCAATGAGTCGGCATCGGTTTGCTGAGGAAAGTCTTGTAAGCGTTTAGACGAAACTGCCGGACCCAATCGGGATCGTCCTTGATGTCGGAGATGAAGTGGATCGTCTTTTCGGTTAACCCGACGCCCGCATCGTGCGTATGCGTTTCGGGGTAAGCGAAGTTCCCAACATTCCGCTCGATTTCCAAAGGTGATGCTTCTTTGACCATAAAAATTTATGCCAGGACCGGCTCGCCGGCCTCGGTTTTCATTTCATCGTAACTCTCGTAGCCCTTCTCTTCGAGTTCTAAAGCGAGTTCTTTTCCGCCGCTGCGCACGATCCGCCCCTGGACCATCACGTGAACGTGATCGGGAACGATGTAATCAAGCAGGCGCTGATAATGGGTGATGACGAGGATACCCCGATCGGGACCGCGCATTGAGTTCACGCCGTGCGCCACCACTTTCAGAGCATCGATATCGAGACCGCTGTCGGTTTCATCGAGCACGGCATATTTCGGTTCGAGCATGGCGAGCTGGAGGATTTCGTTGCGCTTCTTTTCGCCGCCGGAAAAGCCTTCGTTCACGGAACGGGAGGTGAAGGAACGATCCATCTCGAGCAGGTCCATTTTTTCGTAGAGCCGGGCGTAATAATCAGTCGCCTCAAGTTCCTCGCCTTCCGGCAACCGGGCCTGGACCGCGGCACGGAGAAAATTCGCGATCGTCACTCCCGGAATTTCGCTTGGATATTGAAAGGCGAGAAAGAGACCTTTGCGCGCGCGTTCGTCGGGCGCGAGCTCCAGGATATTCTCGCCATCCATCAGGACTTCCCCCGAAGTAACTTTGTAATCGGGATGGCCGGCCAGCACCTTCGCGAGCGTGCTTTTCCCGGAACCGTTCGGCCCCATGATCGCGTGGACTTCGCCTTTCGGAACCGCGAGCGAAAGACCGCGAATGATTTCCTGTTCGCCGATGAAGACGCGCAGATTGTTAATCGCCAATTGATTCATTAGTGGGACATCGAAGATAGCCCCTTTCCTTGGATTTGCGAGCAGCCAATCGCCGGGCACGCGGGGATTTTCGCGTCTCCATTGCCGTCCGGCCTCGGTAACTCTCGTTATGGCAATTCTAAAGAAGGGCACTTTTCCTGCTCTATCTTAATGCCTCAAGCTCAATCAGATGAACAATGGCACTAGAGAAATAATCGATCGCCGCGAGGTTATCGGCACCAGCACAGGATCGACGAGATCAGCGTCGGCAAAGTCGCGCCGCATTCTTGTGGTCGATGACGAACCGGCTGCACGAGTGTTGGCGCGCCGGGTTTTTTCCGAGGCTGGATTCGAAGTCGTCACCGCCCAATCAGGTTTCGAATGCTTGAATCATTTTCGGAAGGAGCCTCGGAATTTCGATCTGGTTCTGCTGGATCTCTCGATGCCTTTCATGGATGGCGAGGAAACGTTCGTCCGGCTGCGCCAAATCTTTCCAGAGGTGGTGGTGCTTTTGAGCACCGGGTTCATGGCGCAGGATCGAGTCGATCGGATGCTCGCCGCCGGGTTGGCTGGATTTCTGCGCAAGCCGCACAAGCCGGACGAACTTCTCGCCCATGTCCAGGCCACGCTGGAAAAGGTGAAGATCACTCGCGCGGGATGCGCGACGACCGACGCCCGCAATTCTTTTTAGGAACCTGATAGGCTTCTCTCGTCAAACGATCGCGATCCGCAGCATTCGGCGCCGCGAATCAGACGGCAAACCGGTACCGCCAGCAATGCGCCTAGTACCGGCGCGGACAGATAGATCCAGAGATGTTCGAAATGGAGCGACACAAAGGCCGGACCGAAAGAGCGCGCGGGATTCATGGACGCGCCCGAGATCGGGCCGCCGAATAATGCTCCGAAGGCGATGACGGATCCGACCGCGATCCCAGCGGTAATCCCTTTTTCATTCGCGCCGGTCGACACGCTGAGGATGACCCACATCAGAATGAAACTGAGCGCGACTTCGAGGACGAACGATTGAATGACGCTGCCGGCAGGTAAGGTGATCCCCAGAGTTCCATCCTGAGGAAAGAGAAATCGCAGCAGCAAGCTGGCTGACGTCGCGCCGAACAATTGGCTGATGATGTAGGGCGGCACTTCGCGCAGAGGCAGCCGCCCGGCCGCGAAAAAACCAATCGTCACCGCGGAATTGAGATACGCACCGGAGATGTCGCCGACGGTGTAGATCATCGCGAGCACGACGAGGCCGAAGGTGAGTGCGATCCCGGCATGAGTGATCGCGCCGCCGCTGGCCGTGTTGGCGACGATCGCGCCCGTGCCGGCGAAGACGAGAGCGAACGTTCCAAAAAATTCCGCGGCAATTTTTTTCACGATTGGCAGGCTTCGACAGTAGCAGGCGCAACGCTCCTGCCGCAAAGCCAGTTTTGTGGCATCTCGACGGCGAACCACGATCGATTCAAAACAGAGACACGTCCTACGGCGCGATTGACTCTGGGACGCAGACTTCAGTAGAAATGGGCGACGTTCTCGATTAGCCGCAACATTCCAAATGAGGAGGATTACCGATGAAGAAATGGTTCTTTGACGCCGACTACCTTCAGGCGTGCAACTGCGATTATGGTTGTCCGTGCGAATTTTCCGCGCCGCCTACGCCCGGCTTTTGTCATGGCGTCGGCGTCTGGAAAATCCAGCGCGGCAAGTACGACGAGCTTTCGCTCGACGGTCTCGGCCTCGGCTTTGCCGCGACGTGGCCAAAAGCAATCCATCAAGGAAACGGAACGGTCTGCCTCTTCGTCGATGAGCGAGCTTCGGCGGCGCAAAGAGAAGCGCTCCTTGCCATCGGCTCGGGACAAGCGGGCGGTCTTCCCTTCGAAATTCTCGCGACCACTTTCTCGACGCTGCTCGAGCCGCAGTTCGTTCCTTTCAACGTGACAATCGACGGTCTGCAAAGCTCGGCGCGGCTCGGCGAGAATTTCCGAATCGCGCTGGAGCCAATTAAAAATCCCGTCACCGGCGACGCCGAGCAGGTCGCTGTCAATCACGGGACCGGCTTCATCTTCAAAACGGCCGAGTGCGCTTCGGCGCGGGAAGGATCGGTGGCCCTCGACCAGATGAAGTTCAGTTACCCGAACAAAGCCGGCTTCGTCGCCCAGATTCATTACGGCAATTGACGTTGCGATGAGCGAATCCGTAGCGCTCTTCCGGCGTGATCGCGTGATCCTCGGCGCCGGGCTGCTCGCCGTCGCGCTGCTCGCGTGGGCGTGGCTCATCTCCGAGGCGCATCGGATGAACGTAAGCGGTGTCTGCGAATGCATGCGGATGAAAATGGGCGGCCCGGATAAATCCGCGTGGCCGGCGGCAACCCTCCTGCCGCTATTCCTGATGTGGGGCGTGATGATGGTGGCGATGATGTTGCCAAGCGCGCTGCCGATGGTGCTGACGTTCGCCGCCGTCACGCGAAATCGGCAGCGGCTCGCGCGACCGTACGTCCCGACGATGGTTTTCGTCTCCGGCTACATGGCGATTTGGTGCGTCTTCAGCGCGATCATCGCCGCGGGCCAATGGCTCTTGCATCGTCACGCGTTGCTCTCACCCTCGATGGCGACGACGAGCGCGATTTTCGGCGGTGTCCTATTGATCGGCGCGGGAGTTTTCCAGTTCACGCCGCTCAAGCGCAGTTGCCTCACTCGTTGCCGTGGAACTCTGGAATTCATTCTCACGCGATGGCGCGAAGGCAGCAGCGGCGCGTTTCGGATGGGGCTGGAACACGGAGCGTTTTGCACCGGGTGCTGCTGGGCGCTCATGGCGCTTCTCTTCGTCGCCGGAGTGATGAACATTTTCTGGGTGGCCGCGCTTACCGCGCTGGTTTGCCTTGAGAAAATTCTGCCGGCGCGCGCCCGCGTGAGCATGGCAACGGGAGTCGTTCTCGCCTGCTGGGGCCTGTTTGTTCTGAGTGGCCGGTAATTGTCATCGCCCGTTTCGCTGCGCACGAGCCGACGCAAGCCAAACGAAAACCCCCGCCGGATTTGTCCGACGGGGGCTCGTGTTAATACCAACCGCGCTTACTTCGCGCAGCAGGGAATTTTGACCAGGCAGCAGGCACCGCCGCCGCAGCAATCAGCCGAACGCGAAGTCGCGTTCGCTGTGCCGACCAGCGCCAGGGCCGCCACGATCATAAATAGGTATTTCATAGAATCCTCCTGTTGAGTTTCCCACACCCTCGTCCCGCAATTGCAGGACGAGCCAGCGCTACCGGAAGAATCAGGCGCGCGGCGGCGGAACAGGAGGCTGGTCGAGCCGTGAAGCGAGATCAGCCGAGGCCATCGAAAAAATTTCACCGCCGCTCGGCGGGAAGAGCCACGGCGTCGACGGGGCGAGGAACAAGGCCAGGGCGAGGGCACACGCTGGGCAACATTGACGGTCCTGCGTCTTGCCGGGCTGGCTGTCCTCATCATGGTTCGAACCGTGTGAGGACTTCGTGGCGCAGCAACTCATCTTCTCCGCTACCGGCGGTGCGGCCTGAGCCGGTAATGTGATCGACACGACTGACCACGAGAGCACGGCGACGAAGAGCAGGCGGCCAAATGTCCTAACCACTAAACGAGGATACAACTTTAGCGAAGCGCGTTCAAGAAGCCATTCGAACGATCAGCCGCCGGGCTCCTCGCGGAATGACGCTTGAGTGCGGCCGCTGAAATGAAGAGGATGCTTTTTTGCAATGCCGGATCCAAGCACTCCTGTTCCGCCGGCGGGCAAACCATTCGCCGCGGCGCGAGTCATCGGCGGCTACGAAATAAAAGGCGAGCTTGGGCGCGGTGGCATGGGCGTCGTCTATCGCGCGCGGCAAACCACGCTCAACCGCGTCGTCGCGCTCAAGATGTTGACCGGCCATTACGGGCCGGACGAGCTCACTCGTTTTTTGGCGGAAGCCGAAACAGCGGCCGGCCTCCATCACACGAACATCATCCAGATTTACGAGGTCGGCGAAGTGGACGGCGCGCCGTTTTTCTCGATGGAATATGTCGAGAGCGGCTCGCTCGCGGACCGGCTGCGGAGCGGGCCGATGGAAGCGCGGGACGCGGCGCAGTTGCTCATCAGCGTCGCGCGCGCTCTGCACTTTGCGCATCAAAACGGCGTCGTCCATCGCGACATGAAGCCGGCCAATGTGCTGCTCGATCCCGAGGGCGTGCCGAAAGTGGCCGACTTCGGGATCGCGAAGCGGCTCACGGCGAATGCCGCGCTCACGCTTTCCGGCGCGATCATCGGCACGCCGACCTACATGGCGCCCGAACAGGCGAAAGGAACGAGTCGCGAGGTCGGCGCGGCGGCGGATGTCTATTCGCTCGGCGCGATTCTTTACGAAATGCTCGCGGGCCGTCCGCCGTTTCTGCCCGAAGAAAGCGAGACCGCGCTCACCGTCCGCGTGATCACCGAAGATCCAGTTTCGCCGGCGTGGCATAACCCCGGCATTCCGCGCGATCTCGAAACGATTTGCCTGAAGTGTCTCGAAAAGGAACCGCGCGACCGCTATGCGAGCGCGGCCGCGTTCGCGGAAGATCTGCGCCGGTATCTCGACGACGAATCGATCCTGGCCCGGCCACCGAACACCGCGGTGCGCACTCTCAAATGGGTCCGGCGCAATCCATGGAAATTTGTTACCCGCGGTTTCGTGGTCGTAGCGGTGGCAGCGGGCCTCGTGCGGCTCGGCCAGTGGGAATTTTATCAGCGACCGCACTTCGAATATGCGGAGCGCGTCGACTTTGGTCGCGGCGGCCTCGAACCGGTCGCGGCCGTTACGAAGATTGAGGCATTGCACCGTCCTGCGCATTTGCGTTTGACGCGGCGCGGAAGATTTGGGCTGATCACTCTGGTGGAAGTCTTGAATGCGCGCGGGCATCCGGCTGTGCTGCGCAAGATCGGTCTCGACGAGATGATTCCCATTTATCTCGAGGCACTGAGTCAGGCGCAGCCGAACGCAGAGAGAGCGCCGGAGAGCAGCTCGGTGGAATTCGTTTTTGATAGCAGCAATGCTCTCGAAGCGGCGATCGCGCGTGATCGCAATGGAAGCACGCTTTGGCGCCTGGTCTACGATCGCCACGGATCGGATCCGCATGCGGCTCGGGCGCGTTACGTAAATGTGCGCGGATTCGCCACGGCACAACGCAGCGGCGCGTCGCAGGTGGAGTTCGAGCGCGATGCTTCGGGCCGCGACACAAAGGTGGCGTTTTTCAATGGCGCCGGCGAACCGACCCCGAACGGCGAGGGAGTTTACGGCTACAAATTTGAACGCGACGGCGCCGGCCGCGTCGTCCAGCTCGTCCATCTGGATCGCGATGGGAAGCCCGGTCCAAGCCGCGCCGGAATAATCGCGCGCGGTTTTATTTGGAGCCCGAAGAATCGGCTCGAACGCGTGGAGCTGCGCGACGGCGATGGAAAATCCACGACGCTGAACGGCGTCGCGACCGTGGCTCACGAATATGACGCCGGCGGAAATCTATCGCGTCTCCAATACCTCGGCGCAGATGGAAAATCGGCGCGAACCAACAACGACTGGCTCGTCCAGGAAATCGCGCACAACCCGGCCGGCGAAGTGGTGGGCCGCAAATATTTGAAGATGGGCGCCGATGACAAGCTGGTCCTGTCCTGGGAATGGACGACGTCCTACGACGAATCCGGTTACCCGAGCGAATTCCGATATACCGGCGCCGCGAATTCGCGCACTGCATTCCGTCATGACGAACGAGGAAACCTGACGGAGGAGACGTCGCTCGATGCCGAGGGCCATCCGGTTCTGAACGAACGGGGATACGCGACGAAACGAGTCGCTTACAAATTCGGTCCCCAGGGAACGCAATGGGAAGAGAGCTATTTCGATGTCGCGGGAGCGAAAACCTACTGCAGCGCGGGATACCATCGCTTCGTCGTCGAGTTTAGTTCCACGGGCGTTTTGAAGCGCCAGACGACGGAGGAACTCGACCCAACCCGATTCACTTATTACCGCGATGTGAGCGAGCCGGAATACGATTCGCTCGGGCGCTTGCGCCGGAGTGTTGTGCGATACGAAGACAAAAACGGCCAGCTCGCGCTCAATGCCGGCCTTCCTCATGCGGCCACCGAAGAGAGCTACGACGAGAACGGCCGGCCGTTCCTCCTCTGGAAACTTGGGTGCGCGGAAAGCGCCGGCGCGCCTTCGTTGAGTTTCGACTACGAGTGGCACAAGACCGGCGCGCGAAAACGCCGTGTCCGCCAGGCGTGCGATGCGAATCGCAAACCGCTTCCTTTCATTTCCAATGGAAACGCCGCGCGCTCCGAAGAGGAGTTCGATCAGCTCGATCGCCCCGAACGGATTTATGATACGGGGTTCGATGAAAAGCGCGTCGGGTTCGCGACGCGGGAAGCGAAGTTTACCGGCGGGAGTTTGCAGAGTGTCGCGCACAAACGCAGCGATGGATCGACGCCGGACCGGGTGCTGGTGATCATCACCGCGATATTCCCGTCGGCCGAACAACCGAAAGCATCGGAGCTGCGCGCAGGCGACCAGCTTCTCGCCGCAAACGACAAGCCGATCCAGAGCGGTTACGATTTTGTCTTCTCCAATTTCTCCGGCGGCTCGATCGAAGTGTTGCGCGACGGCGCGAAGCTGCGCATCGACGGCTTCAACGCCGGTTCGCTCGGGATTGTGCTCGAAGATCGCGTGCCGACCGCGAAGCCGTAGTTAGGCTTGCGAGCTTGACGCTGCCGCGCCGATTTGCCACTCATGCGGCGGTTTTTATGGCTGACTCATCCATTCCCAACGCCGGCCAGACGGCGCCGATGAAAGATGAAGTCGAGTTGCTCGAAATTCTGCGGCTGCTCATCGGCACGAAAAAAGCGCGGACGACAGCCGATCTTCTGAAGTACGCTTCGCAATACGGCGCGCCGGAAGCGGAGGAACGGCTCCGGATGCTTGAGGCGGAAAACGTTCCGCTCGATCTCGCGTTCGACGCGATCAGCGTGCAACTGCGGATCACCGCTCACAAAAGAAACAGCGCCCTTCTGAGTGAATGCCGCGGACAGAAAGTCGGATTGGTCCTTCCGCTTCCGCCGGACTTGACCAAGCTCTTTCCGCCTTTTGCCACGGTGACGTTTCTGCTCCCGGACGAAGCCGCGCTCCATGGACCGGTTCATGGTTATTCCAGCGCGCCGGTGAGAGGCGCCCGCCCCTGCCGCGCCGCCGCGCAGGAAATGCAGGCGCTCGTTTTCGAAGCGTTTCGTGAGGGCGCAAATTTCTTCGTGGATGTCGCGACGGCCGACGTGCTCGAGCCAAAACTGCTGCCGGCCGGCGTACGCCTCATCGCGCACCTGCGCCCGCATCGCAATCCGCGCGATGTCTCATACCAGCCGGGCAGCGCGGTTTCGTTCATATGAGATTCTCCGCGCGCCTCCCGTTCGTCCTCTCCCTTTTCCTCTTCCTCTTCGGCAGCACGGCGTTCGCGTCCGTCGTGCCGCCGCCGCCGGAATTGCACTTGGACGAAAGTTCGTGGCAGGCCACCTGGAGCGCCGGCGCTCTCATGCTTTTGCTTCTCTTCGCCGCGTTTTACGCGATGACGCGTTACGAAGTGCCGCTGCCGCTCGCGATGAGTCTGGTCAGCCTTTCATTCCTCGTCATCCAATGGGATAGCGCCGAACCGATCCTGCGCGCCGGATTTCTCCACTACGCGAACATCACCGTCCTATTCACCGCGGTCGCGATTCCGGCGCATATGATCGAGCGCTCGCAGGGATTCAAATGGATCGCGGCGTGGCTCGGGCATCAGTTGGGCAAAGTCCGGTTGCGCCATCCGCGAATGACGACGCCGTTGCTCGTCGTGATCCTGCTCACCGCGACCTACGTCACCGCCGCGCTCATGCATAACGTGACGTCGATCCTGATCATGACGCCGGTCATCATCCGGCTTTGCGCTTCCTATAATGTGCCGTCGCGCTGGATCCTGAGCGCGGCGCTCATCGCCAGTAATCTCGGCGGCTTTTCCACGCGCTGGGGCGATACGCCGAATATTATCGAATCCGGGACGTGGGGATTGCAGGCCGGCGATTTCATGCGCGAAGTGCTGCCGGCAAACCTGATCGTGCTCACGATGCTCATCATCGCCGCGACCTTCCTGACGCAGCGGGGAATCACGAGCCGCAGCCGGGCCGCCGGCGCGGCGCAGGTGCCGTTCTACACGCTCCAAGTCGCGCAAACCGCGGCCGATTGGAAGAAGGCGAAGTCGGATCTCGCGATCGACGGCCGCCTTCTCGGCGTCGGTCTCACTTTGCTTTTCCTCTTCATCCTGCTGCACGTGATGTACCCGCCGTACGCGATCGCTATCGGGGCTGCCGCGATCGTCGCCGCAATATTGCTCGAGCGGAAAAGCGAGCGTTACCATTCGCTTACTTCGCTCGGGTTCGATGTCTATCTCGCCTTCGCCGCGATCTTCGTCCTGGCAGGTTGCGTCTCGCATTCGTGGATCGGTCTGGTGCTGCATCAGCAACTCGAAGCGGCGCACGGCGCGGCGTGGGCTATCGCGGGCACCGGTTATCTAGGCACGATGTTCACCGAAGCCGCTTCGTGGGCGACCGCGGTTTCACACACGATCCACGGCATGGATTCGTCGCACGCCGCGGCCTGGGCGCTCGGCGGCGGGATTTGCGCGGGAAGCAGCTCGCTCGTGACCGCGGCTTCCGCGGGAATCATTCTGGCGGAGGAAAGTCAGCGCTTCAACGATCCGGAGCACGCCATTAATTTCCGGCGTTATCTCGCGTTCGGCCTGCCCTTCTCCTTTTTCATGCTAATCTTTTACAGCATTTACTTCAGTTATGTCCGCTGACTCGTTAGGCCATGGCTGAACCGCGCCGCTCGCTCCTCGGTGATCTTGGAGTCGTCTGGTCGCGCCGGAAGCAAGTTTGGAAGCTGCTGCGCCGCGCTGACAAACTCGGCTTTTTCTCGGCCGTCATCGTCACCGGTTTCGTTGCCTACATTCAAGTGCAGATCGCCGTTCTCATCGGCACTTTTTTTAATCGCGTCCTGAAGATGGGCGGCCAGCCCGGCGCGCAGACGGATTTCGTGGAGAAAGCGCTGGCACTGTTGGCTGGTCTTTACGTTTTGAAGGAATCGCTTCAGCTCCTCCGGCGGTGGCTGGTAACTCGCACCGGGTCGCGGATCGAAGGCGACATGACCGTGCGTCTGGTCGGGCATCTCTTGAAAATTGATCTCGGTGCTTTGGCCGCGGAGCGCATCGGATCGTTGCATGGCCGCATCTCGCGAAGTGTGGAGGGCTTCGTCAAATTTCTCAAAGTCGTCTTTGCCGATTTCATTCCGGCGATCGCGACGGCGGGTTACGCCCTTTACGTCGGATTGAAAACGGATTGGCGGGTCGGGCTCGTCATGCTTGCGGTCGTGCCCGTTTCCATTCTCATCACCGTCTGGCAGGTGAATTCGCAAAAAGGTGTCCGGACCGATTTGTTGCGGGCGAAGGAAGGACTCGACGGAACGGTGGTGGAACAACTGGGCGGCCTCGAATATATCCGCGCCGCGAACACTTACCCGCTCGAAGTCGCACGGATCAAAAGCGCTGCCGGCTCGCGCCAGGCGCGCGAGACAAAACACGGATTCGCCATGGGCCGCTTCGATTGGATCAAAGGAATAAACGAAGGCCTGTTTTACATTGCGGTCCTCGGCTTCGCCATTGTCCTCGCTGCCCGGGCTGGGGGCGATTACGGGATGGTGATCACCTTTTCCGGGCTCTACCTCAGCATCATGGGGCCGATGAAAGATGTGCATCGGATTCTCGACGAATCGTACGACAGCAGTACGCAAGTAATCATCCTGCTCGACATGCTCGAGCAGCCGCTCGATCAATCTTTCGGCGTCGTCACTTTGCGGCCGCCGCGCCTCGATGGCAGCATTCCACTTCTCGAATGCCAGGACCTCGTGGTGGAATACAACACGCCGCACGGGAGGCGCCGCGTCCTCGATGGCGTGACGCTCGCGATTCGTCAGGGGCAAACCATCGGCATCGCGGGCCGTTCCGGTTCCGGCAAGTCCACGTGGCTCCGCGCGGTCTTGCGCTTGCTGCATCCGACTTCCGGCGAAGTCCTCGTCGGCGGCGTGCCGATCGGCGTGCTCTCGCGTGAAGATATCGGCAAGAGCATCGGGTATGTCAGCCAGGTGCCGTT
>JBEEHU010000147.1:0-28358 GCA_041167565.1 Verrucomicrobiota bacterium | reverse complement strand
AACATCAAACTCATCAAATCCACGCAGGCCGATTCGATCGCCGGCCGGGACGGAAGCATGGCGGCGGCGTCGAGGTAATTAATCCCGCCGCTCTCGGTATAGGTGCGGAGGAGTTCGTCGGCGGCGTCAATCACGGGCGGTTCCATTGTCGCGAACTATGCGACGGCTGCGAGCGCAATGGAAACGGAAACTCGCGGCTCAATCCGCTTTCGATGAAAACAAGAGTGAAATCGCAGCCTGGTACACCGTGGCAGCCTCATCACAAGCGGCGACGGTAGTGCCAAGGTCCCGGACGAGCCCATCCTCCAAGCCATAAATCCAGCCATGGACCGCCAGTTCCTGGCCGCGCTCCCAGGCATCGCGCGCAATCGTAGTCTGGCAGACGTTGGCCACCTGCTCGATAACGTTCAATTCCCCCAGCCGATCGGAGACAGCGGAATCCTCCGATACCCGCGCCAGATAAACCTGGTGCTTCTCCTGCACATCCCGAACGTGACGCAGCCAATTGTCGCTCAAGCCAAGACGATCGCGCCGGACGGTTGCCTGCACTCCGCTGCATCCATAGTGACCGCACACGATGATGTGACGCACCTTCAGCATATCCACCGCGAATTGGATTACCGATAAGCAGTTGAGGTCGGTATGCACGACCAGGTTGGCGACATTCCTATGAACGAAGAGCTCGCCAGGGAGAAGTCCCACGATCTGGTTCGCCGGCACGCGGCTATCGGAGCAGCCGATCCACAAATAGGTAGGCGATTGCTGCCGTGAAAGTTCGACAAAGAAATGCGGATCTTCCTGCCGGATACGGTTAGCCCAGGCCTTGTTGTTCTCGAACAGTTGCTTCAGCGTCTCCATAGGTCATCCAATAATGGCAAACTCACTGGGCATCATAACTCGGCTGATTCAAGATTTCTCGTTCGAAATTGACGGCAGCGCTTGACGTGGCCGGCGGAAAATTGCTAACTCGCCGCAACTCTGACTTCATCCGGATCCAACACAATGGGTATATACCTTTGGAAAGATAACCAACAACTTGGTCCCTTTGAAGAAGCGGACATAAAGAGTCGCCTGGCCGGCGGCGCCCTCTCCCACGAAGACCTGGCGTGGCGTGAAGGCATGAGTGACTGGCAACCGCTCCGGCAAATTTATCCTGAGCCATCCGCACCGCCGTCGCCGACCACCACCGCGTCTAACCTGAGTGGTGGCATCTATCTCTGGAAGGATAACCAGCAGCTAGGTCCGTTTGATGAGACTGAAATCCGGCATCGAGTCGCCGCGGGCGCGCTCTCTGTCGAAGATTTGGCCTGGCGCGAAGGGATTGGCGATTGGCAGCCTCTTCGCCAGGTTTACCCGGCGGTTGCTGCTGTGCAGGCTCCAACTCCATCCGCTTTCGTAAGTGCTCCGCCGCCGATGCCAACGAGTCCATTCGTCCCGGCCCCGGCAGCACCGCTTATTCCGAGTGCCACGTTACCGGCTTCGGTATCTCCTGCGAAAAAGCCGCTGCTCAAGATCATCGCCTCCGTGGTGCTAAGTGTTTTGTTGATAGGCCTTGGCATTCTGAAGATCGCCAACGGCGTTACCGGTCTGTTCAAGAAAAAGACCGGCATAACGCAAACAACCGGTGCAACCCAAACATCGACAAGCAATCCGTCGGTGGCCGAGGGAAAGAAGCTCTACGAAAGTGAAAAATACGCCGAGGCACTTCGCATCTTCCAGCCGGCGGCCGCGAAGGGGGATCCTGAGGCACAATATTATCTCGGCGCGATGTACGACAACGGCCTGGGCGTGCCGAAAGATCAGCGCAAGGCGGCGGAGTGGTATCGCAAAGCAGCAGACCAGGGTTACGCGGACGCAGAGGTTGCCCTTGGTTTCATGTACGACAAGGGAATCGGGGGGCTGACGAAGAATGAGGCTGAAGCCGTTAAATGGTATCGGAAGGCTGCCGACAAGGGGAATCCGACGGGACAAGTTAATCTAGGTATCATGTACCAAATCGGCAGCGGGGGCCTGACGAAGAATCTTACCGAGGCCGTGAAATGGTATCGCAAGGCCGCCGATCAAGGTAACGCCGCGGGCCAATGCGCTCTCGGCCGGATGTTACTTTATGGCAGGGGCGTCACGAAAAACGAAGTGGAAGGCGCGAGCTTGTTCCAAAAGGCCGCCGATCAGGGCGACGCGGAAGGCGAGAATCTCCTGGGGTGGTGTTACATCTATGGCTTTGGCGTTACCCGGGACTTTGCCGAGGCTCTCAGCTTGGTGAACAAAGCAGTCGACCAGGGGAACGCCGCCGGGCAGGCGCAGCTAGCCTGGCTTTATATGAATGCCTGGGGGGTGGAGCAGGATTATGCTAAGGCGCTGGATCTGTTCACGAAATCCGCCGACCAGGACAATGGGGACGGCCAGTTTGGACTCGGATACATGGCTCTGTATGGAAAGGGCGTAAAGGAAGACAATGCCCAGGCGCTCGCCTGGTTCAAAAAATCCGCGGAGCAAGAGTATGACGATGGCTGCTACGGACTTGGGTTGATGTATGAGAACGGTTGGGCGGTAGATAAGGACTACGCGAAAGCTCTCGGCTTGTTCAACAAGGCCGCGGAATTCGGTCACAGCGAAGCGGAATGCCAGATCGGCATCATGTATGGAACAGGATTAGGGGTGACGAAAGACTACGCGCAGGCCTTATCGTGGTTTACGAAAGCGCATGAAAACCGTGTCTCGATCGATGGCAGCGGGCCGACCGTGGCAGAGCTTTTTATGGGACTGATGTACGAGAACGGTTACGGCGTGCAGAAAAACGTGCCACGGGCGCTCGAGTGGTACCGCCTCTCGGCCGCCAGACATAACGTCGAGGCGCAGAAGGCGATTGCGAGGCTGACGAAGAAGTAACATCGCAAGAATGGACGCCGGCGCCGTTGTTTGAATCGCCGCGAAATGAAAAACCGTCAGGGGGATCGCTGGCCTGAGGCGGTTTGAAAGCGGTGCGGTTTCGGTTAATGTCTTTCACCGAGGAATCCGCCCATATGCAAACCACCATCGCCGCGCCCAAAGCCAGCCCGTCCACCGAAACAGATTTCCTGCCGTTGCAGGGGACGGATTACGTGGAGTTTTATGTCGGAAATGCCAAGCAGGCCGCGCACTTTTACAAGACGGCTTTCGGTTTTCAAAGTCTCGCTTATTCCGGACCGGAGACGGGGACGAAAGAGAAGGCGAGCTACGTCATCCGCCAGAATAAATTGACGTTTGTTCTCACGACCCCGCTGCGATCGAACAATCCAATCACGGAGCACATCCATAAACACGGAGATGGCGTGAAGGTGCTGGCCTTGAAGGTGGAAGACGCCACCTCAGCGTGGGAAGAGACGACCAAGCGCGGCGGCAAGAGTTATCTTGAGCCGATCACACTTTCTGACGACCACGGCGAAGTAGTCATGAGCGGCATCCATACTTATGGCGATACCGTTCACCTGTTCATCGAGCGGGGTAATTACAACGGCGTCTTTATGCCGGGCTTCCGCAAATGGGAGTCGAACTACAACCCGCCGGACACCGGACTTCTTTACGTGGATCATTGCGTCGGGAATGTCGGTTGGAACCAGATGAATCCCTGGGTCAAGTTTTACGAAGAGGTCATGGGGTTCCGGAATATTCTCACCTTCGACGATAAAGATATCTCGACAGAATACTCCGCCTTGATGAGCAAGGTCATGAGCAATGGAAACGGTTTTGTGAAGTTTCCCATCAACGAACCGGCCGAAGGCAAAAAGAAGTCGCAGGTGGAGGAGTATCTGGACTTCTACAACGGCGAAGGCGTCCAGCATGTGGCGGTGGCGACGAACGACATCGTCAAGACCGTGACCGACATTCAGAAGCGCGGTGTCGAGTTCCTGAATATTCCAACAAGCTATTACGATGAGCTGCCCGATCGCGTGGGCCACATCGATGAAGATCTCGAGCCGCTAAAGAAGCTCGGCATTTTGGTCGATCGCGATAACGAGGGCTATTTGCTCCAGATTTTTTCGAAGCCGGTGGAAGACCGTCCGACGCTCTTTTTCGAAATCATCCAGCGCAAAGGCGCAAAAAGTTTCGGCAAAGGTAATTTCAAGGCGCTCTTCGAAGCGCTCGAGAAAGAGCAGGACGCTCGAGGCAATCTCTAGAGGAGAAACGACATGCCGTACTATCAGAAGCTCGGTCAGATCCCGAAGAAGCACCACATCTGGTTCCATCGCAATGGCAGCGGGCCGTCGTTCAAGAACGAGGGTATCGCCTACGAACACGTCATCACGACCGAGGGTTTCAACGAGGCTTACTCGATCATCTACCATCTCCGCCCGCCCACGCGGGTGCGAAAAGTCGAGCTGATCAAGTATTGGGCTCCGAAGAAAGTCACCGACAGCCCGTTGCGCCATCACCACATCAAGACCGCGGATATTCCGCGGCGCGGCGATCTTTACACTGGCCGCATCCCGATGCTCTTCAACGCCGATATGACGGCTTACCGCTCCCGGCCGGAAAAGGCTTACGGCGAATTCGAGTATTACAAGAACGGCGGAGCGGACGAAGTGATCTTCGTCTTCCATGGCGGCGGCACGCTCGAAACCGTTTTTGGCAAGCTGCGTTATCGCGCGGAAGATTACATTGTCATCCCGCGCGGCATCACCTACCGGCTCGTGCCCGACAAGGTCGAGGAGGAAGATTACCTTATTCTGGAATCAGCCGGCCCGGTGCGCATTCCCCAGCGTTATTTGAATCACGAAGGGCAAATCCGGATGGGCTCTCCGTATTCGGAGCGCGATTTTCACGGGCCCAGCGAAATGCTCACGGTCGATAGCGAGGAAGATGTCCAGGTCTTAGTGAAGGATGGCGCGCGACTCACCCGCGTCGTGCACGCGCATCACCCCTTCGATGCCTTGGGCTGGGACGGGTATCTCTACCCATTCACTTTCAACGCGGCCGATTTCGAACCGATCACCGGCACGGTCCATCAGCCGCCGCCGATCCATCAGACCTTCGAGGTCCGCGGTTACGTCATCTGCACCTTTGCGCCGCGGATGCTCGATACCCATCCCGAGGCAGTGAAAATTCCGTGGGTGCATGACAACGTCGAAGCAGATGAGGTCTTGTTTTATGTGCGCGGCAATTTCGGATCGCGTCGCGGCATTGAGAGCGGTTCGATCACGTTGCACCCGCGCGGGATTCCGCACGGACCGCATCCTGGAACGATCATGGCAAGCAAGGACGCGCTGCGCACGGAAGAGTTAGCGGTCATGTTCGATACCGCACACACCTTGGAACTCACCGAGGAATCGCTCGCGCTCGACGATCCGAAATATCCGCTGAGCTGGTTGGATTAGGAACAACGTGCCCGGGCAAAATCACGAGACGGAGCTGGAGGCGGCGGAACGCCGAATCGGCAGCCTGCGTCCTTGCGGAGCCGCCAAGCTCGCGGGCATGGAGCGCTCGTTCCGGGAGCTATTGGAATCAGTTGGCGAAGATCCGGAGCGCCAGGGATTGTTGAGGACGCCGAACCGCGCCGCGCGCGCCTTCGAATTTCTCACGAACGGTTACCGGCAAAGTTTGGATTCCGTCGTTAACGACGCTATTTTCGATTCCGAGGCGAGCGAGATTGTCCTCGTGAAAGACATCGAGCTTTATTCGCTGTGCGAGCATCACTTGCTGCCTTTCCTCGGCAAAGCGCACGTCGCTTACATCCCGAACGGAAAAGTCATCGGACTTTCGAAGGTGGCGCGAATTGTCGACGTGTTCGCCCGGCGGTTGCAGATCCAGGAAAATCTCACGGTGCAAATCGCCGATGCGCTCATGAAAACGCTCCATCCGAGCGGCGTCGCGGTTGTCATCGAGGCGAAACATTTGTGCATGATGATGCGCGGCGTCGAAAAGCAGAATTCGATCATGAAGACATCGTGTCTCCTCGGCTCCTTCAAGGAGGACGCGCGCACGCGATCGGAATTCCTGGCGTTGCTGGCCTAACGAGCGCGGCTGCATGCTTTTGACCGTCAGCAAGCGGCTCGAATTCTCCGCCTCCCGCCGGCTCTTCGTCAAAGATTGGAGCGACGCGCAGAACGTGGCTGTGTTCGGGCCCGAGACCTCCGCGCGTTACGGCACGGGCCGAAACTATGTCGCCCACTTCATCTTCTCCGGCAGCGTCGATCCGGCGACCGGGATGCTGATGAACATAAGCGAGATCAAGGAGCGCGTGGACGGAGTTTTGCGCGAAGGATTCGATCACAAGTTTCTGAATGAGGACAACCCGGCGTTCGCGACCGTGCCGCCGACAACGGAAAGAATTGTCCGACAGCTTTTCATCGATGCCGCGCCGCTCTTTCGCGCCTCCAGCGCGGAACTGGTCGCATGTCACCTGGCGGAATCGGAGGAGAGGAGCGCGACGTTTTACGCCACCGAAATTTCGGAGTCGAATTACTGGTTCGGATTTTCCGCGGCCCGGCAGACCATGTCGCCGCACCTCACGTCCGAGGAGAACGAAAAACTTTTTGGCGTTGCCGCTTCTCCCTTCGGCCATGGGCATAATTACCGGACGCGACTGACCTTTCGGAGCGAAACCGATGGCGATGCATCTCCGGCCTTTCACGACATTCAATTGTCTCTCGATTCGCTGCGAGGGGAACTCGATCATAAAAATCTGAATCGCGAGGTCCCGGCGTTGACGGACGACCCGATCACGACGGAAAGTCTGGCGCGTTACATTCACGCGCGCGTCGCCGAATCGTTGCCGATCCATCGTGTCCGCTTACATGAGCGAGCGGATTTCTTTGCCGAATATTGGAGAGGCGGCAGCTATTTGCTCGGGATGCAGATTCCGTTCAGCGCGGCGCATCGGCTGCACAGCCCGGTTTTGTCCGACGAGGAAAACATGTCGCTCTACGGCAAATGCAACAATCCACGCGGTCACGGTCACCTTTATCGCACGGAAGCAACCGTTGGCGGCCAGTTTGATGAACGCAGCGGAACGCTGATGGATTTCGCCGCCTTCCAAGCTGCGATCGAAGAAGCGGTTCGGCCCTGGCAGGACAAACATTTGGACCGCGAGATGGAAGAATTCCGGAACAAGCCATCGACTGGAGAGAACATCGTGCAAGCGCTCTGGCCGCGATTCGATTCGCGCCTGGATGGCCGGCTTATTCGCCTCCGTTTGTGGGAAACCGCGAACAACCGCTTTACCTTGCGAAAGCCGTAGCCGCAGCGCCGCGAACCCAAGGAGCGGGCGGTTTGCAACCTTCGCCGCCCTTTGGGCGGCGCAAGGATAAACTACTTAAACTGGCACGCTAATCCCAAGGGCAGCGGTTCTTTTCACGCTTCGCACACCGCAGCGGCTACCGCGTCTGTCCTGCCGTCTCCAGATTTGTCTTGTGATAGGTGACGAGCCGGAATCCCCACTCGATCAGCACGGCGTTACCTTTGTCGATCGCTTTCCGGCCATTCAAGAAGGTCATGATCTGTTGCTTGAGCGCGTTCTGTTGCCCGGTCTCATCGAGGATTTCGAAGATCTCCATCGAGAGCAGCCAGTCGTCGCCGTGTTCCTTCTGTTGCGTCTCCCAAATCTCACCGAGACGTTCGTAACCCACCTTCCGTTCGCGAATATCGCGGACCTGCGCGTAAAGGCTTTCGAGCCGTTTGCGTTTCGCGTCGGAGGGCGATTTGATCGTCCGTTCGCGCGGAGCCAGCGCAACCTGATTGTAGGCATCGTTGTCGGCGGCTCCGTTGAACACGGAAACGATGCGCGAGCCTACCGCCATGTCGTAAGTCCCCCAACTCGGATCGAACAAAACGCGGTCGCCGTATTTCGCGGTGCAATCCGAAAACGTCACCAGCAAGAGTTTGCCTTCGCTTCTAAGCAGCCTTTCGATCTTTCCTTCAACCACCACGCCGCTCTCGAATTCCAGTTTTGTTGACTGGCCTTCCGTCAGCTCCGTTTTCTTCCAGTCGCCAATTGGCGAACCAAATCCATCCTTGTGATAATCGCGACCGTGACCGGCCATTTCCTTGCCGCCGAACGCCAGCGCCGTCGGCCCTGTTGTCCGCAAGTAAATCGGCTGTCCTTGATCGTTACTCATTACCTCAGCGAAGGTCCCCGACACCTGCAGGCCTGACGAGTATTCGCAGGTCGTGGTGTTGTGGCAATCGATCGCCTTCTGAATGCCTTCGAGCCCTCCCACGCGGAAGGCCATCTTGCTCGCGAACTCCTCCAGCACTTCGCCGAGCTGCTTGAAATCGCGCGTGACAAATAGCTGCGGCTGCTTCGTCGTGATATCGAACGGCATATTCTGCGCGTCGATCGAGTACGGAATTTTCTTTACGTGCGGCTCAAGGCAACTGACCGATTCGCCGATCGAGGAGAGCAAACCGGCGCCGTAGATTTTCGGTTTGTCGAGCGGGCCGATTAATCCGTACTCGACCGTCCACCAGTGCAGCCGCGAAAGGAGCGCCATCTCCGACGGGTCGCCCAGATTGGTTTGGCGTTCCTCGACCAGCTTAGTCGCCTTCTCAAGCGCTTCGGGATCGGGGTTCGGCTGCTCCTTCAAAATCGATAAATGCCGGATCGCTTCGTAAAGCTCGAAGTCTTTCTTGGAAGACATCGCCTTCGCGCCCACTTCGCCGAACCGCTGCAGGTAATCCGCGTATTCGCTATCGACAATGATCGGCGCGTGTCCCGCGGCTTCATGAACGATGTCGGGCGCCGGCGTGTACTCGATGTGATTGATCTGGCGCATGTCGCACGCGATCACGAGAACCCGATACGCCTGGAATTCCATGAAAGCGGCCGGCGGAATGAAGCCATCCACCGCGACGCCGCCCCAGCCGATTTTGCCGAGGATTTCGTTCATCTCTTCGATGCGCGGGATGCGGTCGAACGAGATGCCGGTATCGAGCAGCCCCTGAAAGTAGAGTTTATGGGCGTACTCGCGGAGGAAAAAAATGTTCTGCCGCATGATGAAGCGCCAGACCGCGTGATCGACTGGGGTATATTCGTCGTAACGCTGATCGACCGCGAATTGCAGGAGATGCTTCGGAAGCGCGGCCACGGATTTGTTGTTCATTGAAATGGCGTTTGATTTCATAAGAGAGTGGCTCCCGTGCGCGACGCAGTTTAAAATAGGATTGATTGGAAACTCAGCAAGCGCATTCACCTCGGATGTTGGTTGGCAGGGCTCTCCCTGCCTTGGCCAGAACGCCCGTTGTCTGGCTGAATCTTGTTTGTCTTGATGCCCCGATTGTCGCGGTCATCTGGCTGTGGTTGTTCGCGCAAACATTTCAGATGCCGGCCCATGTTGGCAACGCCGCGGCGCTCTTTCTGACCGCGTGGTTCATTTATCTTAGCGATCGGCTCGCCGATGCCGCTTCGCTGACCTCCGGCTCGCCCCGGTCCTTGCGACAGGAATTCTGTGTGAGGCATCGTGAGGTTTGGATCGTCGCTTTGTTCATGATCGGCGGGCTGGATGCTTACGTGATCTGGCACAATGCGGCGGCGGAAAATTTTCTCGTCGGGGCCGCGGTCGGTCTGCTCGCCTTGGTTTACCTGCTCCTCAACCATCCGTTAGGCCGGATTTGGCGATTCGTTCCGTTAAAGGAATTTTCGGTCGGGTTCCTTTTCGCGGCGGGAACACTGGTGGCACTCTTACCGGCACTTCCACCCCTTAATGCGGCCTTTGTGCTCGGCGCCCTCGCCTTCGCGTCGCTTTGCACGCTGAATTGCATCAGCATTGCCTGTTGGGAACGCGAGCTGGATGAGGCGCAGCGAAAAATATCCATGGCAACGCGCCATCCGAGCCTGACTCGACATGTTACGAAAATTTGCGCACTTCTCGCTTTCGCCTCGTTCGTCATGGCGATCGCCTGTCCCGCGGCCGCGCCAATTCTCGGCTCGATCAGCCTGAGCGCGTTGCTGCTCGCCTGGCTGAATGCGTCGACCAGCCTCATGGAAGGGCGATTTCGAAAGCGCCGCTCCTTGAATTTGGATCGCGATCAACGCACAGCGCTTGCTGACCTTGTTTTGCTGACGCCGATCATTCCGCTCCTCATAGCGGCCTTGTGAGCTTCGATTCCGTCGCGCCGTGGTATCGGACGTTGGAAACGATCGCGTTTGGCGGCGTCTTGCAGCGTTGTCGCATCGCGTGTCTCGACAAACTTCAAAATCCGCGCCGTGCCCTAATCGTGGGCGAGGGGAATGGACGATTTTTGTGCGAATTGCTTCGAACGCATCCGGATATCGAAGTCGAATGCGTTGAAGCCAGCGAACGGATGCTATCGTTGGCGCGCCAGCGGATTGAGCGTGAATTGCCAGATCGCGTCGATCGCGTGCGGTTTCTGCATCAAGACATCACGTCGTGGCCCGCGCCGGAGCGTCATTACGATTTGATCGTAACGCATTTCGTCCTGGATTGCTTTCCGGAATCTCAACTGACGGAGATCGTAAGAAAACTGTCGCGCGCCGCGACCGATGACGCGAGTTGGTTGCTGGCGGATTTCCGCGTTCCAGACAAAGGAACCGCGCGATTTCGCGCGCGCCTGTGGCTAACCGCCATGTATGGATTCTTTCGCCTGACCACAGGAATCGAGGCGACCGAACTAATCGATCCCGCGCCATTTGTCCGCTCCGAGAAATTCGTCTTGGCTCAGCAGCACTTGTTTCAGCGCGGAATGCTGAAGTCTGAGCTGTGGCGAAAGATTTCTCCGGGGAGCGCAGGCTGCCAGCCTGCACATCTCGGCAGCTTGCCGAGATGATTTACGGATTGGTTCTTGAGAACATGGACGGCTTCGCCGCAAATGCAGCCGGCAAGCTGCCGGCTGCGGCAGGCTGGCAGCCTGCGCTCCCCGGAATTTATTGCGGCCCAGCCTCCTCTTCGGCCCGCAACTTCCGCGCGGCGCGCGCGCGAGAGACCCGGCGCATCACCCAGCTCACACCTGCAATCGCCAGAACCCACGGCGCCAGGAACGCGAGGGCCACCCCAATCATCCGCGCACTCCACATCAACGCGGCGGCGCCTTGTCCGATGGTCCGGCGAAGCGTCGCCCAAATCCCGGTCTCCTCGGAAACGATGTTGCCCTGGCTATAAACCTGGATCGACACATCAGCGGGCGCGTTCTCTTCATCGATTTGCGCGTTCGGGCGGTCGTCGCGATGAACGCTTACGTTCTCGACTTTGCCGAGCGCATTGAGCGATTGCATCAGCGCGTTGTAATTCTTCATCGGCACCCGGAGCGAAACGTTGGCGTATTCGCGCCCGTTCGGATCGCGCGAGAACGATGAGCTGCGGATCCGGCCGTTCTGCTGCTCAGCGATCGTGCGCAACTGCTTCGTCTTTTCGTTCACGTCGGAGGTGCGAACCCGCAGCGTCGTCTGCTGCAACGATTGCTCCTGCTCGTCGCGGGAGATCGTGACGTTCAGCTCCACCTTGTCGCGCTCCGTCTTCGCGTTCTCGCCCAGGCCATCGCCGCCCTGAGAGACGCGTTCGGTTTGCACTTGGAAATTCTCAACGCGCGCCATGCCTTTGACCTTGTTGATCACGGCATCGCTCTCCTCCGGCGCGAGCAACAGGCTCAACCGCGCCGAAACGCGCCCCGTGTTATCGCGGTCGATCTGCGCCGTGGTGATTTGCACCTTCGGCGAAGCGAGCGCCTTGATCTCGTTGTAAGTCTTCTCGACTTCCGTCGCGTAAAGCGAGAGCTGCGCCTTCTCCTTCAAGAGGAACGCCGCCGGAATGTTCATGTTCTTTTCCGCGAGCGTGATCGTCATCGTCGCGAACGCCACCTGGGAATCCATCAACTTCAATTCGCCCTGCATCGTCTCGATTTCCTCGCGCACTCGCCCCAGCTCTTTCTCGACCGCGAGCAAATCAGCGACGTCCTTGCTCTTCGTTTTCAGAATCTCGATCAGCCGCTGCTCCATGAGTCGCGCGTTCTTGAGCCGCGACTCCGTGTCGAAATAGGCCTTCGTCACGTCTTCGGTCGTGAGCGCCTGGTTCTTCAGCTCGCCAATCCCGCGCAGTTTCTGGAGAAAGCGATCCAGATTATCCGGCAGGACCTTCACCACCACTTCGCCGCGCAGTTTCCCATTCGCCTGCTTTTCGGAGCTCGTCGTGGCGACGTAGCCTTTTTCTTCCGTCGCGAAGCCGGTGATCTTCTGGACTGACTCATCGAAGCTGACGACTTCGAGCTCAGCCGTCGCGTTTCGGACAAGTTTGCGGTTAGCGAGCGGGCTAGGCGTCGCTTGCTCAGATGGACCTTGCGCCGCTGGTGCCTCCTTTTCGTTTACAGCATTCTCATCCTGGACCTCTGCTTTCTTGGTCTTGGTGTTGCCGACGAAGGATGGCAATTGCCGCAGGCCTTCAACCGGAGTGTTTGATTTGTCCTGGGCAGGAGCTGGCGGCGGTGGGTTTTGCGCCGGCAGGTCAGCGCCTTTTGATCGCCCATCCGTTTTGGAGAGCAATCCGCTCTCCCGACTAGCGCCCGGTTTGTCGCGGTCGGCTTCTACGATATCCGAGATGTATTCATTGCGCTTGGATGGCGTAACGGATTCGCCGGTGATCATTTTTCCCATTTGGGCAAGCGCGAGTAAGAGCGCCGCCACGGCGGTGAGCTGAACGGCGCGCACCCGCAGCAGATCAGCGACCACGCTGATCAGCCCCGACCGTTTCGGGACGCGATCGCGGAAGCGCGAGACCATTCGCTGTTCGAATCCGGGATCCGCTTTCTTATCGGCAATCGTTTCGTTGAGAAGTTTGTGCATATTTTTTTCCTCCTGAAAAGCCTGGCGGCATTCCGCGCATTCGACGAGATGGGCGTGGAATCCGTCGCGTTCGGCGGCGCTGAGCTCGTCGTGAAGATCGGCCGCCAGCAGTTCGTCAATTTGTTCGTGAATCGTAGCCATACAGTTATCCGATTGAGGCGAGCACCGGTTTAAGTCGCTTCCGCATAAGACCGAGCGCGCGGCCGAGAATTCCGCGCAACGCGCCGTTCGTCAGGCCAAGGGTTTGTTCGATGGTGCCGTAATCCTGTTCCTCGAAATAGCGCAGCGTCACCGCGATCCGATGCAGCTCCGGCAACTGCGCCAGGGCCGAGCGGACCTCGCCGTCGAGGTCCGCCTTTTGCCCCGCACTCTCGAACTCCACTGCCTCGCTTGATTCAAAATCTTCCGGCAACGGCTCCGGACGCCGCCGCCGGGCCAGATCGCGCGCTCGATGCCGCGCAATTGTCGAAAGCCATGCCGGGAATTTTGCCGCATCGCGGACGCGCCACCGCGATTTCCACGCCTTTACGAAAGTGTCCTGAACGACGTCTTCGGCTTCCTCGCGGTTTTGTAAGATGCCGTAAGCGATCGCGAACAGGTTGCGGCTGAAAGAGCGGATGACCGTCTCGAAAGCGTCGCGATCACCCCGGATGGCGGCGCGGTAAATTTCGTGTTCGGATGCGTCGGTCATGGTCAATCTACCAGCCTAGACGCACGACATCGCGAATCCGCGCGAAAATTTTTGGGGCCTCACACAAAGGGCACAAAGGTGCACAAAGGTAAGACACGTGACGGAGGGAATCCTTTCCCCTTTGCGTCCTTTGTGACCTTTGTGTGAGCCTTACCTGAAGATCGAGACGGCATTCCCCACCGTGACGAGCTCTCTCACGCGCGCCGCGTCCCAATTCGCCGTCCGAATGCAACCGTGACTCCCGGCGCGGCCGATCGTCTCCGGATTATTCGTTCCGTGAATTCCGACGTGCGGCTTGTTCAACCCCATCCAGAGAACGCCCACCGGATTGTTTGGCCCCGGCGGCAAATTGTAGAAGACACTCGATTTCTCGCCATGCTGGAGGACGCCCTCATCGTGCCGGAACACCGGCAACGTCGCGATACCGAGAATCTTCCAGAGACCCATCGGCGCCGGCAACGTGGACGATCCCGGCGTAATCGGAAACTCCGCAACGAGCTGTTTCCCGTCGTAAATGAGGAGGAAGCGATCCTTGGTATCGATGTAGATTTTGCGATTCACGAACGCCGGGTTGGTCTGCGCGAATCCTTCATGCAAATCTTCGATCTTGAACGGCAACACGTTCGGCACTTTCACCGTGTCGCCCGGTTTCAAATTCTCCAGCTTCATTCCCGGATTCAGCTTTTTCAAGAAATCCTCCGCGGAATGGTATCGCTCCGCTACCAGCTCGAGGAGCGAGCCGTAAAGCAACTTCTTCAGCTTCGATTGCTCGGACGGTTTGCCCGAGGTCGGGCCGACAAAGTTCTCCGCTTCGGGCGGAATCGTGAAGGTGGTATAAGTCTCGGGTACCTGGTCGAGCAGCCATGAGTCGACCGCGCCGGTTTCCGCCATGCCGTGAGCGCGCTTGTAATGCACGAGCGCCTTGCGAAAAAACTCGCCCATCCGGCCATCGATCTTGCCCGGGCCAAAGTCGCTGTTATCGAGAAAAATCTGGAGCTTCACGCTGGTCTCCTCGTCGTAATTCGGCAGCGCGACCGGAATCGTTTTCGAAACGGAAGCCTTCGGCTTTGGCGACGATTCTGGTCCCGCGCTCTCTTTCTTTTTCACGACCGGCTTCGCCGCGATGGCAGCGATTGCGAACAGGACAATCAGAATTCGGGAATGCATCGGCGAAGTAATCGGCTGAGATGGCGCGGCTGGCAAACGGGTCATCAACGATTTGCCCCGGCCGGGAACATTACCTTGTCCGGCTCGGCATTCAGTGCCGCGAGAAGTTTCGGGATTAGTCTCGTTTTCACCGCGCCGGCTTCGCGCGGCGGCACCACGTAGCGAACGATCGCATCGATCCAGGTAACTTCGTCCACCCGGAAGAAAACGCGCGGATGCGCCCGGACCTCCAGTTCGTTCACCGGCGTCTTCGCCAGCAAATCGCGATAGACATTCACTCGTTCCTCCATGTCTTCGCCGATTTCCTCTTCCACGATGCGCTCCATCGTCCGGGCTACAAACTGCAAATCGCTTTGATACGCGATCTGGAATTTGATTTCGTTCCAGATGTAGGGAAAAAGCGGCCAGGAATAATTGTAAACCATTTCGCCGAGCACTTTCGCGTTCGGAAACTTGATCACGCGTCCGCTCGGATGATCGGTGGAGAGAAATGAGCCGCCGAATTCCCAGAGCGTCGTGTCGATGTAGCTGACGTCGATGACGTCGCCGGTGGCGTCGCCGATTTTAATCCGGTCGCCGACGCGATAGGGCCGCCGCACCAGGATGTAAATCCACCCGATGAAACTCGACATCGGCGTTTGCACGGAAAGGCCGACGATGACGGAAATGACCCCGACCGAGATGAGCGCCGTGTACCAATTGGCGAAGAAGATCGATAGCCCGATCAGGACGATGAGGATTCCGACGAGGAGATGCAGAATGCGCCGAAGGGTAAAGATGGTGGATGCATCGGAGATCCGTCCGATTGCATAAACCGAAACCGCTTTCGCGATCGCGAGGACAACGACGATGAACACCGTCGCGCGCGTTGCGCGCTGGAGGAGGTCGAGATGGAGTTGCGGCAACGGAATCCATTTCAGGCCGAGGAGGACGTAAACGACGGCGCAGCCCAACAAAACCAGGACGTGAGTGCCAAACCAAAATTTGTCGGTCGCCTGGGCCTTGATCTTCGGCTTGCCACCCGTCTGGGCGAGGGCTTCGCGCACCTCATCCTTTTGCTTAAGCTGGACCAGGGTTTCGGCCATACCTATTGAATCGAAAGAGCCGTGCGTTGTGAGTGGGAACCCAACAAAAAGAAAACGCGTGTCATCCCGAGGCTGGCGAAGCGCGCCGAGGGACCTCGCGGGCGCTTAATCGCTACCGCGAAACCTAAAGCGCTGTCGTCGGTTTACGCCCCACGTTTCTTGTGTGACGCAAGGTGCGCTTGGGAGGTCCCTCGCCGTCTGACGCGGCTCGGGATGACACGCATTTCATCAACGCGCGTCCCTTTAACCCGTTTTCACCCAGCACCGCAATACTTCCGCCACGCTCCAGGCTTGGGCGATGCAGCCTCCCGCGGTGTGCGGTTCGCGCGCATCGAAAACTTCGCTGATCGTGCCGATCCCGTTTTCGTTCATGCTCTCGGGAAAACGCTCGAGGAATTTCCGCGCGGCCGCCTTCTCCCGCGGATGCACTTTCAGCCACGCATCGATGAACGGTCCGATGAGCCAGCCCCAGACTGTGCCCTGATGGTAAGCGCCGTCTCTCGATCGAAGATCGCCGCCGTAAATCGGTTTGTAATCAGTATGAGTTCGTGAAAGGGAACGAAGGCCGACCGGCGTCAGCAACTCGCGCTCGGCTACTTCAACCACCGATTTCCAGCGCGCCTCATCCAAAACCGGATGCTCGAGCGAGATGGCAAAAAGCTGGTTCGGCCGGCAGGCCGCATCGTTCGCGGTGCCGCCATCCACGTCCACGACGTCGTAAAGATGTCCGCCTTCCTCAAACCAAAAGCGTTCATTGAATGACGCGCGCGCGCGTTGCGCCTGTTCCGAGTAGCGTTCCGCCGCGCCGCCGTCCCCCACATCACGCAGCCAGCCCGCGAGCAGCTCCAGCGCATTATACCAAAGCGCATTGATCTCCACCGCTTTCCCGCGCCGCGGCGTCACCACCCAATCGCCCATCTTCGCATCCATCCAGGTGAGCTGATAACCCTCCTGTCCCTGAATGAGGAGGCCGTCCTGCGGATCGACGTGAATGTTGAACAGCGTTCCGCGCAGATGGTGCTCCGCGATATCGACGAGGATCGGCAACAGGAGCCGAAGCGTGATTCGATCCTCAGATCTTTTCAGGTAACGGCCGAGCGCATGAAAGAACCAGAGCGTCGCGTCCGCCGTGTGATAAAGCCCTTCCTTCTGGCGATCCGGAAACATGTTGGGAATCAATCCGTCGCGGACGTAATGCGCGAACGTCCGCAGAATGTATCCGGCCTCGAGGCAGCGTCCGGTGACCAGAGTTAATCCTTCCAGACTGATCATCGTGTCGCGTCCCCAATCGGTGAACCAATGGTACCCGGCGATGACCGTGCGAACTTCGTCGCCGGAGGCGTGCGCGCGCGCGGCTTCCTGCGCCCGGCCCGCCGGCGTGATCACAAATTGATCGCCGGCAAAAACCAATTCAGCCGCGACACCCGCGCGCGCTTCGGCGTCGGCATCTTCGAGCAGGCGGGCGCGACGTTCGCGCTCGGAAGCAAGCACCTCCGACGGACTCAAGACATCGATGATGTCCCACGGTTCCGTAGAGCCGATCAGCGTCGCGGTTCTTTCGTCCGCAAGATCCACCTGGAAAAATCCCGGGCTCCAGAGTTGCCCTTCGTGCGCATAACCGCGGGCCTGCTCGGTGCGATACACCACCTGATTTATTTTCGAGGGCGCGAAGGTGAACGCGGTGGCGCGGCCGCAAAGTCGCATCCGCAACGGCGGAAACTTCCGGCGCGCCGAGACGATTTCATAGCGCTCCTCGACTGCGCTGAGTTTGTAAGGCTCCGCTAAGGGCAAATCGACGGCGTCCTCGTGATGGCGAAAATGAAAGGCCGGTCTCAGTTCCAGCCGCGGAGCTTTTCCATCGCCAATGATCTGGTAGCTGACGTGCACGGTATTTTGCAGGTGCGGCATCGAGACGCGCTTCTCGATTACCAGGTCGCGGACGTGATAAATCCAAACCGGCATGCCGTCTTCGAGCCGGAACTCGCGAAGGTATTCGGCCCCGTGCAGATCCAGCTGGCCGCCGGCGCGCTCCTCCGCGCCTAACGAGACCACTTCGTCATCGTCGAACCGCAGGAATTCCGAAACATGATTCCACATCACGACGCGCCCGAGTGGCGCAGGCAGAGCCGCGACCAGGATGCCGTGATACTTCCGCGTGACCGCGCCCGAGACCGTGCCCGATGCGTAACCTCCCAGGCCATTCGTCACCAGCCACTCGCGGTTCAGAAGGACCTCGCGTGACGTTTGCGCCGCCTCCCACGCCATCGACCGGACCACGACCGGATTACTGCTCGTCTTTTGGTCCACGTCTCTCCTTTGGTTTGCGGCGCGGCTTGGTCTCCGGAACGGCGCGCAGGGCAATGGCGACTTCGGCCGGCAGCGACCAGCCGGCGTCGGAAATCGGCTTAACAACACCGGGGCCGCCGTAGCGTTTGTCGTCACTCGACCAAATCACTTCCCATTCGAAACCGAATGGCGGCGCCAGCAGCGGTTCGGGTGAGGGGATCAGGGATTCGGGCGGCCCGAGATTGATGACGAGCAATCGTTCGTCGTTTCGTTCGCCGAAATAGCGAAGCAGAAAACTGCGCTCGCCGAGAACCGCGCCATCGACGCCGCCGAGAATTTGTTTTTGAAACCGCGAGTCTTCCCCGCGCAGGCGAATGAGGTCCTGGTGCAGATCGTAGAATTGCGGTTGCTCGCTGCGTTCCGCGAAGTTGAGCTTGCAGCGCTCGAAGTTTTTGCGGTCGGTCGGGTCAGGGAGAGCACTCTGGGCCTCGCGTGTGGCTAGCGACGGAAATTGCGAAAGGAATTCGAAACGGCCGTTCCTGATGGCTTCGCGCAGTTTCGCATCACCTACGTCGGTAAAAAAGACGAACGGCGACTTCGCGCCAAATTCCTGGCCTTGGAAGAGCAGCGGCGTCCACGGCCCGAGGAGAAGCAGCGCGGTCATCGCGCGATAACGCCCGGGCGAAGTTTCAAAACGCATCCGCGGTCCTTGAGCACTGTTGGAAACCTGGTCGTGGTTTTCGATAAACGAGACGAAAGCCGCCGGATGCACCCCGAAAGTCGCCATGCCGCGTTCGGCTTCCTGCCACCAATACGGTTGGCCCTGGAAGAGATAGCCATACTTCGCCGCCGAGACAAATTCCTGCGGCCGGCCCCGGTAATCCGAGTAATAGGCCTCATGCCGGCCGGTCAACGCGACATAAGCGCCGTGATGGAAATCGTCGTTCCACAAACCATCGAGATCGTCGCCGCCTTCGCTGCGCGGCCGGATCAACTTCGTGTCCTGCGGCTCGTTTTCTGCCACGAGAATGATGGAACGCTTTCCCGCTGCGAGCCGGGCCGCGCGGCCGATCGAACCGACGATGTATTCCTCCGATTGATCGTGAATGCTCTGGGTGGCGTCGAAACGAAACCCATCGAAATGAAATTCCTGGATCCAATACCGGCCGTTGGTGACGAAAAATTCTCGAACGGGCTCCGAGTTCTTGCCGTCGAAGTTGATCGAGTCGCCCCATTCGTTGCCGCGCTCGCGGTGAAGGTAATCGTCGGAATAAACCCCGAGGTAATTTCCGTCCGGGCCGAAGTGGTTGTAAACGACGTCGAGAATGACGGCCAGGCCTAACGAGTGCGCTTCGTTCACGAACGCGCGCAAATCGTCCGGCATTCCATAAAGCCGCGTCGGCGCGAAGAGATCGACCCCATCGTAACCCCAGCCGTATTCGCCCGGAAAATCCGCGACCGGCATCATCTCAACGACCGTGATTCCAATCCGGGCCAGCTCCGCCAGCTCCCGCGCCGCCGCGCGCCATGTCCCTTCCTGCGTGAAGGTGCCGATGTGCATCTCGTAAACAATCTGGCCGGGCATTTTGATTCCCGGCCAATCCTGATCGGTCCATTGAAACTTTTCTGGATCAACGACGCATGAGGGCCCGTGAGGTCCCTCGGGTTGAAATCGCGACGCCGGATCGGGGTGAAAATTTTCCGCACCATTGAGCCGAAAGCGGTAGAGCGTCCCCGTCTCAACATTGATCGCCCCCGAAAAATATCCCGTCGCTTCCCGCTTCAGTTCTTCAAATGTGGGAGAGGCCTTGGTGCCGCGACTTCCCTCCCATTTTCCTTCGATCACGACCTCCAGCCGCGCCGCTTTCGGCGCCCAGACGCGAAAATGCGTTTGGCCTTCGCCGATCGGCTCTGCTCCGATGGGATAACGGCGTGGGATTTTGGTCATTGCACTACTTCGCTTCGCATTTCCGGCGCGGTTGTGCGGGAATTTTCTTTTCGCTTCGGGCATCTCAATTTACAACGGAGCTCGCGCTACATTTCATGGCCGGAATCATCGAACGTTACACGAAATGGCTGCATGCGCAGTGGCCCGCCGGCACCGTGGAGAAACTTCCGGTCTCCGGTCCTGAGGGTATCACCGCTTTGCCGGGGGTTCGGATCGCCGGCGATCTCACGGGGATTCCGCTGTTGAAGTTTTCTTCGCACACGGGAGCCGAGGCCGTGCGAGCGATTTTGAAGGAGGAAGGCGGAAGGATGAAGGATGAAACCGGAGGGCTCGATCTCGCGATCATCGGAGCGGGGGTGGCGGGCATTTCGGCGGCGATTGAAGCGAAGAAGGCGGGACTGAAGTTCGCGGTTTACGAAGCGACAGAGATTTTCTCGACGGTCATCAATTTCCCGAAGGCGAAACCGATCTACACCTATCCGACGGAAATGAAGCTCGAGGGCGGGCTTCAGTTTACCGCCGATGTGAAGGAAGCGTTGCTCGAGGAAATGGAAGCGCAACGCTGCGCGGCAGAGATTGAAGTGACTTCGGCGCGCGTTGAGCGGATTGAGCGGAAGGGAACGGGCCTGTCGTTACAGATGAGCGACAAGACGACGGTGACGGCGCGGCGGGCGATTGTTGCGATCGGGCGCAGCGGAAATTTTCGGAAGCTTGGTGTTCCCGGGGAAGAACTCGACAAGGTTTACAACCGGCTTTTCGATCCGAAGGAATTCTCGGGGCAAAATGCGTTGGTGGTGGGGGGCGGCGATTCGGCGCTTGAGACAGCGATCGCACTCGCGACTTGCGGTTCGCACGTCACGCTAAGTTATCGGCGCAAAGAACTGGCGCGCGCGAAGCCGGCAAACATCGAGAAAGTGGAAATGCTCGTGCGCGATGCTTCGGCCGATGTGCAAATCGAGAAGCCGACTTCGGAACGAGTCAACACCGCCGTGACTTCCGGCATGCGCGGGCAGAAATCGCCCGGGTCGCTCAAGCTCACGCTCGGAACAGAAGTCGTCCGCATCGAGCCGGAGCAGGTTTATCTCAAGAACGGAACGGAAGAGGCATTACCAAACGACGTCGTCTTCACCATGCTGGGTCGCGAAGCGCCGCTCGATTTCTTTCGACGGTCAGGAATTCCGATTGCCGGCGAAGGGACAGCTCGCGGCTGGATCGCGCTCGGAATTTTCCTCGCGTTCTGCGTTTTCGTTTACGTGTGGAAGTCGGGCGGCTTCGCCGAGACCTGGCTAAATCCGTTTCCGGAAAACATGCCGGCAATCCTTAGCGGCTGGTTCGGTGCGCAAGTCGCAGATCGCTCAACCTTACTGGGTACACTCGCGGTTTCGCTCAAGTCGCGCTCGTTTTATTACACGCTCGCTTACAGCACCTGCATCGTCGTCTTCGGCATCACCCGGATTCGCCGGCGGCGCACGCCATACGTCACCTTGCAGACCCTCGTGCTCATGCTCGTGCAAGTGGTGCCGCTTTTTCTTCTGCCGGAAATCATTTTGCCCTGGCTCGGCTACAACGGCTGGTTCGATCAGGGCCTTGGCAAAACCATCGCTGATCGCCTCTTCGAGTCTTACATCCCGGGCGCGCAATATGCGGCGCATCAGTGGCCGGACTGGGGACATCCGCGCGCGTATTGGCGCGCCTACGGTTTCATCCTCGCGTGGCCGCTCATGGTTTACAACGTCTTCACCGACGCGCCGCTCTTCTGGTGGCTCGTGATCGCGTTCATCCAAACGTTCGTTCTCATTCCGGCGATTGTCTGGCGCTGGGGCAAGGGCGCTTATTGCGGATGGATTTGTTCCTGCGGCGCGCTTGCCGAAACGATGGGTGACAAACAGAGGCACAAGATGCCGCACGGCCCGTTCTGGAATCGATTGAATATGGCGGGCCAGGTCATCCTGGCGATTGCGTTCCTTCTTCTCTTTGTTCGCATCCTCGGTTGGATCTGGCCCCAATCCATTTTCGCTTCCGCGTTCCATCTATTGCTCGAAGGAAAAAACAGCGGCGGAAAGCTGATCACCTACACGAACTACAAATGGCTCGTGGATGTTTTTCTCGGCGGCATCATCGGCGTCGGGCTTTACTTCAAATATTCCGGCCGCGTCTGGTGCCGATTTTTTTGTCCGCTCGCGGCGCTCATGCACATCTATGCGCGTTTCTCGCGCTTCCGGATTTTCCCGGAGAAATCGAAATGCATTTCCTGCAACGTCTGCACCTCGGTCTGCCATCAGGGCATCGACATCATGAACTTCGCGAACAAAGGCCTGCCGATGCAGGATCCCCAATGCGTGCGTTGTTCCGCCTGCGTGCAGCAATGCCCTACCGGCGTCCTGGCCTTCGGTCATTATGATGGGAACCGGCGCATCGTGCTGGACAAGCTTCCGGCTTCGCCGGTACGGATGCGCGAGGAGGGATCGGCGTGACCGATAACGTTCGCATCGTAGATCATCCGCTCGCCGCCGCCGGCCTCTCGATTCTTCGGGCGAAAACGACGACACCGGAAGTGTTTCGCCGTCATCTTCAGGAGATCGCCATTCTCCTTTTCGTGGAAGCGTCTCGCGCTTGGAACACCAACCGCATCGAGGTAGAAACGCCGCTCGCCTCTTGCGCCGGAGCGGTTCTCGCGAAGCCGATCGTACTCGTTCCCATCCTGCGAGCGGGTCTCGGAATGCTCGATGGAATTTTGCGCGTCGCGCCGGATGCGAGCATCGGCCACATCGGTCTCTATCGCGATCCCGAAACGCTCCGGCCGGTGAGTTACTACGATCGTTTGCCGGTCAACATCGCCGCGGCAGAAGTGTTGTTGCTCGACCCGATGCTGGCGACCGGTCACAGCGCCTGCGAAGCCGTTTCAATCCTGAAGGCGCAAGGCGCACGACATATCCAGTTTCTCTGCGTAATCGCGTGCCCGGCCGGCGTGCAACAATTGCGGAGCGAGCATCCCGACGTCGCGATCGTGACTGCAGCGATCGATCCCGAGTTAAACGATCGCGGCTACATCGTCCCGGGTCTGGGCGATGCCGGCGACCGATATTTCGGGACAGGGTAGCGGAGAAAATTAGAAAGGATTTACAGGATTAACTGGATTGAATCAGAAAGTTGAGAGTCCACTCTTCCAAGCCCGTAAATCCTGTTAATCCTGTCTGTTTTCGCAGTCAGGTCAGCGTGCCTGTTGGGCCAGTTGCGAGAGAGGAACGAATCGTAATCACCGTGTTCGATCTGTTCGACCAAGTCGCGAAAGGATTCCTTTTGCAGGATGCAGCCACGCATCGTCTGAACGGTCGCGCTGTTCGCGCCATACTTTTCCAACGCCCGCTGGTGGGCCGCGCGATCGCGTAAACGCAGAGCCAGCAACGCGTAGAGCTGCCCTGCCGGCGAAGCGTTCGGCAGCAGACTCTCGAGTCGAGAACTCGCATCCGATTCCTTGAGAACTTCTCGCAGCGCCCGCTCTCCCTCCGACATACTTCCGGCCACCCCAACACCGCCCATGGCAAAACTGGATGTCTTTCGCAACACCGCATCGGCATCTGATTGCCCGGCTTGGAGCAAGCCAGCACAAAGTAGGAACGAAACAGCAATCCAAAGGTTCGATATTTTGAAATTCATATCACCTTAACGAACGTCGATCTGAATCTTCCAGAAGTTCGTCGCCTAACGAGACACCGCATCGTCTGGTTAGATGTTTCGGCGAAATAACTCAATAAACGATTTCGATCGGGGAATATCCTTCCAATACACGCTCAGCGTCCCGGCGATGAGCAAGAGGAATGCGAAATGGGCGAGTAGCGCGAAAAATCCAAACCGCTGATTAGCAGTGACGAAGAAGATGTAGCCGTGCTGGTGCATCGCATGCACATGACCACTTCGGGGATCTGGGGAAACGGGGCTGACTTTGATGAGGTACGCGTAGAGCGCAGCGGCCAGGCCAAACGCCGTGAAGCCAACAATCGCGAACCGCAGAACTATTCGCTGATGCGCGCTCATACATTTAACGAGAATTCGGCGAGATTATCCCGCCTTTCTTTGCGGAAAAATTCCGCATAATCGGATTGCTACCGAGGCCAAAATCGGAAACGCCGGGGGCATCACATTGATCGGACCCGACTGGGTCGCGTCAGACTAAGCAGTCGGAGCGGCCTTTTGGGTGTAAGCGATCTTGGCGCTTCCGATAAAAGTCGCGGCTTCGTCGACGACCAGACGAGGCGCTTCGATGTCGCCGTTCACGGTGCAACCGGCGCGCAGTTCGCAACGCTCGCCGGCGGTGATGTTGCCATTGACGGTGCCGTCAACAATCACGGTTCGGGTTTTGATATCGCCTTTGATCTGGGCTTGCTTGCCGACCGTGAGCTGGCCGTTGGAATCGATCTTGCCTTCCACTTCGCAATCGATCAGCAGCTGCTTCTGAAATTTGACGGTGCCCTTGATGGAGACGCCGCTCGATAAAGTGCCGCCGGGCCGCGTCATGTCGGGGGCGCCGTTCGGGGTCGGTTCGGGTTTGGCCGGAGGCGGGGGCTGGGTGGCGGCCATGGGCATCGCCGGTTCAACTTTTCGACTGCCTGAAAACATCTGCATCTCTGATCTCCTTGGTGCTGCGAACTTTGGGGTGAGACCCATCATGGGAGATAAGTGGTAAAAGGTCAAACGTTCTTTGCGTGGGAATGGAGCCGGCACACCCTCGTGCCGGCGGGTATGAATGGGAGACCGGTTGGCGCGCGGAATTTTACGGCCTGAGGGCAGGCCGTCTCCATTGAATGGCGACGAGATAGACGATGGTGCCGCAGAGACCGAAGGCGGCGGCGCCGATGAAGTTCGTGGCAGGTCCGATTTTCCAAAGCCATGCGCCGATAATGGCGGCGCTGCTGACGAGGAGATCGCGCACGAGATAATAAGCGCCGATCATTTGTCCGCGCCGCTCGGGTGCGCAGTAACCGATAATCATGGCCTTCCGCGAGGTGTCTCCGAATTCTTTCAAGCCGCGAATTGCGAAGGCCACGATGAGCATGGCGGAGTTGCCGGACAGCCAGAGCGCGACTGGAAAGAGCGTGAAGAAACCGAAGGTCGCGAGGATGAATGGTTCGCGCCCATGTTTGTCGGCGAAATGCGACGCCGGGATGATGCAGAGACTGGCGATGACGACTTCGACGGTGGTGAGGATGCCGATCTGTTTGGCGCTGACGCCGATGTCGTCCATCGCGTAGATGACAACCCAGGCGTAAGGGATTCGTTCGCAGAACCGGATGAGAATGTCGCTGACAAGAAGACGCCGGAGCGGCGCGTTGAAGGCGAGGAAGCTCTGCCAGAAATTCCAGCGATCGGCCGCCGCGATCACAGGAGCAGGCGCGTCGCGCAACTGGCGTTGCACGAAGATCGTCGCCGCGGAAAGCGCGATCGAGACAACAAGTCCGATGCGGACGCCTTCGATCACGCCGAAGCGATCGATCAGGATGCCGCCGAGAATCGGCGCGATCATGATCGGCAATCGTTTGATTACCGACTGAATGCCGACACCCATGGCGTGACGGTTCGGGCCGAGGGTGGCGCCGATGAGCGAGAAAGTGGCGGGCAACGAAAAGCAGGTCCAGGAAAGGAAGAGAAACATTCCGGCGATGACCGCGCCCCAATGCGGAACCAGAAGCACGAGTGAGTAGCCCGCGATGGAGAAAAGGTTAAACGCGAGAAAGGCGCGGCGATGTCCCCAGCGATCGACCAGCACGCCGCCGGGGTAGGCGTAGATGGCGCCGAGCAAAGTGCGGAGCGCGTCGAAGAGGCCGATGACGAAAATGGACGCGCCGAGGGTCTCGAGATATTTCGGCACGAAGCGCATCCAGAGTTCTTCACCGGCGCCGATGACGAAGATGGCGATGAGCAGAATGACGAGGTTGCGCTTGAGGCCGAAAAAATCTGCGGCGCGGCGGCGGAAGTTCACGACGGATTCCATTTCATTGCCTTGCCATGGTGTTAGCGAAATCGAGATCCGACAATGGATCTCGTAATTGCAAATTTTCGCGCAGATCTTTTTGTAGCGGCGGTCTGTGACCGCCGAATGTTTAGGTCGGCGCTCATAGAGCGCTGCTACAGCGCTCGCGGCATCCGCGAAGCGTGCTTACACTCCGAGGCAATGGACGCGGCCTGGAAGAAATTTCGTTATCGACTCGAGTGGTTGGCTCTCAAGGCGGTCGCTACGGTCATACCGCTTCTTTCCCGAAAGGCTTGTTACCGGCTCGCGCAGATCATCGGAGGGCTCGCGGCGAGGTTCGATCGGCGCAACCGACCGGTCGCCCTGAGCAATCTCCAGGTGGCGTTCGGTGGCGCCCTCTCGCCGGCCCGGCGGGACGAACTTGTGCGCGAATCCTACCAACACTTTGCCCGGACGGTGGTCGACCTTTTCTGGAGTCCGAGCCTAACGAGTCAAAATTATTCGCGCTACATCGATGTGGAAAACCTCGAGCTCGTTCAGGAAGAAATGAGGCGGGGCCACTCGATCATCTTTGCCTGTTTTCATTACAGCAACTTCGAATGGGTGGCGGTGGCCGCGAATTTTTTTGGAGTAGAGAGCGCGCTGATCGCGCAGGAATTCAAGAACCCGTTGCTCGACAAAATTTTTATTAGTCTGCGCGAAAGCAGCGGACAACGGGTGATCTCTCGCGAGGGCGGAGTGCTTCGTCTTTTCAAAACGCTGCAACGCGGCGGCCGCGTTGCAATCCTGACCGATCTCACTATTCCCGCGCAATTACCCACGGTGGCCATCGACTGCTTCGGATTGAAAACGAGCGTGACCTTCGCGCACGCCTGGGCGCATCGACGCGCGGGTGCGACGATCATCAACGTCCATTGCGAGCCACTGCCCGAGGGACGCTACCGCATCGTCTTTCATCCGCGGGTCGAATTTTCCGCCGCCGCCTCCTTTCAGGAAATGGCGCAGGCTTGCTGGGACCAATTCGAGCCCTACGTGCGAGCGAACCCGGCGCCGTGGCTCTGGATGTACAAGCATTGGCGTTATCGGCCGTTGGCGGCGGACCGGACGTCGTATCCGTTCTACGCAAACATCTCGCAAGACTTCGAACGCCGGTTGGATGAACGGGCGCGACATCGTGCGCCCATGACTTCGACGGTGACGCTTCCGCCAGGCGTTTTGCCCTAAAGAAATTCCGGAGCAAACCAACGAGCCGTATTGACAAAAGCCGCGCAATGCGCTTTTCCAGTAACAACTATGCAACACCTTTCCCGCCTCTTATTCCTTTGCGTCGGTGCAACGGCCGCCCTTTTCCTGACGAGCTGCGGCAGCATGTCCACCGTTTCGTCCGGCAGTTACAAAGTGATCGCCCACAAACCGACTGATCCTTCCAAGGTCGAAGTGAAACTTTCGCTCTCGACCCAGAATCTTTTTGTGATGGAAGGCAATCGCGTCCTGATGGCCGTCCAGGGGAATGTCGGCAAGCCGGGCGCCTTGACGCCGACGGGCGATTTCACGATTTACAACAAGGAGAAACACCGCCGCCGCGCCAGTGAGCCGGATCGGGGTTATCCGATGGCCTACTGGTGTGAATTCAAGTCCGCGTATGGATTCCACGAAGGCTTTGTCCATCCCGCTCCGCACACGCACGGCTGCGTGCGTCTGCACCGCGAAGCCGCCGCTCGTCTTTTCGCATTGACCAAGATCGGCACGCCGGTGCACATCCGGAACTCGCTTCCCGAAGACAAGGAGTGGGGCAGCATGGTCCGCCGCTTGGATCAAAGCCGTGATCCCGATCCGCCGCGGTCGGTCATGATGTCGGAGAGCTGGTTCAAAGATCCTCCGGGGCCGCTGCTGGTAGACTGAACTCGATTCAGAGCTAAACTACATCCCTCGGGATCGCCGGACATCGGAATGATGTCGCGCGGCCACGACGTTTTTGCCATGAGCACCAACCTTATCTCCAGCGGCACGACGGCGCGCGAGAAGGTGAACTTGCGCACGCCGGAGGTGATGACCGCGGTGCAGGAGCAGGTCGAATCGCATTATCGCAGCGACATCGTGGACAAGGTCCGGCGCGCCGGTGGGATTCTTTCCTTCGGCGGCGTCACCGTGCGGCTGGCCAAGCAATTCGGTTTTTGTTACGGCGTTGAGCGCGCGATCGATCTGGCCTACGCCGCGCGCAAAGTCTTCAAGGATCGCCGGCTCTTCATTGTCGGCGAGATCATTCACAACCCCGAGGTCAACGAACAGATCTCCTCGTTAGGCATCAAGAACCTGATGGGCAAAAATAAGGAAGCCGACATCTCCGATTTGCAGCCGGAGGATGTGGTGATTGTGCCGGCGTTCGGGACGGAGCTTTCCATCCAGCAGCAAATCAAGGATCGCGGTTGCCAGATCGTCGATACGAC
>JBEEHU010000146.1:0-4338 GCA_041167565.1 Verrucomicrobiota bacterium | reverse complement strand
AAGACGAGTTGAAGATTCTGCGGGTGATTCGCCGGCTGAACACGGAAACGCCGGTCGAATTTGTGCCGACATTTTTGGGCGCCCACGCGATTCCGGATGAGTTTCGCGGTGCGCCCACGCAATATGTCGCGCTCGTCATTCACAAGATGTTGCCGCGCGTGGTCGAGGAGCAACTGGCCGAAAGTTGCGACATCTTCTGCGAGCGTGGCTACTTCGACATCGCCGATTCGGAAAAGATTCTGATGGCGGCACAGGAATGCGGGCTGCGGCTGCGGATGCATGTCGATCAGCTAACGAATTCGGGCGGAGCTTTTCTGGCGGCGCGGTTACGCGCGGCGACGGCCGATCATCTCGAGCAAGCGAACGCTGTCGAGATCGCGGCGCTAGCCGAAGCCGGGGTGCAGCCGGTGCTGTTGCCGGGATCGGTTTACGCGCTGGGCAAGAGCCGGTACCCGCGCGCCCGCGAGATGATCGAAGCCGGACTCGCGGTGGTCCTGGCCACGGATTTCAATCCTGGTTCGTCGCCGACGCCTTCGATGCAGATGGTGATGTCGCTGGCTGCCACCCAGATGAAAATGACGCCGGCGGAAAGCGTGTGCGCGGCCACGATCAATGCGGCCTACAGTTTGAATCGAGGCGACAAGATTGGTTCGCTCGAGCCGGGCAAGCAGGCAAACTTCGTGATCTACGACTGCGCCGATTATCGGGAGCTCGCCTACTACTTCGGAGTGCCACAAACGCACTCCGTTTTTGTGAAAGGCGAGCGCGTTTTTTAGGTGGATCGCGCGGTCCGACGCGCGATGTGGGTGGCGGCGTAGTGGTGGACTCTCCCATCGCGCGACGGAGCGCGCGATCCACCCATTGCGCATTTCGCGCCTCGCCCGTAACGTCGCTCCTCGAATGAAAGTGGAAGTTGAAACGCAGCCGCAGGGTCTCTCGACATTGCGGATCGAATTGCCGCCCGAAGAAGTGCGCAAGGAGTGGGATGCGATCGCGAGCAACTACTCGCGTTATGCCCGCATTCCCGGTTACCGCCCAGGCAAAGCGCCGCGCCAGGTGATCGAGAAAAAGTTTCGCAAGGAAATCCAGGACGAGCTGACCAAGGCGCTGGTCTCCAAAAGTTATCGTGAGGCGATCGCGGAAAAACAACTTCGCGTCATTTCGCTGACAGACGTTGGCGATGTCGAGTTTGGCGAGGATCGTTCGATGCGCTTTCGCGCGACGGTGGTCACGGCGCCGGAGTTCGAACTTCCCGACTACAAGAATATTCCGGTTCAATTGCCGGCGGCGGCTGTGACGGAATCGGAGGTCGAAGCCGCGCTCGAACGTTTGCGAGATCAAAGTGCGGACTTCATCGACGTAGCGGGGCGCAGTCTCGCCATGGGCGATTTCGCGGTGATCGATTTTGCGGGAGCAATCGATGGGATCCCGATCAGCGAGATCGTGCCAGAGGCGAGCAAGAATGTGCATGGCGGAAAAAAATTCTGGCTCCATCTCGCGCCCGAAAATTTTCTCCCGCAGTTCTGTGAGCAGATCGTGGAAATGAATGCGGGCGACATGCGCAGCGTCCAGGTCGTGTTTCCAGAAGATTTTCCGGTGCAGGAACTCGGTGGAAAAAAGGCCGATTACGCGGTGACGCTGAATGAAATCAAAGAGAAGGTCTTGCCGGCGCTGGATGACGCCTTCGCGGCCAAGCTGATGCCGGAGAAAACTCTGGCGGACTTGCGCCATACGGTTGAGCACAATCTCGAGCACGAGAAGGAGCACGAAATCGACCGCGTGAAAGAAGGCCAGATCGTGAAGTTTTTGCAGGAACACGTCAGCTTCGATTTGCCGCCCAGTCTTCTGCAGAACGAAACGCGGCGCGCGTTGAACGAGCTCGTGCATCGGAACCGGGAGCGGGGCATTCCGGACGAGATGCTGAAGGGAAAAGAGAAGGAGTTGATCGAAGGGGCGGGCTCGCTCGCGGCGCACCGGCTGAAATCCAACTTCATTCTTCACCGGATCGCCGAGCACGAAAAGATCGAGGTGACCCGGGAAGAATTGGACGAACGCATCCGCGAGCAGGCGGCGCACTACAATATTTCCGTCGATAAAATGAGGAAGGAACTGGAAGAAAACGACCGGCTGAACGGCCTCGCGGAAGAGCTTTTGCTGGGCAAGACCCTTGATTTCCTGAAGGCGAATGTTAGCGTGGAAACGATTTCAGAACCGGCGGCGGCGACTGCGCCAACGGAATAAAATCATGATCGCCACGAACGAAAATATCTCGCAATCCATCCTCATTCCGATGGTGGTCGAACAGACCGGCCGCGGCGAGCGGAGCTACGATATCTACTCGCGTCTGCTGAAGGACCGGATCGTTTTCATTGGAACGCCGATCGACGATCACATCGCAAACCTCGTTATCGCGCAGCTCCTTTTTCTGCAAATGGAAGACGGCAAAAAGGACATCAGCATCTACATCAATTCGCCGGGCGGCTCGGTCACGGCGGGCCTGGCTATTTATGACACGATGCAGTTCCTGACTTGCGACGTGACGACGTACTGCCTCGGAATGGCGGCGAGCATGGGCGCGGTTTTGCTTTGCGCCGGAACGAAAGGCAAGCGGTTCGCGCTGCCGAATTCCGACATCATGATCCACCAGGTCTCGGGCGGCGCGCAGGGCCAGGCGAGCGACGTCGAACGCCAGGTCGAATACATGTTCAAGCTCAAGAAGCGCCTGATCAGGATCATTTCGCAACACACGGGCAAGCCTGAGGATCAGGTCCGTTTGGATTCCGACCGCGACTATTACATGTCGGCGGCGGAGGCGAAGGGCTACGGACTGGTGGACGAAGTGATCAAATCGCGCAAGGAAGCGAAATTGCTCGATGGAGCGGCACCGACGACGGAGGGTTCAACGGCGATCGCGGAGGCCGCTTTGCCCCGGAAGGTCGAGGAATAAAAACTGCTATTTTAAGGCGGTAATATGGCCCGCGCCTCCAACCTCACCATGTGCTCCTTCTGTGGCAAAAGCCACGCCGAGGTGCGCAAGCTCATCGCCGGTCCCGGCGTCTACATTTGCGATAGCTGCATCAACGTTTGCAAAAGCATCCTCGACAAGGAGCTGAACGAAGACGCCCGGCGCCAGTCTTCGACCATTCGCGTTCCCAAGCCAGCCGATATTCGCCATTCCCTCGACCAATATGTGATCGGCCAGGACATCGCGAAGAAGACACTCTCCGTCGCGGTTCACAATCACTTCAAGCGCGTTCTGCAAAGCGCCACGCCGACCGACACCTCGGCCGCTTTTCAGCCCGATCCTTTTGCCGATGTCGAGATTGAGAAGAGCAACATCCTGCTCATCGGACCGACCGGTTCCGGCAAGACCTTGTTAGCGAAGACGCTCGCCAAGATTCTCGACGTGCCGTTTTGCATAGCGGATGCGACGACTCTCACGGAAGCCGGTTACGTGGGCGAAGATGTCGAGAACATCATCCTGCGCCTGCTCCAGAATGCCGATTACGATGTGAAGCGCGCGGAGATCGGGATCGTTTACATCGACGAGATCGACAAGATCGGCCGTAAGACCGACAACGTCAGCATCACGCGCGACGTTTCCGGCGAAGGGGTGCAGCAGGCGCTCCTGAAAATTCTCGAAGGCAGCACGTGCAATGTACCGCCCCAAGGCGGCCGGAAACATCCGCATCAGGAATACATCCAGGTCAACACGGAGAAGATCCTTTTCATTTGCGGCGGCGCGTTCGTCGGCCTCGACAAGATCGTGCAGAAACGGATCGGTCAACGGACGATGGGTTTCAACAGCCCGACGTTGGAAGTGGAAGCGGCGCTGGCGCGAGAAGCCGTGCGGCATGTCGAACCGGAAGATCTACTGAGCTTCGGCATGATACCGGAATTCATCGGGCGCTTGCCGGTGATCAGTGCGCTCGACGCTCTGACCGAGGAAGAGATGGTCGCGATCCTGACGGACACGAAGAACGCAATGATCAAGCAGTACACGAAGCTGTTCGCGATGGAAGGCGTGCGACTGAGCGTGACCAAGGACGCGTTGAAAGCGCTTGCGGCACAGGCGGTCACAAAAGGCACTGGCGCGCGTGCTCTGCGTTCGATGCTCGAGCGGATCATGCTTGAGATCATGTACGAAGTGCCGAGCCGCGAGGACATCGCGGAGGTCACCATCAATCGCGCGGTGGTCGACGGCAAAAAGGCACCGCTGATTCGCAAGAAGCAGGACAAGGACGCGGCTTAAGCGCGCGTTCGGGTTTCTCGTTGGACGTTGAGGGTTCGGCGTTGGACGTTCCGACGGTGCGAACAACCATCATCAACACCGGCACT
>JBEEHU010000145.1:0-22488 GCA_041167565.1 Verrucomicrobiota bacterium | reverse complement strand
TCGCCGCCGTGAAATCCTTCATCGCTCATCAAGCCTTCAATGAACGCGATCGATTTCCCATCCGGTGACCACCGCGGAACCGCCAGTTGCAGCGAAGGTTTGTAGATGGATGCAGCGGTCCCTTTTGCGATGTCGATCGTGTGAATCTGCGCGATCCACCAATTGTTATCGCCGGGTCCGGGAGCGGCCGTGGTGACGAACATTTTGCCGTCGGGAGACCAATCATAATCGTAGATGTGAAGATCCGGCGGCGAAACCTGGCGGAGCTGGCCGGTGGCAACGTCCACCACCGCGATCCGCTGGTTGTGAATGGCGGTATCGACGACTCCAGTTGTGGTGGGCGCGGCCATTAACGGGCCGCCGCCGCCCGCTCCTTCTATATAGAGAAAGGCGATTTGCTTCCCATCTCGCGACCAGCGGAGACGAGCGGCGTATCCGCTTAACTTTGTCAGCTTTTTCGAATCGGAACCGTCAGCCTTAACGGTCCAGAGTTGTTTTTGGTCTTTATCGCCGGCGGTGGAAAACACCGCGAGGGTCTTGGAATCCGGAGACCAGGCCGGATCGGAATCAGTGCGCTCGCTCGCGCTTCCGATTGCAACCAGCGTGGCCGGCGCGTTTTTTTCTAATGTCTCGCGCAGGTAAGTCTGCTTCGAGGTCGTGGCAGCGGTGGATTGGACCCAGGCAATGTGTGTGCCATCCGGAGACACAGCGATATCCCCGTAGAGCACGGTCTTACCCAACCGCTCAGTCAATTGCATACTCTGAGCTGTTAGCAGCGCCGGGAAAAGACACGCCAGAAAAAAATGCTTCATGCCGCGATTCTGCGGCCAGAGGTCGGAGATCGGAAGTCAGAACTCGGACAAAGATATCGGAATGGCGTCAGGACCGCGGCGCGATGGATTGCCAGCGCCACAATTCTCGCGTATGAAGGCCGACGAACAAAAAGCGAAATGAATAAGGCACTCGAACTCCGCCTCGCGAAACGGATGGCGCGTCTCGGCACCGAGACTGCGTTCGAAGTCCTCGTGAAGGCGCGAGCGCTGGAGGCGAAGGGCCGCGACATCGTTCATCTCGAGATCGGTGAACCGGACTTCGATACGCCGGGCAACATCATCGGGGCTGCCACCGACGCGCTGCATAAGGGATTCACTCATTATGGGCCGTCAGCGGGGTTGCCGCAGTTGCGCGAGACCATCGCGCAGTACGTGAGTGAAACGCGTCGGGTAAACGCGACGCCCGAAGAAGTGGTCGTCGTTCCCGGCGGTAAGCCGATCATCTTTTTCACGATTCTCGCGCTGGTCGAAGAAGGGGACGAGGTCATCTATCCGAATCCCGGATTCCCGATTTACGAGTCGATGATCGATTACGTCGGCGCGAAGGCGGTGCCGATCCAATTGCGCGAGGAGATGGATTTCCGGCTCGACGTCGGCGAGCTCGGCGCGCTCATCAACGATCGGACGAAGCTGATCATCCTGAATTCGCCGCAGAACCCGACCGGTGGCGTCCTGACGAAGGACGACATCGACGGCATCGCGCGCGCGATCGGCGATCGCAACATCATGGTGCTGACGGACGAGATCTACAGCCGTCTCATCTTCGAGGGCGAGCATCACTCCATCATGTCGGTGGACCGGATGAAGGACCGTTGCATTTTGCTCGACGGCTTCTCCAAGACTTACGCCATGACCGGCTGGCGCATGGGCTACGGCGTGATGCGCCCCGATTTGGCGACGCACGTCGCGCGGCTGATGACGAACTCCAACTCCTGCACCGCGAGCTTCACGCAGGTCGCCGGCATCGAAGCGCTCCGAGGACCGCAGGCGTCGGTCGATACGATGTGCGCCGAATTCAAGAAACGCCGCGACGTGATGGTTGCCGGCCTCAATAAGATCAAAGGTTTTTCCTGCCTGTTGCCCAAGGGCGCGTTCTACGTTTTCCCCAACATCACGCAAACCGGCTGGCCATCGAAGAAGCTGGCCGACGCGTTGCTCGACGATGCCGGCGTCGCCGGATTGTCGGGAACCGCCTTCGGCAATTTCGGCGAAGGCTATTTGCGCTTCAGCGTCGCTAACTCGATCGAGAACATCGAGAAGGCGCTCGATCGCGTCGGAACTTGGGTGAACAAGAATCTTTGAAATCAGTGACGAGTGACCAGTGACGAGTGACGAGAAAGAAATGCACGTTGCTGAACTCCCGGATCAAAAACCGATAACGGATCACCGATAACAACTTTCCGCCATGGCCGACAAGAAACGAATCTTTGCCACCTCCCGCATCGGCGATCCGGCGGAGAACCGGCTTTGCGAGCGCGGCTATGAGCTTGAAGTTTTCCAAGGACCTGAGGCGCCGCCGAAGAAGCTGATCATCGAGAAAGTGAAGAGCGGCATCGACGCGTTGATCACTACGCTCCGTGATCCGATCGACGCCGAGATCTTCGAAGCGGGCAAAGATTCGCTCAAGGTCGTGGCGCAGATCGCTGTCGGCTTCGATAACATCAACCGCGCCGACGCCAACAAGTACAAGATCCCGTTCACGAACACCGCGGACGTGCTGACAGAAGCGACCGCTGAGTTCGCTTTTCTCATGATGGGGATGCTCGCGCGCAAGATGTGGCAGAGCGAGCGCCTGGTGCGGGAACAGAAGTGGCCGTCATGGCACCCTTTCCTGCCGTTTCTCGGCGACGAGGTCACGGGGGAAACCATCGCCGTCATCGGCACTGGACGTATCGGGCTGGCGATGATCAAGAAGTGTTCTGGGTTCGACATGAACATTCTTTGTTACGACCCCGCGTATCACAATGAGGCGTACATCGCTTCCATCCAGGAGGTGATGGATCTGCGCTATGCGAAGGGAATCCAGAAGGAGAAGACCTGGATCAAATATGTGGAATTCGAGGAGGCACTTGGCGGCGCTGACTACGTGAGCATCCACGTGCCGCTGTTGCGCGAGGGGGAAACCGACAAGCCGACCTATCACCTCATCAACGAAAAGACGCTCAAGCTGATGAAGCCGACGGCGTACCTTGTGAATAGCTCACGCGGTCCGGTCGTGGACGAGAACGCGCTTGCCCAGGCTTTGAAAGACAAAGTCATCGCCGGAGCAGCGCTCGATGTTTTCGAGAAAGAGCCGCTGCCGCCCGATTCGCCGCTCCTTGATCCCGAGATTGCCGACCGCACCCGGCTGTTCCATCACTTCGCCAGTGGCGGTCAGATTACGCGGCTCTCGGTCGATCCCGACAAAGGGATGGCTGGCCGCACGGCCCAGGCAGTGATCGACGTGCTGGAAGGGAATTACGGCGGCAATCCGACGAAGATGCCGTATGTGGTGAACAAGGAAGCATTTGAAGAAAGTAGGAAGTAGGAATTGGAGAGATTGGCCGGGTTGAATATTCGCTGCCCAAAGGCGTCGAAAAAATAGCGGCCCTCAATCACGGGCGCGCAAAAGGAGAAAATAAATATGAAAAAGAAAATCATGATACTGTTGGCGGTTGTGATGGCGGCGAGCGTTCCGCTCGCACCGGAAGCCAAGGCGATCGATTTCTCAATCAGTGTGGGCGACCGGCCATATTTCTATGGTCCGCGCTACTGGAATGAAGGGTACGAATGGGTCTGGGTGTCAGGGTATCGCTACCATGGCCGTTGGATCCGCGGGCATTACGAGCGGCGCGGCGGCTTCCATCGGGACCGCGCCAGTATCCACTTCCGCCATCATCGCAATTGGGATGGCCGCTAGGCGGTAGCTCCAATAAGTAGATTATCCAGGGCGAGGCGGAGCGTACGCTCCGCCTCGCGTCCGGCCAGCTAACCCGGCTGATTGCGGTCGTACGGAATGATATTGTCCCACTCGTCGGCGGAGGAACGGGCGACAAAGGCGACGACTGGTTCGGTGTCGCTCATGTTGAAGACTTCATGTGGCACGTCCGGTTTGATATAAATGAAGTCGCCGGCTTCGTTCTCCACTACTTGCTTCAGGCCGGGGCCGAACTCGTGCCGGACTTTTCCCTCAAGAATATAAAGGATCAGTTCGAAGCCGACGTGAATGTGAGCGTAGGCGACGCCACCGGGTGGGATGGTGGCGATGTTAGCGGATAGTTTGGTCGTGCCGACATTTTTGGCGGACATGCCCTGCTTGTAATGAATCCCGTTCCAATCCCGGCGCGCGCCGCCGCCGCGGATGGTCAGGATTCCATTGTGGTCTTCCACTGCGCTGAGTTGGATGTCGTCCTTCATATTGAACGTGCGTCTTTTCCCAGGGCCAGGGCCGACAGGCAGATCAGATCTCTCTGCGCAGGGTGACGGCTCGGTCGCTTTGCTGGACTATTTTGAACCCGAAGCGTTCGTAGAGTCGCACCGTTGGATTATTCGGCCCGGCGCTTATCGAAACCTCGTGGTATTGCGGGTTCGCCTTCACGAGTTGCGTGAGCAGCGCGGCGCCGATGCCGCGTTTGCGATGCCCGGATTTCACAGCGAAGGCAAGCTCCGGTATGGCCTTCTCTTCGCCTTCGGTTTGCGATAAACGGAACCACGCCGCACCGAGCAGGTCATCCTTTTGCTCTGCATCACACGCAACAAAACCGGTGTCGCCCGCGCGGCCCCAGCCTTCGACGTGCCGCGCGTACTCGGGCTGCCGCACAATCTCTCGCGGGGGCGCATCCTGCAATGTCCGCAAAGCTTGATACAACATCTCCCACAGGATCGGCTCATCCGCGGAGGTGAGTGGGCGAATCACGTAATCCATAATTCCTCTGGCAGGCGGTTAATCGCCGCCGATTATGCTGAAAGCTGGCGTAACAACAAGTCGCGTCTGCGGCGTTGTTAGCGGAAGGTTCAAATGATGACGGCGCGAATCAGTCTGAAGCACATTCTGATCGTCGCGGCGGCGTTTATCGGCGGGGCGATAGTCGGTCGCGGTTTTCTCGCACCCAAGAGTGAGCCATCGCCAAAGCGGTTGGAACTTGCGGATGCGCGTTCGACTGTTTCGGCGTCGTCCATCACGGAGGCCCCGCATGATGTTAACGCGAGCTCTCAGCAGTTAACGTCGACGTCCCTGGCGGCTTCGAAGAAATCTCTGGATGCGATTCTGGCCGATCGCGATGCCAGACATCGCATGAGCAATCTCGAAGCATTCATCAACGGCCTGCAACCGGCGGAATACGCCGATGCATTGAAGCGGATTCGGCGAATCCCCGGCAACAACGACCGCGAGCTGGCATCCCGGCTGTTGGTGTCACGCTGGGTGCAAAGCGATCCCGACGCGGCGTTGCAGTTCGCGGCTTCGAATCGCGGGTTTGAATACATCGCGGATGATGTTTTCCAACAGGCAGCCGCGACTGATGCGCAGGCAGCGCTCGACCGCGCGAAGTCGTTGCCGAATGCCGACCTTCGCTACATGGCGTTGCGCGGCGTGCTTGGCTTTATGGCGAACACCGATCCCGCCGGGGCGCTTCGGCTCGCGGCGACGCTCGGCGATTACCGCGGGAGCGAACCGTTGAGTTCGGTCATTTATCGTCAATGGGCCGCGAACGATCCTCAAGCCGCTGCTCTGCAAGCGGCCCAGGATAAAACGGCGGACGGCTGGCGTTCGCCAGTCAACGCGGTAGTGCGAACCTGGTCCGCACAAGACCCGGCTGCGGCGGCGAATTGGTCGCTCTTGCTGACCGAACCGGATGCGCGGTCCCGTTCTGTTTCACAGGTTATACGACAATGGACCCGCGACGACGCGATGGCGGCTGCGAACTGGGTCAACGCTTTGGCGCCGGGCGAAGCTCACGATACTGCCGTCTCGGCGATGGCTTCTGCGATGGCAGCGACCGATCCGCAAAACGCCGTGAGCTGGGCCCAAAACATTGCTGACGAAACCGCGCGCAATAGACTCTTGCAGAGAATCAGCCGGGAAGTGATGTGGCGCGATCCGGCGAATGGCAACGCCATTCTTCAGGCCGCCGGCGTTCCGGCAAATCTCATTCCGCCGCCCCCGCCCGTTCGCCGCGGACCGCCTGGGCTGTGAGTGGAGGTCAGAGGTCAGCAGTTGGCGGATCAGAACTAGGAGGCCGCGGCGCTCTCTTTTTCCCCCGGCGCTAACAGATGGCCGAAGAGGCGGCCGGCGACGAGAAAGATGACGCCGGCGCTTCCAGCCAATCCCGCGTGCATTAGCCAGAATTGAGTCGCGGGCATTTTCTCGAGAAAGCCGCCGATCCAGCCGACGAGATTGTTCGCCGCAAAGAAGGCCAGATAATAAATGCCGATGATGGTGGCGGACAGGGCGGGAGGCGCGATGCGGGCGTAGAGCGCGAGCGAGACGGGAAAGACATTCGCGAATCCGATGCTGTTGAGAAGATGAAAGGTAATGAGCCACCAGATCGAAACGCTCCCTCCGGAACTGGCCGCCACGATTGCGCCGGCGGCAAGAGCAAGGAACCCGGTCACAGCGATGAGGCTGCCAATGCCGAGCTTGGTGATCTCCGCCGGCTCGGGAAATTTTCTCGACCAGAGTCGCCAAAACACGACCGCGCCCGCGAGACAACTGACCGAGAGGATCGAATCGAGCGTGATCAGCCACGTCGTCGGCATTTTCTTTCCGAAGAAGACGAGGTTCGCGGTTTTCTCGGCCCAGATGAGATAGGCGTTAAAGATTTGTTGGTTGCCGATGACGGCGATCGTGAGCACCGGAAGGAGCGCGAGCAACGCGATGATCCCCATTTTTTCGCGATGGCTCATCGGAGCTTTGGCGGCGCGTTCGCTCTTTGTCACGATAGGCGAATCGGGCGGAAGCCATTTCCGGCCGCGAAGATAGATCGTTAGGCCGATCAACATGCCGACGCCGGCCGCGCCGAACCCGTAGTGCCAGCCGTAAACTTCGCCCAAGGTGCCGGCGATGAGCGGCGCGGCGATCACACCGCCATTGATGAACAAATAATAAATCTGGAAGGCATCGGCGCGCCGGTTATCGGCCGTGGCATAGAGCGCGCCGACCTGGCTCGCGAGGTTGCCTTTAAAACAGCCGACGCCCAGAAGCAGGCAGAGCAGAGCGATGAGGAAGGTGAAATCGAAGGCCATCAGAAAATGTCCCGCGGACATGAGCAGCGCGCCGATCGTGATGGTGCGGGTGCGTCCGAGCACGCGATCGGCCAGCAAGCCGCCGAAGATCGGCGTGAGATAAACCAGACCGGTGTAGAGACCGAAGATGGCCGAGGCGAGCGCCTGCACCGAGAGCGGGCCGCGATAGATGTTCTCGAGCAAGTGGCGAAAGGGAACGAATCCGGCGATGGCTTCGATGTGTCCCGGGTGGAGCAGCCGGTTGACCATGTAGAGCACGAGAAGCGACTGCATGCCGTAGTAGGAGAAGCGTTCCCACGCTTCGGCGAACGCGATGTAGCCGAGACCGCGCGGATGCCCGAGGAAGCTGCGATCTTCAGGGTTATGCATGCGGCTACAATTAGAAATTAGGCAGAACGAGGAAAGAGAAACTTCCTACGATTGGAGGAACGGGGGGACCGGGCAGTCGAGCGCGTCTGCGACGGCACGGAGCAGCTCGGCTTCGCGCGGTTGAATGACGCCGTCCGCGCTGACGGTTTGGGCGCAGGCGTTCAGGACGTTTTTCTTGATCTGCGGAACGGCCTCGCTGAAACGATTGAGCGCGGCATCCAAATGCGAGAGCTCGCATTCGTTGGGCAGCAGCCACGGAATTTCGCAGCGCGCGCTTCGGCCTAACGACTCCGCGCCCTGCGCAAAGGCCGCGCGCGCTTGCGCGGGATCGTCCTGACCCGCATAGGCTGTCGCCGATAAAAGGACGCCGCAATCGCGGGCGAGGGGACGCAGATCGTAGAATTGAGTGACCGAGTGGCCCACAGGAAAGAAGCGCGTCTCCAGATGCCGCATCACGATTTTTTGCAGCATGTACTCGAACAGGTCGGTTTCATTGTCGCTCGCTATCAGGCTATTCACCGCGGCGCGGAATTGTTCGAACTGTTGCGGCGAAAGTCGGCGCAGCGCCGGGAGAGCCATGTCCACGAGTGGAATTCTGGCTTGTGACGGCAGGCCTTGAATCTCCGGCCAGATTCGGGTCGTCTCCTGTAGCATCGCCTCGGAAGTACCCCGACCTAACTCTTCGAGTTGCTTCCGCCGTGCTGCCGGTTCGCTGCTGAGCAGGAACGCGCAAACCAAGGCGCTGGCTCCGAGCGGATCGTGGGCCGCGGCCTGCAACGATGGCGAAAGCGACTGGTGAAGATCGGCGGCGTAGCGGAGATGTTCGGTCGTCGGCTGCCCAATATCGGCAAGGATCGTTGCCGTAGGCAATGGGGGCGGGCGAGCGCCAGGAGGCGGTGGCGGTTGTGCGCTTGGAAGCGGCGGCGGACGAACTGGCGGACGCGGCGGCGGTGGCGGTTGCGATAACGCGGATACGCCTGGCAGCGGTGGGCGCACTGCGGTGGGAAATTTTCCATCGAAGGTTGGATCTAAAGCGCGGATGCGTTCCTCCAAGGGCGGGTGGGTTGCGAAACCAAAAAACGAACTGTGCAGGCCGTTCGCGAAAAACAAATGGCTCGCTTCTTCAGCTCGCGGCGCCTCGAGTTCCGAACCTGCGGAAAGTCCACCGATCTTCTTGAGCGCGTTCGCGAGACCGCCGGGATTGCGTGTGAATTGAACCGCAGCGGCGTCAGCCAGAAACTCACGTTGCCGGCTCACGGCCGCCTGGATCAAGCGCCCGAATAAAACGCCAATCCAGCCGATGACGATCAGCGCGAGCCCGAGCAGCGGTAACGGGTTCTTCTTGCCTCGGGTTTGGACGAGGACCCGGCCAATCACGGTCAGGCAAAGGATGCCGAAAATGAGTCCCATCAAACGCAGGTTGAGCCGCATGTCGCCATTGAGAAGATGGCTGTATTCGTGCGCGATGACGCCTTGGAGCTCGTCGCGCGAAAGCATCATCATGCAACCACGCGTCACGCTGATGGCCGCGTCACTGGCGGAATGCCCGGCCGCGAAGGCATTGATCCCGGACTCATTATCCATGACGTAAACCTGCGGAACCGGAACGCCCGAAGCGATCGCCATTTCTTCGACAACGTTGAGCAGCTTGCGCTCGTAGATGTCGGTGGAATTCGGATTCACTAGGCGACCATCCAGAAGCTCGGCCACGGCGCGGCCACCGCGTGACAGCGCCATGGTTTTAAAAACGCTGCCCAGCGAAATCACCGACAGAGTCCCGAAAGCCGTCCAGAGAAACAATTCCGGCTGCGCCCAGTTGAACGAAGCTTCGCCATCGGAATTCTTGAGTTCCACGCCGGTAAAAATCAGCGCGACTGCGACGTAAACCGCCACGATCAGCAAAAGGACCGCGACGACGAAATAGAATACCAGGAACTTGGTATTGCGTCGGGCCTTGTCCTGGCGCGCGAAGAAGTCCACCCGATCCGGATCTTGTGCCGAAACTTAGAACGCGACTTTGGGAGCTGCTTTTTCCTCCGGCTTGTCGATGACGAAGAGCTCCGCCGGTCCAAAATTGAACGAGCCCGCAATGAGGTTGGTGGGAAAAACTTCGCGGCGCGTGTTGTAGCTCATGACAGAATCATTGTAGGCCTGACGCGCGAACGAGACTTTGTTTTCGGTCGAAGTCAGCTCCTCCATCAAAGTCATCATGGTCGTGTTCGCCTTGAGATCGGGATAGGCCTCGGCCAGGGCAAACAACCGGCCCATCACGCCGCCCAGGGCCGACTCGGCCGACGAAAGCTCTTTCATCGCGGAAGCGTCGCCCGGATTTTGCGCGGCGCGGGTGTTGGCGGTGGCGGCGGCATTGCGCGCGGCGATCACGGCTTCGAGCGTACCTCGCTCATGTTGCAGATAACCCTTGGCGGTTTCGACCAGGTTGGGAATCAAATCGTAGCGCCGTTTGAGTTGCACATCGATTTGCGAGTAGGCGTTTTTGTAGCGGTTGCGCAAGGTGACGAGCGCGTTGTAGGCGCCGATCACGAAGAACAGCACGAAAATCGCAACCAGAATGATAATGGCGAGAAGAATCAAGCCGATGCCCATGAAATTTCCTTTCCTCTGAAGTTGCTTCACTGCTAGGGCAAAGCCCACGCGCAGGCAATCATAAATTCGGGCTCGCCGGAATTGCGTTGACACTAAAACGACCGTTCGATAAAACGGCTGGGTTCGGTTTCCCCAATCCAAGAAAGGATCTTTTATGATCGATCTCCTCCGGGCCCTGCGCAGCCACGCCGCCTACGGTCGACGGCTTTTCGGCTTCGTGCCCGCCCTTATCCTCGCCGATATCTTCTACAAGTTTCACAGCTTTACTCTGGAATGCGTAGCATTCCTTACCACCTGGCTTGTCTTCGATTTCGTCGCAGAATGGTTCATGCGATGCCTCGGATCGAGGAGGAGAGCAAGAAGCGCTTCCCCTGGGATGATCAATTAACCGGAGGGATAGAATTCAATGCAAATACCGTCAGATAAAGGCAAAGATCGCGACAACCCGCCGCCAGGTGGCCGCGCTTTTCAACGAATTCAACAGGACCGAAAGGCGCGCGGGCTCGACGAGCTTCCAACTCCGGGAACCGAAGATGCGGAATCCTCATCAGACAAAGATGCGCCTAACGAGCAAACCCCGAAGGCACCAAAAGACAAATAGACCAAGCCTTTCCCACAACGAGTTTCGTTTCCTACCAACACGATCCGGCGCCAGTAGCTGTGCGCGCGATCCATCCTACAACGTCACCCTATGAATACCCCGGCTCGCAAACTTCCCGTCCGCGAGAAGAAGAGTAAGAGCGCCCGACAAAAGGCCTCACGCGCGAAACAATGTTATGCCGGTGGAAAAGCGCTGCAGCGAATCAAGTACTTCGAGACCCAGCGGGCCCTGCCGTGTACGACGTTAGTCCGCGGCTTCGTTACTTCTGAATCAGCGGTTGCTCCGCGCATTTCCAAGAAAGCCCCGGCAAGGTCCAGCTCGAAACCGACACCTGAATACGCCCAGGCGGAAAGAGCGAAGAGCCGTCTCGTTCCAACAAAATTTGCCGCCAGCGTGGAGCTTCCGGTTTGGCGCGCGCTGGGGCCCAGAATTATTCCGCATGGCCAGACCTATGGGAAGGGCGGTAACAACAAGCCGCCTGTCGCGGGACGGTGCTCGGGTATTTTTATTTCGCCGTCAAACCCAAACCACCTGGTCCTTTGTTCGGGTGGCGGCGGGCTGTGGGAGACGCTGGATCAGGGAACAACCTGGCGGCCGCTCACGGACCAGCAGCCAACGCTATCGATGGGCGCAATCTGTGGCGCTCCCAGTTCGCCAAACATTGTCTACGCGGGGACCGGTGAAGGAGACAATGCCAGCCAACTTGGCGTCGGCCTGCTCCGATCGGCCGATGGCGGCCAGACATGGGAACACGTTCCTGCGAAGGAACTTTCCGGCACCGGCATCTACGATATCGCCGTTGATCCGGCATACCCGCTGAACGTCTGGGTAGGCACATCGGAGAAACTTCTGCAGAGCACTGATGGCGGAGTGAGCTGGCGCACAGTGCAGCCTGCCAACACCTGGGATGTTTCGATTAATCCTAACGATCCTCAGGAAATCTTTGCCGCGACCGTTGCGGGTCTCGTTCGTTCCACCAACGGCGGCACAACCTGGACGCAAGTAGCACTTCCCGGATCGACGCCGGGTTCGCGCTTCACTCGCATGGAAGTTTGCCACGCCCCTTCGAATCCGGCAGTCGTTTACGTCGGCGCGGTTCTCGACAAGAAGGCGATGCTTTGGCGCCGCGCCTCTAATGGCGGCGCGTTCTCAACCGAGAAACCGCCAACGATGGATGCGGGCTCCGATATCGACCAGTCCTGGTATGACTGGTGTATGGCTGTCTCTCCAGTTAACCCCGGCATCCTTTATTGGGGCGCGGTAACTCTCTATAAGGGGATACGCGGAGCCGGCGGCTGGACGTGGCGCAACATCTCATCGCGCACTACCGGCGATTCCATTCATCCGGATCAACACCATCTGGCCTTCGATCCGTCCGATCCCAACGTGCTTTATGCTTGTAACGATGGCGGCCTCTTTCGTTCGCCGGATGGCGGCACGAGTTGGACCTCGCTCAATCGCGGACTCAGCATCACGGAGTTCGAATTTCTCATTCACCTCGAAAGCGACGACAACTGGCTTATCGGCGGGACCCAGGACAACGGAACTGTCGGTAATCCTGTCAACGGAACCTGGGACCAGATTGCGCCAGGGGACGGAGGAGATTGCGGGGCCGACGATACGAACAAGCTCTGTTACCATTCCTACTTCGGGATCTGGATCGAGCGCGCTCCCGTGACCAGCACGGGCAAATTCAAGTGGGTCGAAGTTTCGCCGCCGGCGCCCGACGATTACGAAGCGCTCTTTTATCCGCCCATGGATGTGAGCGAGAGAATTGTGGCGAAAGCAGGCGTGTCGCTCTTCGTCTCGGACGATAGCGGAGCGACGTGGGCGGAGATTGATTTTGGGAGTACCGACGATGAGAAAGCTTCGGCGTTAAGCATCGTAAATTCGAAGACGATATTTCTAGGCACCGAAAACGGACGATTGGTCCGCATCTCCCGCGCCAGCTCCGGTTGGGCTAAGGCTGCGGTGACTCAGCTAACGAGTCCGCGCGGCGACTTCATCAGCGACATCGTCGTTCTTGGCGCTTCGCAACAGGTCATCTGGACAAGCTGCTCTGCCTTCGGCGGCGGCCATGTCTTCCGGTCGAATAATGGTGGCAAGGCTTGGAGCAATCGCACCGGCAACCTGCCGGACATTCCGGTCAACGCGATTGTGATCGATCCGAAAAACACGGAGCGTATTTTTGCCGCGACCGATCACGGCGTCTACCAGAGCCAGAATGCCGGCACCAAGTGGAGCGACTTTAGCAACGGGCTTCCGAACGCCGTGGTGGGCGATATGATTCTGCACGAACGCCGAAGAGTAATCCGCGCAGGCACACGCAACCGCGGCGCGTGGGAAGTCGATATCTAACCAATTGGCAGAAGTGCCGGCGCCCGCGGTCCTGACGTTTCGGTGATTTGACTTAGCTATCTGCAGGCGGAACAGGAACGGCGACTGCCATGAGCCGCGACTTCGAAGAGCTGGATTACCAGAAGACTGCGTTAGGCGATCTCATTCTGAGACGGCGCCGAATGTTGTCGTTAGGCGGCATCGAGGTTTACGAAGTAAAACTCGGCGACGCATTCCTGATGTCGAGCTTGTTCCATGAGGTGGAGGTAGCGCTCACTCATCTCGGATTGGCCGAGCTGAACGGGAAGCAGTGGGATGTTGTCGTCGGTGGCCTCGGTCTTGGATACACGGCGCGAGCGGTGCTCGAGCACGCAGAGGTCGCGTCTCTCCTAGTCGTTGATGCCTTGAAACCGGTAATCGAATGGCACCAACGCGGCCTCGTTCCGCTCGGCGAACAGCTCACGCACGATCCGCGCGCGCGAATCTTGCATGCTGATTTTTTCGCCTGCGCGAAATCCGCCGACGGTTTCGATCCCTGCCAGCCGGGCCGGCGGTTTCACGCGGTCCTGTTGGATATCGATCATTCGCCCCGCGATCTGCTCGACCCGCGCAACGCGAGCTTCTACCAATCCGAAGGCCTGCGCGCGCTCGCTGCGCATTTGCATCCCGGAGGCGTCTTTGCGCTTTGGTCGGATGAACCGCCGGACGAAGAATTCCTCGGCATGCTCGACACGGCCTTCGAAACGTCGCGCGCCCACGAGGTGACGTTCGCAAATCCAGTGCTCGAAGCCGAATCGGCCAGCACGGTCTACGTCGCGTGCAAAGCAGGCCTGGTGTAGAGTGACCTATGTCAGATCCTCGAAATGTGGCGCACGGAAAAAAGGTGGCTCAGGAAAAGCAACACGAACAAGCGAAGCCGGCTGGGGGCGGCAAACGAAAATCCAGGAACGCGAAGCAATCAGTCGCTCCTGATGCGCAGGCACCAACGGCCGAAGCAGCAAAGGCAGAGCAGGCCCCGGGAGAATTGGAAAAATCGCTCGTGGTCCTTTCGAAGCTCAAGGACATGGAATTCCATTCCCGGGCGAATATCGAAGCGCTCGCGGAACTGACCTTAACAATCGAGGACGAACTAAAGCAGAAAGAGTTTTCCGAACCGATTGGCGCCCTTTATTCGGCGCAGGATAATTTCCACTCCCAGATCGCGATGCTCATCGCGAGCTACGAAGCAAAATGCGAGAGTCTTAAAACGCCAGCGTGAGTGCGGCTCAGCTAACCAACTCTACCGCATCTCCTTTCCGCACCATCCCTTCGACCAGCACGGAAGCGTAAACGCCGGCCATGCCGCCGTGGTTTTGCGCTACTTTCTTTAATATCACGGGCTCCTTTTCAGTCGTGTCGGGATCGAGCGTGATCATCATGCACCGCCCATCGCGCTGGAGAACCGCGACGGTTACTTTTGAACCGATGCGTAACGAGCGCCCGACGAATGCGTCCTCGGCGAAACCATCGGACGATGTCAGATCGAGATAAACATTTGCGCGGAAGCGACGCTTATCCACGGCGACGCCGGTTTCCTCCCCCAGTTTTTTCGCGGTTTGCACGGCGAAGATCGACAACGGACGACAATCGGTGATCGCCTTGTCCGAGCGAAGCAAGGTGAGTCGGTGATTTCCGTCGAGGCTTGTTCGCAGATTGTCGATCAAAGCCGGATCATCAATCGGGAAAATTTTCCCATCCGGCGTTTCGACATCGATCATTAACTCGGATGCATTGGCTGAGATCGGATTCAGATTCGGCGACAAGTTCTCCGCTTCACTCAAATTGACCGGCCGCGCTGCTTTCTCCGGATTTCGGAAACGCGCGTGGTAGCGAATCATCTGGCGTTGGTCGCGGCCCGTGAAATAAGGAAAGCCTCTTGCATTCGCAGAACTCTCGAAAGCGAAAAGGCGATCGCCATAAACTCCGGCGTAGCCAACGAACATTTCCTCCATCTCTTCCCCGCGCATGCTTTTGACGGGATAACGCCACAGGCTATCGACTTTTCCGATCACGCTCATTCGGGTGGCATGATAGCACGATGTTTTTCCGAAACTAGATTCAGCAGGTGCGAAGAGACGGCGCGCGGACGATAGTGGGCGTCTTATGCCGTTTAGCGCCCTACAACTTTCGCCGCCAATTCTCAAAGCCATCCAGGAAGCTGGCTATACGGAGCCGACTCCGATCCAGCTCGCCGCCATTCCGGAGGTGCTCGCGGGTCGCGATGTGATTGGGATTGCGCAGACGGGCACCGGAAAAACTGCCGCCTTCGTGTTGCCGATTCTGACGAAGCTTACCGCGAACGTCGCAGATAACAGACGGCGCGGCACGCGTGTCCTCATCGTCGCGCCCACGCGGGAGCTCGTGGTCCAGATCGAAGAAAACGTGCGCGCGTACGCGAAGCATTTGCCGTTGCGGATGGCCACCGTCTTCGGCGGCGTGAGCGAACGGCCGCAGCTCGAAGCGCTCCGCTCCGGAGTCGATCTGGTCGTCGCAACCCCGGGACGTTTGATCGACCTGATGGGCCAGCGTGCCGCTAATTTCTCCAACATCGAATTCCTCGTGCTCGATGAAGCCGATCGGATGCTCGACATGGGTTTCCTGCCGCCGATCCGCCAGATCGTAAAAGCGCTGCCGCGGCAACGCCAGACGCTGATGTTCTCAGCTTCGCTCTCGCACGAAATCGAGGCGCTTACCCATGAGTTCCAACGGTCGCCCAAAATTATCGAGATCGGCCGCCGCGCTAATCCCGCGGATACCGTGACCCAGTTTGTTTACGAAGTGCGCTCGCATCTGAAGCCCTCTCTTCTTCTCCATCTCCTGGCAGATCCGCAATTCGACACCGTGCTCGTCTTCACTCGCACCAAGCACGGCGCCGATCGGATCGCGGGCCGGCTCGAGAGAAGCGGGATCAAGACCGGCACGATTCATTCAAACCGTTCGCAGAACCAACGGCTGCGCGCGTTGAAGGATTTCAAATCGGGCGCGGTGCGCGTGCTCGTGGCGACCGACATCGCGGCGCGCGGCATCGACGTCGATGGGATCTCGCACGTGGTGAACTACGATTTCCCCATGCATTCGGAGGATTACGTCCATCGGATCGGGCGCACGGGCCGCGCCCATGCCGTGGGCGATGCAATCAGTTTCGTTACCCCCGAAGATCACGGGCCGTTGCGTTCGCTCGAGCGTTTCATCGGCCGCGGGATCGTGCGAAAAAAAGCGGAAGGATTCGATTACAACGCCGCTGCTCCGCCGCGTGAAGACCGGGGCAGGGGAGAGCAGCGCCGCGCCCGGCCGGAAAAAATCGAGCCGCGCCTGCCGGGGAATTCTCCGCGGGGACGCCGTGGCGCGTCCCAGCGCGACGACGGCCGCGGACCTTCTTCTTCCCCACGCCGGCGTTCATTTGGAAGATCGCGCTCGCGGTAACGAAAATAAGGTCAGCGACGGGTGGCGTCACTTCGGCAGCTGCCATCCTTGTGGCGTCAAGTTGTGAATGACCTTCCACCGCCAGTTCAACAGTGCAGCAGATGCGCCGAGACCCCACCCACCGTAAAGCAAACCATAGAAGAGCCAGCACTGCTCGCGTGTGACGTAGAAGAGGTATCCATGATTGGTCATCTGGTACGTCTGGCGTGCTGGAAGATCCGGCGTCGTTGGGCTGCGGCGTCCCAGTGCTTGAAAGAGAAGCAGCGAACCGAGGAAGCTGCAGACTCCGACTGTTACCATCACGATGAGAAGTAATCTGCGCGCGCTCACGATCTAACTAGATGGAACGGACTGGCCAGCCGTGGCATAACTTCAAGCCCGCAGGGTAAACGAGTCGCGCGAGTGCATCGCATGGTTAGATGTCAGGGGAGAGTGCATGTTCGCTAACGAAAGTCGATCCGCACACCGTTGAGTTCCTTCTTCTGAACATAAAGATGGTACTCTTTCGGCACGAAGACCACCACGGAAGACTCATCTACCCAAGTCACTTGCACAACCGGCGAACTGCTGATCCTTGCGACGATCTCGCCACCGGACGCTCGAGCCGTCGCATCCGCGTCCCCAAGACGGACTTCCGTCCGGAAGCTATCGAAGGCGGCGCAGTCGACGCGCACAATCGTCAGCACTCTCGCTCCGGACGGCGAAGGGTGTCGGGCTTGAACATCGCGCTTGCAGCACGCTGAAAGAGCAACGCAAAGCAACAAAGTGAGCGCGCGGGACACCTTGCTGACATTGGAGGGGGTCGCCATTTAACGAAAATGATCAGCGACCCCTGGCGATGGCGAGCTTTGCTTTCACTTCCTTCTTCGGCGGTTTTCAGGTCGATCTTCGGTGGCCAGGTTGATTCTTACTTCTCGAAGACGCCTAATTGACGCAGGCCGCTCATCCAATCCTCCGTGTGCCAGGTACGAACAATCTTCCCGTCTTTAAACTCGTGGATATCCACGACCTGAATGTCCATCTTCCGGTTCTTTGATGGGAAACTCATGAAGGTTTCTTTTTGAGTGCCAGCCATTCTGGCGCGAACGACCACCTTGTCTCCCTCCTGAAGAATGTCCTCAATAGTCAGCTTCAAATCTGGAAAAGTCGTGGTGAGCCGGGCGAGAAGAGGTTTTACACCTTCTGGACCGGCGGGTGTGCCCGGAGACGACGGAATGTCGACCCAAGGCTCGTGCAGGATTCTATCGAGCAGCGCCGGGTCCTTGTTGGTGAACGCCTCATACCAAAGAGCCGCGTCTTTCTTGTAGTTGTTCATATTTGTCTTCCTGTCTGTATCCATAGTTTCCGTGCGAGTGCACGAACAAAGAATTAGGCCCAGCAACGTTAATAAATACTTTTTCATAATTCTCGTTAGCGACTTGCTCCGTCTGCTCAGTAAGAGCCAGATGCTATCTTCTCAATGGTGAGTTTAGGCCAACGCTCAAGCCATCCTTTTGTTGCCATGCGGCGGTCGTAGATAGCAGCGGCGTTTGGAGCAACAAGATTTGGCCTGACTCTGAGATTGAACAGGTCGTCTAAGCCTCCTGGGGCAATAGTTCCTATTTCGTCGGCATCGGTCAGATAAACACCAACGGCCGTCACTAAATCTGCCCAGCGCGACATCGCTTCTTCGATCGACTGATAGGGAGCATCTTTTGTGTAGATGTGAACTGTGGCCTGATTGACCGCTTCCCAGCGCACTGTTGGCACCGATTCTGAAACTCGTTTCTCTATTTCATCTTCGTAAGCCGATTTCGTTCGGTTGGCGTCGTAAAATAGCACATCAATATCTGAAGGCAGAGTAGGTTCGGTATAATTGTGCAAGTCATCCCAAACTTTGTTGCGAATGATACCAGCAGCAATACACCACCGGTCGATCTCAAGCGTGCGGACGGCTCGCAAGAGAGTCATAAGTCGAGAATCAGCCTTAACCAGGCTCACAAGCCTATTCGTATATGCATTATTAGCGATACCAGATGGTTTACACTAATTTATCGACTCGCGCCATCGATCAAGCCGCCTAACGAGACTCAAGATCGGCCACGGCTGGCTGTTCGCTCCATCGTTTGGTTAGGCGGCATGGGTGGAGATGCGAATATCGCGGACGAAGTCTTCTGGCGCTGAAGGCGAAACGACGACGGTGCGCCGGGCAAAATGCAACACAACTGCCCGATGCGGATCGGTAACAAATGCGCGATATGCCCCTAGCGTCGTGTTGCGAAACCAGCCGGTGAAAGAAAATAAGCCGCCATTACCAAATGTGCGAATGCTCCGGCGCATGGCTTCCGGCTCGATCTGTGTAGAGCGCAAGCCAACGAGTGGCAATCGAGTCTTCCAGAACAGACGATGAACAAGAATGGCGTCGGGAGTGACTGTATAGCCACGAATCGTGAAGAATATACCGCCGCAGACGATGGCCAGTGGAAGCAAGGCCATCCACGGCCGGCTGGTCCAAGCGACACTAATCGCGGCGCCGAGGCAAATAATGGGTAGCGACTGAAGAAACAACGATGAGCGATGTGCTCCAGGGTGCTGTGTATTTTTTCATGGTTTGTGTCCTTTTCGTAAAGGGTGAAATGCCGTCTAGCGAGAATGGAACGGACTGGCAAGCCGTGACATAGACTTTATGACCGCAGGTTGAACGAGTCGCGCGAGTTCATCAATGGAACGGACTGGCAAGCCGTGACATAGACTTCAAGCCCGCAGGGTAAGCGAGTCGCGCGAGTGCATCAATAAGATCAGCGACCGCTGGCGATGGCGAGCTTTGCTTTCACTTCATCCTTCATCCTTCATCCTTGCCGCAGAGCCTTCCAGCCGCCTGCTCCGTTTCTTGGTTCATAGGTCTAACAAGATATAAGATCAGCGACTCCGAACACATTCGGAGTTCGTTGCATCGCCTGGTTAGGCATTAGATCTGCGGATTCATAGAGCGAATAATGTCCAAAAATTTCTGGATACTGTCGAGGCCGGCCTTCTTACGGTCTCGACCCGCCGCCTCTTTCGAGTCGCTGGCCTGAATCTCGCGCGTTTGCTCTTTCGCGCGCACGATCTCGCGATCGAGGAGTGCCCGCTGCTTCTGAATCTTTTGATCGCGGGCTATAGGCAACGCCTGAATCTCGTGCAGCTGTTGTTTTACGCGCGCGACTTCGAAATCGACATTGATCGGCTGGAACTTTGGTGACTCAGCGTGCAGTTGCAGCGCGCTAAGACAGACAACGAAGAACACCAGTAGTTTCATATTTGTGGATTGTAGCATCCCTGGGCAGGTGTGAGTACGTCTAACACAGAACATAGCGACCGCTGCGAGAGCGCGCGTCGCTGCAGGTGAAAGGTGGAAGTCATCGAAAATGGAAACGCGGAAGCGGCCAGCGGTTCGCTGCATCGTCTGGTTAGACCTCACGGTGAATAACCGATAAAGCGTGTTCTCGCGCCTGGGAAGGATAAAAAACCGCAATTTCTGAATCCAAACTGCATCCCAGTCGCATCTCATCTGCGAGATGGCAAAAAATTCCAGGTTCGGGCCGGCGCGCGAGTTTTTGCTCAAGCGCTCGACAGTTCTTTTCGGCGCCTTATCGCTCGGGATCGTAATAATCAAAGTCGGGTTGCAGTTCCTGCTTACGGACCTTCCACTCCGCGATCAGGCGTCGGCGTTTACTTGGTCCTTGGTGCTTAGTATTATAGCGATCGGGTTTCTCGGCCTCCTGGCTGATCGAGCGTCGGGATTCCCTGATTCACTGTCGGACCCACAACGGGATCGGCGGGGGATCGGGATCGCGACCATCACCGGTGGGGCGTACGGTTTGATCACGATTGGAATGTATGTCTGGCACCCAATGCATAGCCCGCTGAACCCCAGCTCCGGCTGGGACCATGTGCCGCTGCCATGGTCGATTCCTTTCTATACTTTTGGCGCGATCTTTCTTGAGTATCTGCTGCGTCTTGGCGCTCTTTGCATTAGCTTTTGGCTCGTCTCAGTCGTGCTGCTGCGGCGGCACTTGCGCCTGACGATGTTCTGGGCTCTTAACCTCTTCATTTCGCTCTACGAGATTTGGCCATATCTTGGCCCGGATATACACGCGGGGCGCTGGGGTAGCGTCGCGCGCTTACCATTCGAACCGCTCTATCTGTCGAACGTCTTCGAAGGGTGGCTTTTTTTGCGCTACGGCTGGGTCACGCCGATCGTCTTTCGCATGGCTTTCTACATTTTATGGCATCTGTTGTTCGGCGGCTTCGCAGCCCCTTGGTTCGGCCAATAGCAGTCGATTTGTATGGGTCTAACGAGACACGAGGTCAGCGACCGCGCCCGAGAACGCGTGTGGCCGCAAGCGGGACGAACTAAATGCACGAAAGCTACGCATCGGAGCGGGGCGCGATTCGCTGCATAGCCTGGTTAGGCGACGTTGTGTTCTGATCATGGTGCGTCAGTTACGTGCTGCTCGGGAGACCGCAAAGCTGTCTTCCAGCATCTGAAATCGGACAATCTCATCGTTGGATACGGTGAGGATGATAGCGAAGTCCGTAGTAACGATTTTGCCGGTTCGCTTGAGCTTCGACGCGAGCGAACCGAGAATCACTGCTCGCTTATCGCTGGCCAGAATATCGTGAACCTCAAAGCTGATTCGCTCGAGCATGGCGCGTGAATCGCGAACGAAATCTGTGATGGCGCCCCTGCCGGACTTGTGGCCGATCCAAGGTAGGATGCCGGTATCCCCCGCAATCTCCCACTCCAGCGTCTCGCTAAACAGCCTTGCGATTTCGGCCGGTTCGGCGTCACTACCCATGCGGCGGAGAAACTCTTGAGCGACTCGGATGGTATCGTTTTGATTCATGAACATCTCATGGATTGTATGTGCGCGCTTCGCCTAACGAGAATGGAGCGGACTGGCAAGCCGCGACATAGACTTTAGGACCGGAGGTTGAACGAGTCGCGCGAGTTCATCAACAAGATGAGCGACGGCTAGCGTGAAGGAGCATCGCTCTGGGTTGAGGATGGAATTTCATCTTGAGTGAGGAGCCAAAGCTGCCAGCCGTTCGCTCCATCGCCTGGTTAGATGGTGGACGTGGAGTCACGATGAGGAGCGCACGGAGATCACCACAACGATAAACAAAATGATGTACGCGATCCAGTAGAGACGCAGGATCGTCCCGAGCCTGTTCAAAACAGAATCATCGAGTACGCGGTATTCTCCCTCCCAGATGAAGCGCCAGGTGCGCAGAGAATTGGAGATGGTGTTGTTCAGGACGAGCGTGGGCGCACCAAGTCCCTCCCAGGTCGAGGCGTGGCGAGCGCGCAAGCGGCGCAGGAACAGGTGGACGAGAACGAAGCCGGCAACGCAGGCTACTCCAAGCGAGATTTTCAGAATGGTCGAGGCGCTAACCATCTAACGAAAATAAGATGAGCGACGGCTGGCGGGAGAGCGCGTCGCTGCGGGTTGGGGGTGGAATTTTATGGGACGCAAGGATCCAAAGCTGCCAGCCGTTGGCTCCATCGCCTGGTTAGATGACACATCGAACATCTCAGTGTGCTTCGACAAACCAGGTCTTCAGCGAGCTGCGAAGAAAGTCATGAAGCGACCAGGAACCTTGGATGTAAAGCCCCGCCGGTCTCGGCGAGACTCGCCCTGTAATAGTATATCCCGTGTGAGGTGAACCGAGCATGACCGACTCACCGTCTCGAAGCTCGATCGAAGCTGAGTCGGAAATGTGCTCTCCCACCTGCGTGCTTTGACGCACGAAGCCGAAGCTCGTACCCGGCCGAATCTGAGCGACGACCGTGTCGCCGCGCAACGTAACCCTGGCGAAGGGTGACGGGACATAATGCAGCGCAAACCAGCTGGCGAGAACGACCACTGCAATAAGGGTCAGAGCTGAGATGACCAGGAAGCGCTTTGTCATCTAACGAGAAGAAGATGAGCGACGGCTGGTGGGTGGCGCGTGGCTTCGGGTTGAGGGTGGAATTTCATGGAAAGTCAGGAACCAAAGCTGCCAGCGGTTCGCTCCATCGCATGGTTAGATGCTTGG
>JBEEHU010000144.1:0-14958 GCA_041167565.1 Verrucomicrobiota bacterium | reverse complement strand
ATGGACAAGTTCGGTCTCTCTCTTGATGGTGTTCGGCCATGCCAGCGACGGTTACCGGACCTACGACAAAACCGGTTCCGGCGCGTCTCACTTTCATCTTCCGCTTTGCGAGCACGATCGCGCTTTGGTCGGTCGCGCTGGTCATCATCTTTTCCGGATACGAGCTGGCCTTCTTCGCACTGATCGCCGCCTTCGGGTTGCTCACGCTCTGGGAATTTTATGGGATGCTCGATCACAAGGGCCTGCCCAATTTCAAGATCACCGCCATGGTCTGCGGCGCGATCATGCTCGTCGGCAGCTTCTATTATTTTTCCACGGTGGGACCGGCGCAGTCCTACGACTTCGAAATGGCGGTGCTGCTGGGTTTTTTGCTCACGGTCTTCGCGCGCCAAATGTTCGAGCGACTGCGCGATGATTTTCCGCTGCGCACCATGGCTTACACCTTGTTCGGCCTGCTTTACGTCCTCTGGCTTTTCAACTTCATCACCAAGATTGTCTACGTCGTGCCGCGCTCGCCGAGCGGCGCGGTCATGGGGCAATTCTATGTCCTCTATCTGATCGCGATCACGAAATTCAGCGACATGGGCGCTTATCTGACCGGCAGCGTTATCGGCCGGCACCAGATGATTCCGCACATCAGCCCGAAAAAAACCTGGGAAGGTTTTGTCGGCGCGCTGTTTTTTTCCCTGCTGGCCAGCTTGGGAATGTTCAAGCTCATGCCGGGTCATCTCTCCGCGCTGAATTTGACGCACGCGACCGTGCTGGGATTGCTGTTGGGGTTCGCGGCGGTGATCGGAGATTTGGCGGAATCGATTGTAAAACGGAGCACCGGCGTGAAGGACTCCGGGAACCTGTTGCCAGGAATCGGCGGGGCGCTTGATCTGGTCGATAGCTTGCTCTTTACCGCACCGTTGTTGTTTTTCTATCTGCGTCTCGTTATTCGCCTCCACTAAGCGCGGCCGCGAGAAACGATTCTCTCTCAGATGAAACGCAAACGTATTGTCGTCCTCGGCGCGACCGGTTCGATCGGAGAGAGCGCGCTGAAAGTGGCGCGCGATATTCCGGAGCGCCTTGAGATCGTCGGGCTGGCCGCGAACAGCAATGCGAAAAAGCTGGCGGCGCAGGCGAACGCGGTCCGGCCGAAAGCGGTTTGTCTGGTGGATGAAACGAAGATCGCTGAGCTGCGCGCCGCACTGGAATACGAACCACAGATTTTTCAGGGCGAAAAGGGACTGATCGAGATCGCCTGTCTGGACCAGGCTGCAATGGTGCTCGTCGCGGTAGTGGGAACCGGCGGGTTGCGGCCGGCGTTGGCGGCGATCGAGGCCGGGAAAGATCTGGCGGTCGCGAGCAAGGAGATACTCGTGATGGCGGGGGAGATCGTGACGCGGGAGGCGAAGAAGAAGGGTGTCCGGATTTTGCCGGTCGATAGCGAGCACAATGCGATCTTTCAGTGCCTCGATTCTCAAAGAGAACGTCCAACGTCCAACGTCCAACGTTCAACGTCCAACGATGAGGTTCGCCGACTCATCCTGACGGCATCGGGCGGACCGTTTCGGGAAACACCGGCGACGCAATTCGAATCGATCACGGTGGAGCAGGCGTTGAAGCATCCGACCTGGAACATGGGACCGAAGATCACGATCGATTCGGCGACTCTCTTTAATAAGGGACTCGAAATGATCGAGGCGCACTGGCTTTTCGGCGTGGAGATGAAGCGCGTGGAAGTGGTGATCCACCCGCAGAGCATTGTCCATTCGATGGTGGAATTCAGCGACGGCTCGGTGCTCGCGCAGCTCAGTCATTCGGACATGTGTTTTCCGATTCAGTACGCGGTCACCTGGCCGGAGCGGGTGCCGAATTCATTACCGCCACTCGATTTCGGAAAGCTGCGGCAACTGGAGTTTGCCACGCCGCGTTATGAGGATTTCCCGGCGTTGAATCTGGCGCGGCGGGCTGGCGATGAAGGGGGGACATTGCCGGCTGTTTTGAACGCGGCGAATGAAGTGGCGGTCTCAGCTTTCCTTGATCGCGCCATTTCCTTTCCGCGCATCTGGCAAATGGTCGAGCGGGTCATGGATCGGCACACGAACGTTGCGCACCCCGATCTCGATGCAATATTGCGGGCCGATCAATGGGCCCGCGCAGAAGCGAGCGCCGCGATCCAAAAGAATTGAATTAGGAAAGCAGGAAAAGAGGAAAGCGATGGAAGTGAGAATTTCCGGCCTGATCATCGCTCTTTCTTTTCCTGATTTCCTGCTTTCCTGATTAAATATGCTTTCCAACGCCTTTCGAGTCCTCTTCATCGTTCTCGAAGTCATTGTTCTCTTTAATTTGCTCATCGTTGTCCATGAGCTGGGACACTTCCTCGCCGCAAGATGGCGCGGCTTGTTTATCGAAGGGTTCGGCGTCTGGTTCGGCAAGCCGATCTGGAAGAAGACGATCAACGGCGTCCAGTACTCGTTAGGCTCGCTCCCGTTCGGCGGGTTCGTGAAATTGCCGCAGCTCGCGCCGATGGATATCATCGAGGGCAAAGCGGACGTGGAACGCGAGAAGCTGCCTCCGATTTCCGCGCTCGATAAAATCATCGTCGCGGTGGCTGGCCCGCTTTTCAGCCTGCTTCTGGCATTATTTTTCGCGGTGATCGTTTATGCGGTTGGCCATCCCGTGAGCGAATCGGATCTGACAACCGTGATCGGGTACGTGGAGCGCGATTCGCCCGCCGAAAAAGCGGGCCTGTTGCCGGGGGACAAGATTCTCGAAGTGGACGGCAAGCGCGTCATCCGGTTCAGCGGGATGAACGACAGTGTGATCTGGAACGTGCTCCGCAGCGAGGAGCCGACGATCCCGATCAAGGTCGAGCGCGCCGGCGAGGTGCGAACTTTTCCGGTCGCCCCGTTCAAATCCGAGACGCGGGGGTGGCGGAGAAAAAGCGTGCGGCAAATAATGATCCTGCCGGCGCAGACGCCATTGATCGATCAAGTCCAGCCCGATAGTCCCGCCGCGGCGGCGGGCTTGAAGCACGGTGACGTCGTCGTCGGTTTCAACGGCACGCACATTTATCATCCGCTGGCTGTCGCTGATTACATCGAGGCGCATCCGAATCAGCCAATGACCCTGCAGGTAAATCGGGACGGCGCGGTCAGTGACGTGACGGTGCTGCCGAAAATCTTGAGCGGCGGGAAAGTGCCGCGAGTCGGCATTCAATGGGAAGCGAACGGGCGGATGTCGGTCTCGCATCCGAATCCGATCGAACAGGTTTACAACAGCGTGACGAGCACGCTGAACACGATCGGCGCGGTCGCGTCGCCGAAGTCGGATGTGAAACTGCAGCATTTGAGCGGGCCGATCGGCATCGGCCGGATTTACTACCTCCTTTTCCAGAGTGAGAGCGGCTGGCAGCTCGCCCTGTGGTTCAGCGTGATCCTGAATGTTAATCTCGCGATCTTGAACATGCTCCCGATTCCGGTGCTGGACGGCGGGCATATCGTGCTCGCGATCATCGAATCGATTCGGCGCAAACCGGTCAACATGCGGCTCCTCGAATTGATCCAAACCGGCTGCGCGGTCCTAATCATCGGCTACATGCTCTACGTCACTTTCTACGACGCCCAGGATTTGCCGTTCATCCGCAACAAGCTCGACAAGATGGAGACGCAGCCGGCGCCGGCAAAGCCGACGCCTGCGCCGTAGTGCTGTCTCTTGGAGCCGCGGGCTCGCCGGAGCTCGCCCCTCCATTATTTGGAGACGGCCGCACCTGGAAAGAATCGGCGGTGCGTTACGCGCACGCCTATGTAAATTGCGACCATGAATCCAACCATGACCACAACCGCCTTTACCCTCGACGGCTATCGGACCGTGAAAACTTTTGGGGTGGTGCGCGGAATCATTGTCCGTTCGCGCTCCATCTTCGGGACGATCGGCGCGGGCTTGCAAACCCTGGTGGGCGGTAACATCTCGATCTTTACGGATCTCTGCGAACAGACGCGGCGGGACGCTCTCGAGCGAATGCTGGAACATGCGCGCGCCCTTGGGGCCAACGCCGTGATTGGCTTGCGCTATGACGCCACGGAAGTCATGCAGGGTGTGACGGAGGTCCTTTGTTATGGAACCGCGGTGCTGATCGAACAACTCCCGCCGCCGATGTGACAATGCAGTACTGCGAATCGCCTTATCATTATCAACGTCGCGACACGCGCGAGGTGATGATCGGCCGCGTCGGAGTCGGTGGCGCGAATCCGATCCGGGTCCAGTCGATGATCACTTGCGACACGATGGACACGGAGGCGTCCATCGCGCAGACGATCGAGCTAGCGGAAGCGGGCTGCGAGATCGTGCGCATCACGGCGCCGACGGTAAAGGACTCGGCGAATTTGGAGAACATCGTGCGCGGGTTGCACGAACGCGGCTGCGACGTGCCAATCGTGGCGGACATTCATTTCAAACCCGAAGCGGCCATGGAAGCGGCGAAGTGGGTGGAGAAGGTTCGGATCAACCCGGGGAATTACGCGGATTCGAAGAAGTTCAAGATCGTCGAATACACGGACGAGCAGTACGCCGCGGAACTGGAGCGGATCCGCGAGCGTTTCACGCCGCTGGTGAAACTCAGCAAGGAACTCGGCCGAGCGATGCGGATCGGAACAAATCACGGCTCGCTCTCCGATCGCATCATGAACCGTTACGGCGACACGCCTCTCGGAATGGTCGAGAGCGCCCTCGAATTCGCGCGGATCGCGCGTGATCTCGACTATCACGCTTTCGTTTTCTCGATGAAGTCGAGCAACCCGAAGGTGATGATCAACGCCTATCGACTTCTGGTCGCGCGGCTGCGCGAAGAAGGGGACGATTGGAATTACCCAATTCACCTTGGGGTAACCGAGGCGGGCGAAGGCGAAGACGCGCGGATCAAGAGCGCGATCGGGATTGGCTCGCTCCTGCACGACGGAATTGGCGACACGATTCGCGTTTCGCTGACAGAGGACAGCGTGCATGAGATTCCGGTCGCGCGCGCTTTGGCGAACATTGCAGGGCAGGCGGTCGCCGCGGCGACCCTGCCGCACGAGGAGCCACGGCAAGCGGAGCGCTTGTCCTACAATCCGTTTGAGTACGAGCGGCGTGGTTCGAGCAAGATCGAGCGCGGCGGCGTAAAACTTGGCGGAGACGAATTGATTCGGGTCGTTGTTCGCCAGGCGAATTTCGACAAGGTCGCGCACAAACTGGATCGGTTGGGCGATTACCAGCCGGAGATTGTTTATGAGACTGCTGGCGTTGTGGAAATCGATCCGCGGGATGACGCGGCCATGGCGCGATTGAATGAATCGACGGCGACCGAATTCGTCACCGTGGCGGACGATGTGCCTATGCCGGTGATCACGGCGTTTCGATTGCTCGCGTCAAAGATTGCACCGCATCATCCGATTCTTCTGAAGGATGTGCTGAAAAATGACGAAGCACGAATGACGAATGACGAAGGAAGTTCGAATAATCGAATGAGGAAAAGCGATTCGGGCTTCGTCATTCCTTCGTCATTAGACATTCGTCATTCGTCATTCCTCCAGACGCTGTTGATGGCAGCGACGAACATTGGCTCGCTGCTCTGCGACGGCATCGGGGACGCGATCCTGATCCAGGGCGAAGAAGCGCCCGGTCAGGCGTTGCGCTTGAGTTATAACATCCTGCAAGCGGCCGGCTCGCGCATTTTCAAAACCGATTATGTCGCCTGCCCGTCCTGCGGCCGCACGTTGTTCAATCTCCAGACGACGACCGCGCGCATCAAGGCGGCGACCATGCACTTGAAGGGCGTGAAGATCGCGATCATGGGCTGCATCGTAAACGGCCCGGGCGAAATGGCGGACGCGGATTTTGGCTACGTGGGCGGAGCGCCGGGGAAGGTGAATCTTTACGTGGGCAAGACGGCGGTGAAGTTCAACATCCCGGAAGCCGACGCGGTGGATCGGCTGCAGGATCTAATTCGCGAGCACGGGAAATGGGTCGAGCCGGTGGGCGCTGCGCCTGTTCTGACCGAGTAGCGTTTTGTGGATGACGACACGGCTTGCCGAAGGCGCAGTGCCGAATCATATTCGGTCAGGTCAGTCGACAAAGGACGAGGGAAAAACATTATGAAATACAAACTTGCTGTTCTCTTAGCCGCGTTGGTTTGCACGGGGGCAATGATTCCGAAGACGGCGGAAGCGCTGCGGATCAACATCTCGATCGGGGATCGCCCGTATTACACACATGGAGCCTGGTATTACAATAACGGGGTGCGCTGGTATTGGATCTCCGGCCATTGGGCCTGGCGTCATCATCATCGCGTCTGGGTGCCCGGCCACTACGCGCCGCGCTAGGCCGGCGGCTAAAGAAGTTTAAACCGAAAACGCGCGGCATCTCCATGTCGCGCGTTTTCGTTTTCGCGTTTGGTTGACAATCGCCCGGGGCGATGTCGTTTCCTGCTGCGGTAAGCAGCTGATGCCACGACCATTCGGGATCCAAGTTCGCACCCAAAAATGCTCATGAGAAAAATTCTGATAACTCTATTGGCGGCCGGTTCGATTTGTTCTTGTTCAAAACCACCGCCGGCGGCTAACGCTACGCCCGATCCAAACGTGCCGAGTCGCGCCCAAAAGCAACAACAAGCCATCAGCAAGGCGTCGGAAGAACTTCGGAAAAAGGAGAGCGGCACTCCCAAGGAAGAGAACGCGCCGCCCATGACTTCGCCGACGAGCACGCCGTAGATTGGATGAATGTGGACGCCGTCCGCGTTCGTTTTCTGCATCGATAAGGGCTGAGCCGGGCAAGCGCGCTCTCAGCCTTGCGCGGTTGTGACCGAAGCCGGGCCGGCCGAAATATATTTTCGGGTTTGGAGAAAATAAACCTTGTCAGTTAATAGGCGCTTCTCTAAAACGGCCAGACTGACCGCGGCTCTTGAAGGCAAACGCTCTGAAAGCAATCGCGGTTTTCAACTCCGTAAATATGAAATCACACGTACCCAAATTGTCTTACCGTAAATTCTTTTCCTGGGCTTTTGCCCTCGCGCTGCTCTTAGGAGCTGTAGCATTTTTCTGGTCGTCCGCCGGGAAAGCGATTGCCGCTCCAACGAAGACGGAGATCGCTCGGAACCCGATCCATTCGATGACGGATATGGCTCGGATCGCTCGCATCTATTCATATTGGACCGAGCGGGGAGCCAGTGGACAGGTCGTGGGCAACAGGGTGGTTTTCTCGGGCGGGGTCCTCTCGAATAGAGCTACCGACGCTTGTATCGAAGATGAAGAGTGCGAAGCGCAAGATCCCGATTTCCCAGGTGGTTTTCCCGTCCCGGGCGGCCAGGCCGAGTACGCCATCGCGGTCGATAGCACCGGTCAGCACGTGGTCATCGGCTTTAACGACACGCGCGGCTTTTCTCTCAGCCCGGCCAGTCTCTCGGGCTTTTACTATTCCGATGACGGCGGTGTGACCTTTACGGACGGCCGTCAGTTACCCATCCCGGTCGCGCAACAGACCACGGTTGCCGGCACTAAATATCCGCAGGTCTTTGGTGACGCGGACATCAAATACTTTGGGGGCAGCATCTTTATTTATTCGTCGATCATGGTTAAGGACAACCTTGGCACGGTCCCTACGGCGGCGACCACCCAGACGATGTGCATCCATCGTTCGACCGATTTCGGCCACACCTGGCAGGGGCCGTTTGAAGTGACAGGCGCAACCCGGCCGGCCGCTCCCACTGACGCGGCCGACAAGGAATTCATGGACATCAATCCCGCAACTGGCCGGTGCATGATAGCCTGGTCGAACTTTATCGCGGGCGGCGCCGCCGGCGTAGAAGAGCGGGCAACCTTCAGCGATAACGTGGCCACCGGCAATCCGCCGACATGGTCAACGAGTACGATTTTTTACCCGGCAGCTGCGGGGCAGTCGGGCCAGGGAGCGATGCCGAAGTTTAAGGGAGACGCTACGACTGTGTATGCGGTTACGGGAGACAGAGGACGCACCGCGACCGATCCAAGCGGGTACTCGCTGATTAATGAAATGTTCGTCAAATCAACCGACCAAGGTTTAACGTGGGGAGCTCCCATCTCGATGAGCGGCGGCGATTTCAGGCAGTGCGATCGAGCCCTCGGCAACGACCGGGATCACTCGTTTCCCTCCATGGCCGTGGATCGAAGCGGCACCGCGACGGCAGGAAACATCTATGTCGTCTGGGCGGGCAACACTTTGCTGGACGGAAGCGACATCTCGTTCGTCCGGAGCACGGACAATGGCGGCACCTTCTCTGCGCAACGGCGCATCAACAGCCGGCCCGGCAACGATCGCAACCAATGGTTCCCAACCGTGGCGGTCGATAACGGCACGGGCCGCGTTACCGTTACCTATTATGATGAGGGTCTCGCCGCAACGGGTGACCTGGCCGAGATCACGGTGCAGAGCTCGACGGACGGTGGCCTGAATTTCAGCAAACCGATACCGTTGACCTTCGAGCCGTTCAAAGCGGCCTGGGGCAATGACACCGGCCAGCCGAACCTGGGTGACTACAATATGACGGTGGCGCAGGGCGGAGAATTGTTCAATGCGCACGCCGGCACGGAACTCCATCCCTTTGGCGACGGCCAGACCAACGCGAATGATTCGGCTACGGGCAGCCCGGGCAACATGAATGTACCGGACCTGTTCTTCCGCCGGACTACTTTGCCAGCACGGCCCAGCCTGCGCATGGCCAACTTTGATTTCCCGCAAAGCGGCGGTTTCGGAGCAGTCAAAATCACTGACAGCGGCGGCAACGGGTTTATCGATCCAGGTGATACCGTCAACTTCCAGATCCCGCTGCAAAATTATGTCACGAACACAGCGCTCACGACTCCGCCTTCGACCCCAGCGGCCGTTACCGGAATCAGCGCGACGATCTCGACAACGACGCCCGGTGTTACGTTTACTTCGAACACGGCGACCTATGCGAACATTCCAGCAGGCGGCACGGAGAAGAATGCTGTTGGAACCTTCGTGGCGCAGATATCTAATAGTTTCGTCCCGGGAACGCCGATCAAGCTCACGCTCACCGTGACGACCACGCAGGGAACGGCAGTGTTCAATTACACCCAGCCAACCGGCACACCGAAACCTGTCGTTCTGCTCGCGGAGAACTTCGACGACACGATTCCAGGCGCGCTGCCTTCTGGGTGGAGTTCGAACCACAATGCGGGCACTCTCACCATCCCCTGGACCGTGAACAATACCGCTTTCCGTGATCAACCGGGAAATGGAGCTGTCTTCGAGCAAAATGATACCGGCGGCGCTCGCTCCGAGCGTCTTTTCAGCCCGCTGATGAACGTTCCAGCGAATTGCGAATACGTGACGGTTGACATGGATGTCGCTTACAACTCGGAAGATGATGCGAATTACAAGTATCTCGGATACGACGGCTTCTTGCTTCGCGTCCTTGATAATACGACCGGAAGAGGCCTCCTCCGCTCGGTAATGGCCGAAGCCTTTGAGGAGGAATTCACGACCGGCGAAATCCAGTGGTATCCGAAGGATTTTCCGCGTCGGAATCAATCCTTCCAGGATATCGGTGCATGGTCAGGCTTCTCGAACGGGTTCAAGCACGTTCATATGAAGTTCCCGGCAGCGTCGCTGACTCCGGCCGTTGGAACCACCAGTTTGAATGGCGCACAGATTCAACTGCGGTTCGAATACGAACAGGATTCGAACACTTCTGGCACGATCAATCCGCTATTCCCGTCACGTAATGTCGCAGGCGTTGCGTTTGACAACCTTGTCGTAGCAGCCGTCACGTCCGCCCCGGCCGGCGCGCCGCAGCCAAACTCCTCGCCGACACCGACGCCAACTCCCACTCCGTCGCAGCTGGTCAACGTGTCGACGCGCGCTCGCGTCGAGTCGGGCAGTGGCAATGAGATCATTGGCGGGTTCATCATCCAGGGCAGTGGAAACAAGAACGTGATCATTCGCGGTCTCGGGCCTTCGTTGCAGAACATGGGACTGAGCGACTTCCTCGTTAACCCGACGCTGGAACTGCGTAGCGGGGCCAGTGTGCTCGCTACTAACCAGGACTGGAGAGACACTCAGGAAGCCGCTATCAAGGCGACGGGCATACCGCCGCTCTATGATGTCGAATCAGCCATCGTCGCCTCGCTGGCGCCGGGCAACTACTCTGTCCTCCTGAGAGGATTGGGCGGTGGGACCGGCCTTGGCTTGATCGAAGTCTATGATCTGGCCACCGGTGCCACGACGAAATTGGCGAACCTCAGCACCCGCGCTTCAGTCAAGACTGGAAACAACGTCATGATTGGGGGCTTCTTTGTGGACGCCGGCAGCGGCGGCGCAAACGTTGCCGTGCGCGCCCTCGGCCCATCGTTGACAGCTTTTGGCGTGGCGGGCGCATTGCCTGATCCGACGCTGGAATTGCGTGATGGCGATGGAACGCTTCTGCTGGCGAACGACGACTGGCAGGACAACGCGGGCCAGGCGGCAGCCCTTACGGCTGCTGGCATGTCGCCTTCGAATGCCAAGGAGTCCGCCGTGATCAAGTTCCTGGCGCCGGGCGCCTATACGGCGATCGTCCAGGGCAGAAACGGAACGCCGACCGGAGTAGGGTTGGTGGAAATCTACAACCTTCCGTAACCTGACAACGGTTGCTGGCGAGTGCGAACTCGCCGGTAGCAAGCGAGCTGGAAATTCGAGCAGCTCCGCGGGAAACCGCGGAGCTGTTTCGCTTTTCGGCAACGAGACCCATATCGCGCGGTTTTAGCGGGCGCGTCTGTTGACGCAACCATTCATCGCGACCATATTCGCGCTCCTCAATTTCGAGGATCGTCCCATGGACAAGATTCGTAACATCGCCATCATTGCGCACGTCGACCACGGCAAGACCACTCTTGTCGATCAACTGCTGCGCCAATCGGGCACCTTCCGCTCGAATCAAAAGGTCGAGGACCGGATGATGGACTCGATGGATCTCGAGCGCGAAAAAGGGATCACGATCCGCGCCAAGAACGCGGCGTTCCAATGGAACGGCTATCGCATTAACATCGTCGATACGCCCGGTCACGCCGACTTTGGCGGCGAAGTCGAACGGATCATGAAGATGGTGGACGGCGTGCTTCTCGTCGTCGACGCGCATGATGGACCGCAGGCGCAGACGCGTTTCGTTTTGCGAAAGGCGCTCGAAAATCACGCCAAGCCGATCGTGGTCATCAACAAGATCGATCGGGAAAATGCGCGGCCGCATAAGGTGCTCGATCTCGTGTTCGATCTTTTTGTCGAGCTGAAGGCAACGGACGAGCAACTCGATTTCCCGATTATCTACGCGAGCGCGAAGAACGGTTTCGCCATGCGGGAGCTCCATGAAAACAGCGAAGACATGACGCCGCTCTTCGAGGCCATCGTGAAGTACGTGCCGCCGCCGGAAGTTTCACCGGAGCCTTTCTTTCAAATGCTCGTTTCGAATCTCGACTACAGCGATTATCTCGGCCGCATCGCGCTGGGACGCATCGTCAGCGGCCGGGTCAGCGTGGGCGATTCGATCGTTTGTATCCATCGCGATGGCCGGCGGGAACGGGCCAGCGTTACCGGCCTTTATACTTTCGCGGGCATGGGACAGGTGGAGCTGAAACACGCCAGCGTGGGCGACATCATCGGGCTGACCGGATTCGAAGACGTTTACATCGGCGAAACTCTCACCGACCGCGAAGAACATCCGCCGCTTCAGTTTGTCGATATCGATCCGCCCACCATCCGGATGCGAATTCTCGTGAATGATTCGCCGTTCGCGGGTCGCGAGGGAAAATTTGTGACCGCGCGCCATGTGCGCGAGCGCCTCATCCGCGAGACGCGCGGGAATGTTTCGCTGCAGATGAAAGACACCGAAGCGGCCGGAGCGTTCGAGATCAATGCGCGGGGTGAAATGCAGATCGCGATCCTCGTCGAACAGATGCGGCGCGAAGGCTATGAAGTCATGGTCTCGCGTCCCGAGGTGATCTTTAGGCGAGACGATAATGGGGCGTTGCTCGAGCCACTCGAGGACCTGTTCGTCGAAGTGCCGAATGAAAACCTCGGAGATGTCTTGCAATCACTCGCCGCCCGCAAGGGTGAGATCGTGAGTATGGATCATCACGCTACTCGCGTCTCCGTTGAAGCGATTATCCCGACCCGCGGTCTCATCGGATTCGAAAGCGATTTGGTTAACCTGACCCGCGGCGAAGGTTTGATGAGCCATCTCTTTCGCGAGTACGCGCCGTTCAAAGGAGAGCTCGAAGGCCGTAATCGTGGGGTGATGGTCTCGATGGAACCGGGGACCAGCACCGCTTACGCGCTCAACAACATTCAGGCCCGCGGCAAACTCTTCATTGGCCCGCAGGAGGAAGTTTATTCCGGCATGATCGTGGGGGAGAACGCGCGGCCGGAAGATCTGCCGGTGAATCCTTGCAAGGCGAAGCATCTCACGAACATGCGCAGCCAGGGAGATGGAAAGGGCATCCAGCTCGAAGCGCCGCTCCGCATGACTCTGGAACGCGCCATCGAGTACATCAGCGCGGATGAATTTGTGGAAGCGACGCCGAAATCGCTCCGGTTGCGAAAACGCATCCTGGATTCCACCGCACGCAAGCGTGCCCAAAACGCCGCCTAAGTCGACCCACGCAATTGTTGACAATAGCGGCCGAAAACGGTTAAATAATTTCGTTCGTTTGCCTCCTCGATAACATTCGCTTCGAGGCGCTCAGTTCCGGGGTTCTCGTGAACGCAGAGTTGCAGGGCAAGTTCGCTTTAAGCAAATCGCAATCTCATGTCGGGACACAGCAAGTGGTCCAAGGTTAAGCGCTTCAAAGGCGCCCTCGATACCAAGCGCGGCGCGCTTTTCAGCAAGCTCTCGCGCGAAATCACCATCGCCGCGAAGATCGGCGGCGGCGACCCCGATGGGAACGTGCGTCTTCGCAGCGCCATCCTTTCCGCCCGCGCCCAAAGCATGCCGAACGACAATATCGACCGTGCCATCAAACGCGGCACCGGCGAGGGAACCGAAGCGCAGCATTACGACGAAATCGTTTACGAGGGGTACGCGCCGGGTGGCGTCGCCGTGATCGTGGAGGCCGCGACCGATAATAAGAACCGCACCGCGGCCGAAATCCGTAGCATCTTCAGTAAGAACCACGGCAATCTCGGCACCACCGGCAGCGTCTCCCACATGTTTCACAAGAAAGGCCGGATCACCGTGCCACTGAGCGCCATGGGCGAGGAGCGCATGTTCGAGCTGGCCCTGGATGCCGGTGCTGAGGAGTTGACAACGGAGGAGGACGCGTATGTTATTACCACTTCCCACGATCAGCTCTACGCAGTAGCTGAGGCGCTCAAACACGCGGGCGTCACTACCGATGGGCAGAAGTTTACTTTCATCCCCGATACGACAGTTCCGGTCAACGACGAGGCCGTCGCGCTGCAGATCTTGCGCTTGTGTGACAGTCTCGAAGACGACGATGACGTTCAAAACGTCTATTCCAATTTAGATATTTCTGACGAACTGCTGGCAAGATTGCCGGCCTAGAAACGCCGCTGGTTGGGACCGGCGGCCAGCTGCTCCGGCAGCATTGATTGTGATTTATGAGCGAAGAAACCGATAACCAGCCACCCCTGCAAACTGACGCCGGCGCGGACCGACCGCGGCGTCCCCGCAGGAGATTTCCCCGCCGCCATGACAACCGCCAACGAGATTCGCAAGGGCAAGGCCAACGCGGCGATCTAAACGGGCCAGCCGACCGCGTCGAACAGGAACGATCTAATACCTCGCCGGATGCCGTTCGCACAAACGAAGGCGACCAACCCGTGAGCGGCGACGGCGTTTCTCAAAATGGCGAACTCGAGCGCGAACCGGAATTCGGCGATGGCGTCATCGAGATTTCGGGCAAGGGCTTCGGCTTCCTGCGCGATGCGAAACGCAATTTCGTCCAAACTCCCCAGGACATTTTCGTCACGCCGGAGATCGTCCGGCGCTTTGCCTTGCGCGATGGGATGTGGATCCACGGCGAGACCCGCCGCGGAAACCGCGGGCCGCAGCTCACCCGCCTGCTCACCATCAATGAAGATGAGCCGCCGAAATATCAGGGGCTCCGGCCGTTTGAAGAGCTGACCACGATCAATCCGAATCGCCGGATCAAACTGGAAACGGTGCCCGACCGTTACACCACGCGCATCATGGATTTGATGACGCCGCTCGGCATGGGCCAGCGCGGACTGATTGTCGCGCCGCCGCGCACGGGCAAGACGACGTTGCTCCATCACATCGCGGACGCAGTCGTGAAGAATCATCCGGAGATGAAACTCATCATTCTTCTGGTGGACGAGCGGCCCGAAGAAGTGACCGATTTCCGGCGTTCCTGTCCGAAGGCGGAAATCATGGCGAGCTCGAACGACAGCGACATCAAAAGCCACACCCGCATCGCCCAGCTCGCCGTCGAGCGCGCCAAACGGATGGTGGAAGCCGGCAAGGACGTCTTCATCCTGCTCGACTCGATCACGCGCACGGCCCGCGCATTCAATAACGCGACCGGCGGCGGCGGACGCACCATGAGCGGCGGCATCGATGCGCGCGCCATGGAGATTCCGAGAAAGCTTTTCTCGGCGGCGCGCAATACGGAAGAAGCGGGCTCGCTTACCATCGTGGCGACCGCGCTGATCGATACTGGCAGCCGGATGGACGAGCTGATCTTCCAGGAATTCAAAGGAACGGGCAACATGGAGCTGGTTCTCGATCGCAAGATCAGCGATCAGCGGATTTATCCCGCGGTGGATATTTTCCTTTCCGGCACGCGGCGCGAGGAACTGCTCATGCAGCCTTGGGAGCTGGAGAAGATAAACATGATCCGGCGCGGATTGGCCGGCCATAAACCGGGTGAAGCGATCGAGCGTCTGCTCATGTTCGTGAAAAAATTTCCGACGAACACGCAGATG
>JBEEHU010000143.1:0-9532 GCA_041167565.1 Verrucomicrobiota bacterium | reverse complement strand
AAAGGGGTGATCATCGTCGCCGCCGCCGGAAACGAAGGCGACGCCGGCATGGGCTATCCCGGAGCGTATGCGCCAGTCATATCAGTAGCGGCCACGGGTTGGACCGGTCAATGGCTCCCGGGCCCCGATGGCAATGCCAACAATTGGTGGTACGCGGATGATGTCGCGGACCCGACGAAAGCGGCCGATTTTTATATCGCTGATTTCTCCAGCCGCGAAAAGGCCGGGCAGCAATTGGACGTCGCGGCGCCAGGTTCGTGGACCGTTGGGCCCTACCAGGTCAACAGCGGGCAACTGAGCTACTATTATTTGAGTGGGACATCGATGGCTAGTCCGCATGTCGCTGGAATCGTCGCCTTGATGTGTCAGAAAAAGCCTTCGCTCACGGCAGCCGCGGCCGAAAGCATTTTGAAAAACTCAGCGATCGCCTTGCCGCCGGGGTCTCGCACCGTAGCGCTTCCGGGCGGCGGCAGCGAAGTCCAGAGCTGGGGCAGCGATGCGACCGGCGCGGGAATTGTGACTGCTGACGCCGCGCTGAAAGCGACGAAGTAGTTTCTTCTGTAGCCGCTTCGCGATGCGAAGTGCGAGTGCCGTCTAACTGCGACCAATCGCCGTCAGCTCCGCTTCGAGCTTCTTCTGCCGCTCGTTCAACGTCTGCAGACGCAGCTGCCACCGGTGAAGCTGAATGCTGAGCTGATTAATGTAGCCAGTGATCTCGGTGCGCTGCGATTCGTTCTCCTTTAGCTGATGCTGGAGATCGGAAATTCTCACGGCGTTCTCGGCGGCTACTTCCACCGCGGCTGGGCTGGGAACCGTGGTTGGCTTGCCGCATTTCTGGCAGTCCAGGGTCATTCCCGCCGCAGCCACATCGACGACGAACGAGGTGGAGCAATGGGCGCAGGCGAAAACAATATCCGGGCTCATCGTTTGCATCGGACGCAGTTTTAAGCAGGAGACATACCGCATCCGAAGCGGAAAATGCCTCGGATTATCGAGCACTGAGGTCTCGATCCCCGGTCCCCGGTGCGTTGCGCCGCCTCCAATGCGGCTTCGTTTTCAATTCTTTTAGTCGCGCCGCCTTCCTGTTGCTCGCGCCGATCTCGCCCGGCAGTTTGAACCCAGCCGCGGAGCCGTTGTTGTTAGCTTTCACCGCGACTGTCTAACGCTTCCGAGTATCGAACTTGGCTTTCTTTTCTCCACCCGTTTTAGCTTTCTTTTCTCCGCTCATCGTGGCTGGAGTCGAGGCGGCGTAGACCCTCACATTGTCATAGTGGCTGGTGCAAGGCGTTTGGCCGGCGTTCATGAGGACGAGCGACAAGCCACGTCCCTTGGAGGGATCCGCTCCGGTAAAGCTCGTGACGCAGTTTTCATCGATAAAGACGCGATATTCACTGCCGATCACTTCTACCCCGATTCTGACGGATCGGGTCGCATCGGCGTACACTCCTGGAGGCAAAGTTCGCAGGTCATCCGGAACGCGGCGCTGGCGGTTCTGAACCGATTCGTAAGCTATCCCACCCTGCACGAAGACGATCGATTCGTAGGTTACACTGGTGTCCCTTTCCTCGAGGGTGCGAAAGAAGAATCCGACGATGCATTTCAGGTCTGATGTGATCGAGCGCACCACACCTTCCACATAGAAATCACGAGGTAGATTATTGTAAGGCCGGGTTCGCGTGCTACCAGGATTAGCAATCATTTCTCGTTCGCCATTGACGTTCTTGTTGCCCGCGATCTGTAACAGGTCCTTCGGGTTGTCGCCGGTATCTTCCAGGATAAGCTTTCCGCGTCGCGGTGGAGCGGTCGAACTGGGCGGCGAAACGAGAGGAGGAGCGGCGGCGACAGACGTGGCGGGCGATGGTTCGGTTGTGGGATCCGCCGAAATGATGCGCGCCATTTGGCCGATCGCCACTTTGCCCTCGGTCGGTTCGAGCGCGACGCTCGCAATGTTGCCCTCCACTCGCGTGACTTTGCCATTGGCGACGAAAACTTCGTCATCCAAGCCATCCATCTTGAAGTAAATGGTGACGGCATCGCCGGCCTTCGGACGCAGGCTACCTTCGAGTTTTACCTGGGCCGTCGTGATGGACGTCGCGATGACTTGACCGCGCAAGTCAGCGGCGACGAGCCGGTGGGTCGCGGGCAAGGCAGAGACTATGAGGAAAAGGGCAACGATCCTGACAAGATGAGTCTCGACGAAGAGACGGCGGTGTTTGGTTGGAGTCATCATTTGCGATATATCACTGCGACGTTTGGCTTGGTGTCTTCCTGTCCGGTCTTGGCGAACTCAGATTCCGATGCTAGCGCTTGCGGCGGGAAGACTTTTTCTCGCTCTGCTTTGGAACCGCTCCAGCGGTCGCGTGAATGCGAACCGCGTCATAATAGACAGTACAGGGACCGTTGCCCCTGTAATTAGCGACTTCGTTAATCCGCAAGCGTCCGCGCCGATCGCGAGCTCATAATACGTGTGTATCTCGCCATCCCCGGTGGAGGTTCGAAATAGGATCATTGGATAGCACTCCTCCGGGTTGTTTTCGCCACGCACGGTACAGCGCACGAAAAAGTCATTCGTCTCCAAATTATACCCGCGGTTACGGGAGGTGCCGGCATTAGCAATAATTCGCCGCTCGCCATTGACGTTTGAGTTGCCCGGCACCTGAAGCAGGTCTTTCGGACTGTCGCCATCGTCCTCCAGCAAAAGCTTTCCCCGACGTGGAGGAGGCTCCGGCGCCCCAGCAACTGGGGCCGTGGTGGTCCGCGCTGTGGATTGGGGGAATTGATGTGTACCAGTTGCCCTTTCACCACCTCGCCGGTGGCGTTCTCGATTTTTAATTCGACTGACGAGTCGCTCACACTCTGCACGCGCCCGCTGGCAACAGAAACCTCCTCGGTCCCTCCCAACGCAAAGAAAATCTTAGCCGGATCGCCTGCCTTCGGCATCAAGGCACCCTCGATCTGCACGCTGGCCACGTTAGAACTTACCTCAACTACTTTCCCATTAAGATCTGCCGCGGCGAGAACGTATGGGCCGGGTAGTTGCGCCAGAAGTAAACCGAGCGCGAGAGTATACAGATACTTTTCCATTTAACGGTGCGGCTGATTCCGACGTCGCCATTCGGCTAGCTCTTCAGGTGTCATAGGCAAATAAGGATTGTCCGCGCCGATGGGCTTCCAGTGATCCTCGGGCCAGCGATTCTTCGCTTTGTTAACCGCTTTGGGCTTGGCCGCCACTTGCGCCGCACCATACCGTTTCACTAAAATCAATATTCTCTTACTAGCGGAGACTTCTTCGCCAGCGGCAGGATGCTGCGAAAAAATTGTGAAGGCCTTCTTTGCGCTCGGCGGCGCGGCGCCGATTTCGTCACTGCCGATTACCATGTTGCGCTCCAGACGCGCAGTTGCCTGTTCTAATGTTAGCCCGATCAGGCTCGGCATCGTGCCGCCCTTTGCGACGGTCGGCAAGGGAGGTGTCTCCAGAGGGGCGGCCGGCTCGGGTCTATTTTCAAACTTCTGATAGACGGAAACTACCACGGTTGCGCCGCGTTTCACTCTCGCGTCAGCCCCAGGTGCTTGCGCCGCAAACCTAAATTCCTTTTCCTTGCTCGGTGGTTTGCCTTTTGCGTTAAAGGCGCCTTTCAGGCCTACGTGTGCGAGCGCCGCCTTCATTTCCGATACGTTGTCGAAAGCGGATAGGTCAGGCACACGCACTTCATCGGACTCGTTAGGCGTATGACTGACCACCGCATCAGGTATCGGCGCAGGAGGGGCGGCAGCTGATTGATAAACCAGAATGGTCAAGGGCGAGCCGCGCTTAGCTTTGCTTCCGGCTGCGGGAGTTTGTCCGGCAAAGAGCCGTTTACTCCCAGACGGCGCGGTGCCTTTCGTAGCCGCCAGCCCTGGGACAAGACCTACATGCCTAGCCGCGGCCTTCATTTCAATGATCCCGTCGAAAACCGAAAGATTCGGCACCACCACCATGTCGTCGTTGGCGTCACGGTCCGCGCAAGCTTGCGCAATGGCCGGCAGGTCGGCGGAGAGTCCGAGCTCGAAGCTGGAATTGGTCAGGCGCGTCCTGATCTCTTCGACGGCTTCGTTTCGCGGGTGGATTTCACACAAGGCAGCCTTGATTCGGCTCAGGTTCTCGAGCGCGTCAATCCTGGCTTGTTGAATACGGCGGACGTCGTCCTTCACCACCTCAAGCCACTTCGCATTCGGGCTCTCTCCGAAGCTGGCGTCGTTATTGAAAGTGGCCAGCAGGTCTTCCACATCGGTCAGGCGATGCAAAATTTCCTTCGGAATGGAAGCGCGGTTCTGCCTCACCTGATATTTGACCCAGAGATCCTCGAGCGCTTGACGTAATCGCTTTTCTTGACCGACGACTGACTTGCTCGTCGAGGCCGCGCTTCTGAACAGGTCGCCGGCTTTCATCGCGTCGCCCTCCGCCACCTCGAACTCTTTCTGGATCTTGTCCGCCGGCTCGCGTAACTGTCCGGGCAAAGTCCCGGCTTCTTTCGCCGAATCCGCAAGGCGCGTTAACACGTCGTTAATCTCCTTAGCCTTCCTTCCAAGAACGCCGAGTTCCCCGATGAGTGTTATAGCTTCCTTTTGCTTACTGCGAATGGTTACGCTTTCGGCTGCCGTCTTACATCGAGCGGCCAGGTCGGTAGCCTCCTTTAAGGTGGCTACCACCTTCTCCTCCTTCTGCTTCGCTTCCCTTTGCAGCATCTCAATCGCGCGAACCTGATCGGCCGCTTCCTTGCAGGAATTGCTGAACGACCGAGCGTCGAAGGTTTTCAGCGCCGTCTTCAGTTCTGACAGGAAGCGATCGGCGCGAACACGGGCCTCCGTGCATTTGTTACCCAGCTCGTGGGCGGCCCGAACGTCTTCCACGACCGACTGGGGCGTTCCCCTCCAGGCCTTAACATCCTTCTCGAAATCAGCGACCGCCTTTTCAAGCGCGCTCCAATCTTTATCTAACTGAACCGAATATTTGTTCTGCTTCGCCGGCTTGAGCAGGTCCTTCGAGATAAAACTCTCGTGGTCTTTGTACTCTACGGGTTTTTTCACTGTGACCTTTAGACCATTTCGCAGGACGGACGGCTCGTATTGACCTCCGACTACATAGCTGCCTACGAACTCGACCTTGCCCTCAGGGTTGGTCGAGTAGCCGACCAGCCAGGTGCCGTCAGGCAGGTAGAAATCGACACCCGCTTGCGGAATAGCTTTTCCCGCGTGGTCCCGCACTTCGACGATGAGCTTGAGCGGAGTCGTGTTTGAGAGCGAATCCTCACCGGCCTCCAAAGTGAAGGTAGCTGCGCCCGCCCCAGCCATCTTCCGCCCGCGGCACGCGATGGAGACCGAACGGCTCTGGCTCTTGTAGCCTTCCGCCGAAACGGTAACGGCAACCGATTCGATATAGCCTTCCTTTTTGTCCGTTTCCACGATTCCGGCTTTGACATCGAATGTTATTACGCCGCTGGAATCTGTTACTCCGTTAACCTTTCCCGCTGTCACGGTGGCGCCCTTGATTGGTTGGAAGCCGCTGCGCCCGTTCTTTGAGTCACCAGCCAGGACGGTGATCGTCACGCTTTCATCGCCGGTCGCCTTTTCGCGCAGCTTGAACTCGAGTTTCTTCTGTTCCTCGCCATAAGGAATCTGCACCTGTTGCTCTAGCGGCTCGTAGTTGTCCTGCGAAAGACGGACCGTGAAAGTGCCATAGCTGTGATTCGCGTGCTCGCGTTGCCGTCAACATTGGTACCCAGGGTGAAGGGACTTGCCTTCCCACTGATTGGCGTAAAGGCGATGCTCACGTCCGGCACAGGGAGCTGCGTGTCTGCACTCGTCACGTGGACAATCAGTTCGAGGACTTTGCCTTCGGTCTTCTCCAGTTTGATTGGGGGGATAGAGATCGTGGTGCCCGCGTCCTTTGTCAGGATGTTGACCGGTGCGGAGCCTGGCTTGTAGCCCTCCTTTGCCACCTCCACGCGCTGGCGAGTCTCATAGACAATGGCGCGAACATTAGCTTTACCATCGGCTCCAGTCCGCGCCGAGTCGGAACGGTAGATGGATACATCCGCGCCTTCGATTGGGTTCCCACCCGCGTCGGTAACAAGCACAGCCACGGTCACGTCCTTGTTCTTAAACGCTATCGTCGTTGTTAATTCGCTCGGGTATCTCGTCTCCGATCCGACGCGATTTCCGGGTACCTTGAGCTGAATCGAAGCGCTGATGTCGCCTTTGGTCGCGTCGATCCTGAAGACTGGCCAATACAACCGTCCTTCGAACCAATTCCCCGCCGCCAGCGAGACGTTTAAGACAGCGACACCGTTAGCGTCGGCGTCTGCATGGGTTTCCCATGGCCGGAGATCCGGTCCCCACTCGTCACGCAGAATATTAACGGAAGCGCCCGGAACAGCGCGGCCATTCGAGTCCACAACGTTTACGATCACTCGGAGCGTGCCAGTGGACCCGAACGTAGGTGGCGGCGGGTCTAACGCGACCCTACACGCCAGATCGGCCCGCTTGTCGCCGGTGAGGGTTTCCGGTCGCACGCGCACGGTAGTGCTGCCGGACTGACGGTCGTGCTCCGCTTTGACGTTCAGCGCCGATATTCCTGAAGGAAGCGTGATCGGAGAGGTTGCAAATCCATCGTCGTTCGTCTGCAAACGAATCGGCGCACCGCCCTCGAACGTGACCGTGACGATTGCATTCGGCACGTCCCGTTTCTTCTCATCAATCACGGTTACGCTCAGGTTGACGCTGCCGCCTTCGGCCGCCATCGCGGAGCGCATGGCGCCTCCAGCCATCATGAGGCTGAGACAAACCAGCAGAAACCCGCTCGGCGCAGGCGCTCCTCGTCGATTTGGGATCGCGTTCAAAGGCCCGAAGCTTTTGCCAGTCGACAATGGCCGGTCAAGATCAAAGGCCTTCGGCCTGCTGCTGGCCCAGCCGCGGCCACTAATCACCCGGCTACTCTGATCGCAACGTAAAAGCCTGGGACAGCGTAGCGCGCCCGGCTGGATCATGACGTGACACACTGTCGCTTTCTGGGATCGGCGGTGTTACGCCGTTTCGCAGGAAGTCCTCGGAATGAGGAGGTTACAACTGTCACCCGTATCGGAACATCCTCTGCTAAAGGAATTACGAACTATTCTCGGTTTGTGAAAGGATCCTTCTAATATGGCTAAAGTTTTAGGTATCGATTTGGGGACGACAAACTCCTGCATGTCTGTGATGGAGGGCGGCGACCCGGTGGTTTTGGAAAATAGCGAAGGCGCGCGCACTACGCCTTCGATTGTCGCGTTCGCCAAGAACGGCGAGCGGCTGGTCGGGCAGGCGGCGAAGCGACAGGCAGTAACGAATCCTGCCAATACGGTTTTTTCAATCAAGCGGTTCATGGGCCGCAAGTTCGATGAGGTGCGCGAGGAAGAGCATCGCGTGCCTTACAAGATCGTGAAAGCGGCCAATGGCGACGCGCACGTCCAGGTGGAAGTGAACGGCGAGAAGAAGACATTCTCGCCGCCGGAAGTTTCCGCGATGATTCTCGCAAAACTGAAGTCCGACGCGGAAGCGAAGCTCGGCGAGAAGATCACGCAGGCTGTCATTACGGTGCCGGCTTACTTCAACGACTCGCAGCGCAATGCGACCAAGGATGCGGGCAAAATCGCCGGCCTCGAAGTTCTGCGCATCATCAACGAACCGACTGCCGCCTCGCTGGCTTACGGTCTCGACAAGAAGAAGGACGAGAAGATCGCCGTGTATGACTTGGGCGGCGGCACCTTCGATATTTCAGTGCTCGAAATCGGCGACGGCGTCTTTGAAGTTAAAGCTACAAACGGTGATACGCACCTTGGCGGTGACGACTGGGACAACGTCCTGGTTGACTGGATCGTCAACGAATTCAAGAAGGACAGCGGCATCGACCTCTCGAAGCAACCTGACGCGATCCAGCGCATCAAAGAGGAAGCTGAGAAAGCCAAGATCGCGCTCTCTTCTTCGCAGGAATACGAAATCAACCTTCCGTTTATCACGGCGGATGCCAGTGGGCCGAAGCACATTCAGAAGAAGCTGACCCGTTCGAAACTCGAGCAACTGACCGATCCATTGTTCCAACGGACTATTCCGCCGGTGAAGGCTTGTCTGGCTGACGCGAAGCTTTCCGAGAAAGACATTAACGAGCTCGTGCTCGTAGGCGGTATGACACGCATGCCGAAGGTCATCGAGACCGCGCGCACGCTGATCGGGAAGGAACCTCACAAAGGTGTGAACCCGGATGAAGTCGTAGCCATTGGCGCGGCCATTCAAGGTGGTGTGCTCAAGGGCGACGTGAAAGACGTGCTGCTCCTCGATGTTACTCCGCTTACCCTGGCGATTGAAACCGCCGGCGGCGTCGCGACGCCGATGATCCCGCGCAACACCACGATTCCGACCCGGAAGTCGCAGATCTTTTCGACCTACAGCGACAATCAGCCGGGCGTGGAGATCAAGGTCTTGCAAGGCGAGCGCCCGCTCTCGCGCGATAACAAGAATCTCGGCACCTTCCACCTCGATGGTATTCCGCCGGCCCCGCGTGGCACGCCGCAGATCGAAGTCACCTTCGACATCGACGCGAACGGCATCCTCCATGTCTCCGCGAAAGACCTTGGCACCGGCAAGGAGCAGAAAATCTCCATCACCGGCAGCTCAGGCTTGAGCAAGGAAGAAATCGAGAAGATGCAGCGCGACGCCGAAACTCACGCCGAAGAAGACAAGAAGGCGAAGGAAGCGATCGAGATCAAGAACAACGCCGACACGCTCGCCTACCAGAGCGAGAAGCAACTCAAAGATCTCGGCGACAAGATTCCGGAAGACAAACGGAAGCAGGTCGAGGACGCGATCATAGCCGTTCGGGAAGCAATCGAGAAGAACGATACCGACGCGATGAAGAAGACCTACGACGACTTGCAGAACAAGTTCCAGGAAGTCAGCGCCGATCTTTACAAGCAGGCGTCCGCCAGCGCCGGTCCCCCGCCGGGCCCCGACATGGGCGCCGGCCCACAGGCCCGTCCGCAGGAAGAAGGCCCGCGCAAAGACCAGGGCGACGTCGTCGACGCCGAGTTCGAGGTCGTGGACGAAGACAAGAAGAAGTAACGGACTTTAACAATTTGCCGGACGCCGTTAGTAAGACTGACGGCTTCCGGCATTAACCAACCAAAGCAGAAGAAGGAGTAACTAACACATGGCAATTAATGTAAGACCCCTCGGAGATCGAGTGCTGGTGCAGCCGATCGAAGAGAAAGAAACTAAAAAGGGCGGCATCATCATCCCCGATACCGCCAAGGAAAAGCCGCAAGAGGGCAGCGTCGTCGCGCTCGGCACCGGCAAAGTGAACGAAGAGGGCAAGAAGGTCGAGTTCACGGTGAAAAAGGGCGACAAGGTCCTCATCTCCAAATACGGCGGCACTGAGATCAAGGTGGACGGCGAGTCCTACCTGATCATGCGCGAGGACGACATCCTCGGCATCATTGGTTAATCCAATCTCTCAACTCTGAAT
>JBEEHU010000142.1:0-19852 GCA_041167565.1 Verrucomicrobiota bacterium | reverse complement strand
ATTTGGCCCTTGTCGTAATGGACGAAGAAGCCGGACCGCAATTCATCCTCAACTTCGACGGACTTTACCTTGACTGCTTTGGCGATATTATTCGCGGCCCGAATTGAATCATGCGGCTCGAGAAATGACAGGCCGTCGTCGAAATCGACCTCGAACGCATCCTCCCATTGCAAATAACGAACGTTGCGGATGGGCGAGAATTTGCCCTTGCCGAATGGCGCTTTAAGCGGATTGAGCGTTTTCACAAGCGGCCTTCTTTCTCCAAATCTTCGAGTATCTTTACCACTCTTCGCGGCGGACTCCAATCCTCGAGCGGCTTCTTCGTCTCGAGGACTATTCGCCCGAGAAGCTTGCCGGCGTTGTCGTAAACATGAACATGGCGCGGCGGGTGGTCGCCTTTCCACTAGACAAAAAGATAACCGCCACGTCGAATCTTTCCCACGCTGCATCATCTGATATTTTTCGATGAATCGTCACGCGCAATCAAAAAACCGGTTGAAAGTGACAACGGGAGGCATGGGCTGCTACGGTGCGCGCAATGGAAGCCGACGATTGGGCATTACTCAGCGATCAGGAATTGCTCGAACGGCGCATCTCCAAGCTCGGCTTGCAGCTGGAGGGAACGCAACTCGAACCGCTCATCCGGCAGCTTTACGACGAGCTTTCGGCAAAAGGGCTAACGTTCCATCCGCCGACTCATATTGGCGATGAATGGTTCGTGCCCGTCGGCATCCCGGCGATCTTCGTTCCGTTTTTTCTCGTGCACGATCGATTGCGGGCGCTGGAAAAGACAATGATGCTAGAAGTGGAAGGCGGGACCCGCGATTGGTTCATGAGACTGATTCGGCACGAAGCGGCGCATGCTTACAGCTACGCCTATTACCTTCCACGGAAAAAAAAGTGGCAGGAAACGTTCGGGCAGACTTCGCGCGATCAGACGCCGGATATTTATCATCCGCAACCCTTCAGCCGCAGTTACGTCGTCAATCTCGACGACTGGTATGCGCAAAGCCATCCGGACGAAGATTTCGCCGAGACCTTCGCGGTTTGGTTAACGCCCGAGGACGAATGGCGGAAGCGTTACGCTGGCTGGCGAGCGTTGCAAAAATTGGATTACGTCGATGAGCTGATGCGCTCGCTGGGGGGGAAGCTGCCGCTCCACGCGCCGGAGTATCGTCCTGCGGATTACGATTGTCTCAACCTCAAGCTCAAGACCTATTACGCCCGCAAACGCAAGCTCTACGAGGACACCTATCCCGATTTTTACGACGCTGATCTGCGGCAGCTTTTCTCCGCGCAGGCCGGTCCGGGACGGATCAAGGCAAGCTCCTACTTGCGGCTCCGGCGGCGGCGACTGATGAACTCGGTCTGCGAATCGACGAATGAGAAAAAATATCGGGTGAACAAATTGCTGGCACGGCTGATCGATCGCTGCGAAGAGCTCGATCTTCACGTGCTCAACGACGATCCGCAGCAGGATTTCCGAGTAAGTGCTTTCATCACCACGCTGGTGATGAATTATCTCTTCACCGGCAAATTCAAACGCACCAAATAGCCTTGAAAAAGAAACTCAAAGTCCTCGCCCTTTTCGACGCCGTCCGTCCCACCAAGATCGACCAGGATCTGAGCAAGGAGATGAAGACGGAGGATTGGAAGACCGAGAAGGATGTCTTCGCCGCGCTCGGTGAACTGGGCCACACGGCCGAGCATCTCGCCATTTTCGACGACCTCGATTTCGTGCGGCAAAAGCTGGCGAGCTTCGAGCCGGATGTCCTATTCAACCTCGCCGATCAGTTCAAGAACAACCGCGGGTTCGACCAGAACATCGTTTCACTTCTCGAAATGCAGGGCGTTCCCTTTACCGGCTGTGGCGCGACCGGCCTCGTCCTTTGCAAGCACAAGGGGATCTCGAAGAAAATCCTCGGCTATCATCACATCCATGTGCCGAACTTCGTGGTCATCCCGCGCGGCCAGCGGATCGCGCGGCTGAAGCGGCCGAAGTTCCCGCTCCTGGTGAAGCCGGTAAAGGAAGAGGCGTCCTATGGCATTTCGCAGGCCTCGTTCGTCCAGAGCGACGAGCAGTTCAAGGAACGCGTCGCGTTTATTCACGAGAAGCACGACAGCGACGTGATCGCGGAAGAATACATCGAGGGCCGCGAATTCTATGTAAGCGTGATGGGCAACCAGCGGCTGACGGTGTTTCCCCTGCGCGAATTGGTCTTTCGCGAGGTGCCGCCGAACGAGCCGAAGATTGCGACCTATCGAGCGAAATGGGACGAGGAATATCGCAAGCGCTGGGGCTTGGAAAATCGATTTCCCGAAGACCTTGATCCGGCGCTCGTCGCGAACATCGAGGAGACCTGCAAGCGGATCTATCGTCTGCTCACGATCGAAGGTTACGCGCGGATCGATCTGCGTCTCACCGCGGACAACAAGATTTATTTCATCGAAGCGAACCCGAATCCGATCCTGGCCGCCGATGAAGACTTCGCCCAGGCGGCGGGTAAGGCAGGCTTGTCGTATCCGCAGTTGATCGACCGGATCATTCGGCAGGCAATGAATGCAGTTCGGGGGTGAGAGGAATGACGAATGACGAATGACGAATGGCGGAGAGGGAACGATGAGAACGAAAATCAGAATGTCAGGATCGCATCAATGGCGGCGGTAAACATCGTGTCGTCGCTCGAGTCGTTGAACGGGCGATCGGCGAAGGCATGATCGACGCGCAATTCGGGGCGGATGATCAGAGTGCCCAACGGCTTTGGCATCGGCAGCTTGATGTTCAGACCTACCGTGAGGGCGCCATAGGTTGTCCGGCCACCGTCAAGCGTCCGCGGGTCGATGGTTAAGGCGCCACTGAACGCGCGCGACGGATCGCTGGGATTTGCGTACTGCGCGACGTAAGCGCCTTTGTCATCGCGCCAGACTTCGCCGCGGATGCCGACGCTAACCTTGTCGTTGATCGCATAGGTGAGGTACTGCGCCACGCCATAAGCATCGGCATCGGCCTCGCCATCGTGGACGTAGTTAATGTCTGTGATGGAGGTGAGTCTGTCGGTGATTTTCCAGGTGACCGTGATGTCATTGAAATAAGTGGGGTCGATGTCGTTGTTATCCGATTCAGGACCGATATGGGTTGAAGCCAGCACGACGATTTTTTCGTCGTTGAAACTCAAGCCCACGCCTCCATGAAAAGCCGGGGAGTGGTTATTGTCGTGGATGTCGGTGTTCACGCCGCGGGTCACGCCGGCGATGAGATCCAGCCAGCTCGTCGTGTGAAGAGTGAAGAGCGCGCCGGTGTGGCTGGTAGGAATGCCGAAATTGAAACTGTAGGTGTGCGAGAAAAATGCATTCTCGCGCGGGTCGACTGATTCGGCGCCTTCCAGGCTCACGAACTTGCCGAGCTTCACGTCGATGCCGCCTTCAGTCAGCAGTGGAAGATGGAGGCTCAAATAGGCTTCGGGAATATCCCCTTGATAGAGGCCCGTGCCTGCGCTGGGGTAACGCATTCCGAGTGAGTGAATGTAGCGAGCATCCGTGCCGAACAGAAGTTGCAGTTTGAATCCCCAATCAAAGCCGGCTTTCGTATCCAGCGCGCGTTCGGCGTTGATCACAGCCTGGTTCATCACGATCTCGTTGCTCCGATCGTCGAAAAGCCGGCCGAAGTTTTGGTTATCGTTCGGACCGTCGGGGTTGCCGGTGAAGCTGGTTTCAACCCAGCCGGTAATCGAGAGGCGCGACTTCGCCTCGGATTTTTCGAGCGCCCGGGTCTGTTCGGCTTCCTCGTCGGGAGTGAGTGTTTGCGCGCCAGCCTCGCTCAGACTGAATAGAGCGGTCGCGGACAAAGTGAAATTCACGACAAGGTTTTTTTGCATGATCACAATCGAAGCGCGCCGCTCGCCGGAGAATATTGGCCCGCGGTTCGCTGAGAAAGCCGAATTATGGCGCTCCTAATTCAGAAATGTCAGTCCAATCGTTGCGGCGGATTTAGCTTCCACAGGCGATACCCCAAGATACCTGCGTAGAAGAGATAAAGGACGTACGGGAGGAAACACCACGCGGCCATGCGATCGACTCGCACGAGCAACAAGAAAAAAAGACAAATCGCGATCGAGCCGTAAGGGAAGCCGAGCAGATAAGCATGGAAGAGATTGCCGGTGCGGAAGAAGAAATAATTCCAAAGCGCGTTGATGAACATGATGGCGCCGAGCAAAGTGAAAGCGGCGCTTCGCGCCGGAGCGTGCGGCAGAAGAAAAAGCCGGTAAAGAACCGCGAAGCAGATCACATAATAGAGTGCGCCGATTATCATCCAGCCCCAGAACGGAACCGCATAAGATGGCGAGCGAACGGTTGTCAGGCGCTGCTTGATCCCACCTCCCGCGAAGAGACCTTCCAGCGCCGCGCCGAACGCGCAGATCACGAGAGAATAAATAATCGCGTGCGTTGTCGTCACGTGCCGGGATTTTGTTTGTCAGGGTGTTCATCGCACGCTGGCCTTTTCCTGAGCAGATACCAGATCATCAGCCCGCCAATGGGAAGACCGATCAGGGTTCGCAGATCGTGGCGAACAATGGCGGTGAATGTGTCGCCGATGAGATTGACGGTGAGCACACCGACCGCGACGCGGCGTCCCCACTCGACATTTTTCGCGAGGCCAATGGCAGCGAGGCCGCAGGCCGCGCCGACCACTGCCATAAGCCCCACAGACCAATTGCCGATTTTCTGAAATTCAATCCGCGCTTCCGGTTTCAGCCGCCAGATCGGCTCGAGGAATCCGTCGGGAAAGGCGAGCGCGAGCATCGTGACGAAAGCAATCAGAGCACCCGCGGCGAAAAAGATTACTAGTAAGGTCGTTCCAATAGAGCGACGCCGCCTTTCCCAGCCAGCTGGATGACTTCGCATCTCCTCCATTCTTGACGCGAACGACTGAAGAAGCCAATACTCGCGGCCTAACAAGGAGAAACCAATGCCACATCTCGATACTGGAAACACCGCCTTCATGCTCTTGTGCGCGAGCCTCGTGATGTTGATGACACCGGGGCTCGCATTTTTTTATGGCGGACTCGTCGGGAGAAAGAACGTCCTCGCGATTATGATGCAGAGCTTCGTCTCGATGGGCTGGACCACGGTCTTGTGGTGGGCCTTTGGGTTCTCCCTCTGTTTTTCCGGCGACCAGAAAAGCGGCACGGACTTTTTCGGGATCATTGGCAACCTGAACTGGGCGGGGCTGCGCGGCATCACGCTGGCAACGCCGTCGCCTAACGAGACGATTCCGATGATCGTCTTCTGCGGCTACCAGATGATGTTCGCCGTGATCACGCCTGCGTTGATCACCGGCGCTTTCACCAACCGGATCACCTTCAAAGCCTACATGCTGTTTCTGACGGCGTGGCTGATCCTGGTTTACTTCCCGTTCGTCCACATGGTATGGGGCGGAGGCATCCTGGCGGATTGGGGCGTGAAAGATTTTGCCGGTGGAATCGTCGTGCACAATATCGCGGGCATCGCCGCGCTCGCCTCGATTCTATTTGTCGGCAAGCGTAAAGTCGCCGATCGCGGCCCGCATAGCATTCCGCTCGTGGCGCTCGGCACCGGCTTGCTCTGGTTCGGCTGGTATGGCTTCAATGCCGGGTCGGAATTTCGCGTGGATTCGATCACCGCGGTTGCCTTTCTCAACACCGACATCTCGGCTTCCTTCGCGGCGATCGCGTGGCTGCTGGTGGATTGGCGGGTCTCGAAAAAACCGAAGTTCCTCGGATTGCTGACTGGCGCCGTGGCGGGCCTCGCCACGATCACGCCGGCGGCCGGCTTCGTTTCGCCGGCGACCGCCGCCATCATCGGCATTGTGGCAGGCGTCGTTTGCTATTACGCCTGCGCGTTGAAAAACAAGCTCGGGTGGGATGACGCCCTCGATGTCTGGGGCGTGCACGGCGTCGGCGGATTTCTCGGCATCGTGCTGCTCGGCGTGTTCGCTTCGACCTCGTGGAATCCGGCGGAGAACGGCGGCGTGGACGGATTAATCGCCGGTAACCCGGCCTTCTTTCTCAAGCAGTTAGGCGCGGCGCTGTTCTCGACGGTCTGGGCATTCGTTTTCACTCTGGGGATGCTGTGGCTCATCAATCGCGTGACGCCCGTTCGGGTTGAAGATGCGCACGAAGAACTCGGACTCGACGAGGCGCTCCACGGCGAAACGGCCTACGTGGAAGTGGATGTGGCAGTGGTCCGCTCGGGCCAATCGCTGTGATTGTGGCGCTGGCGGCCTTCGTTGCGATGACCGTTCAACGTCTCAGCGCCAGATCCGCGTGGTTGGTTGCCGCGCTTGTATTTTCGATCGCTGCCGGCCAGCTGCGCGCGCAAACCCTCACTCCGGCCGAGGAAGCGGCCGAGAAGAAATTCGTCGAACAAAAAGAAGCAAAGTCGCGCCTGGCCATTTACGGCTGGGTCGAAACCGGCCTGACCGGCAACTTCGATGGCCCAGCCGATAATCAGAATTTCGGCCGGCTCTTCGACGACCGTAGCAACGAGTTCGTGATGAACCAGGCCGTGATCACGGCGGAACGCGCACTCGACCCAAAGGTCGGATTTGATTGGGGTTTCAAATTCCAACTCCTGTTCGGCACGGACGCGCGGTTTATCCATTCGCTCGGCTTGCTCGACCACGCGATGAGAAACAGCCTTTATCAGCCGGACATTCCCGAAGCCTATCTGAGTCTGCATTTACCGCTCCTGACCGAAGGCGGCATCGACGTGAAGCTCGGCAAGTTCGTGACCCTGGAAGGAGCGGAAACGATCGATCCGCGCACTAACTCCTTTTATTCGCACAGTTACATTTTTAATTTCGGCATCCCCTTCAACCACACCGGCGCGCTGTTTACTCTTTACGCCACCAAGTGGTTGAACCTCGTCGCCGGCGTGACGCGCGGCGTGAACACGAGCATTGATGACAATAACGACGCGCTGGCATTCCATGGCGGGATTGGAGTGCATCTCAACGAAGAGAAGTTTGTCGTCTCCGCTGCGACCCACATTGGTCCCGAAACGCCAGGCAACGATCACGATCTCCGTTATCTGAACACGCTCACCACGACGTGGAAGATCACCGAGAAACTCACCTCCATCACCGACCTCAACTACACCCACGATGACGCCGCAAATGCCAGCGCGTATGGCGTGGCGCAATACTTCACCTACACGATCAACGACAGGATCACCGCCAAGATCCGCGGGGAAATCTGGCGCGATGCTCAGGGTTTCTACGCCGCGCAATTTGCTGATCCGCACGATCCCATGCGCGGGCTCGCCGGTGAACCGGTCATCGACCCGCGCACGGTCGGCGGCGGCCGGACAACTTACGGCGCCCTTACGATCGGTCTCGACATCAAGCCGCCCGTTCCGAAACCACTCGCCGGCCTGACCATTCGCCCCGAGCTCCGCGTCGACCATTCCTTCAGCGATACGCGGCCGTTCAACGACTCGAGCGACGACACAATGTTCACGGCGGCGATCGACGTCATCGTCACCTTTTAGTTCCGCGAGTGCGCGGATTCTCGATGAACCATGTCCAGAACGGCGGAGTCGCTTGATCCCGCTTCGATGGCTCGACGCAACGGCGCATTACGTGGATGCTTCGATCATCGCGCCATGGAAGACTGCCGTTGTTCGGTTGGGTCGTCGCTTTTCCCGCGGACACGTTTGCGTCACGTGCGGGGACACAGACAACCACGATCATTTTCATACCGAAATCTGATCCCGGCGTTGAGGAGACCCCTAATTAAAATCTGCCGCCGGAACGCTAAAAGATTGTTAACGCCGCCAACGCCGTGGCTCCCCGCGCGCGCTACAGCCGCTCGGTCGACAATCGATAACCGATGCCCATTTCGGTTTTGATCAGGCTCGGTTCAGTCGCGTCGGTCTGGAGCTTCTTGCGCAGATGGGTGATGTAAACGCGAAGATATTGCGCCTGGCTTTCCGCTTTCTCGCCCCAAACCGTTCGCAGCAGTTGCCGGTGCGTGACGACTTTGCCGGCGTTTTGGACGAGGACGCGCAGGAGCGAGTACTCCGTCGGCGTGAGTTTGATCTCGACGCCGTTGAGCTTCACCTGGCGCGCCGAGAAATCGACACAGAGCGATCCGCTCTTGAAGACGGGGTCTCCCGTTTCCGTTAACGAGCGGCGCTGGGCCGCGCGCACCCGCGCCAGAAGCTCGGCGGTATCGAACGGTTTCGTGACGTAATCGTCCGCTCCGGCATCGAGCGCGGCCACTTTCTCATCCGCCTCGTCGCGGACGGAAAGAATCAGAACCGGCACATCCGACCACTCACGCAGACGCCGCAAAACTTTGACGCCATCCATGTCGGGCAAACCGAGATCGAGCAGAACGATATCGGGCTTGCGGTAAACGATTTCCTCGAGGCCGGCCTGTCCTGTTTCCGCTTCGAAAACCTGATGATCCGCTCCTTCGAGCGCCAGACGAAGAAGGCGCCGGATCTGTTTCTCGTCGTCGATGATGAGCGCCGATTGGGGCGCTTTCATGACGTCGCTTCGAGCGCGTGCGCATCAGTGACGCGGACCGGCAGGCTAATGGCGAAACGTGCTCCGCCGCCGTCCCGGTTTTCCGCCGTCAATTTCCCGCCGTGCGCTTCGACGAAGCCGCGCGCGATCGAGAGTCCCAGACCGAGGCCGCCTGCTTTGCGCCCATCGCCCCGGTAAAATTTTTCGAAGAGACGCCCGGCCAATTCCTCGGACAAACCGGGCCCGCGGTCGCTCACCGAGATAACGAGCTGCTCGTTCTTGTATTTCGCGTCAACTTCGATGGGCGATCGCGACGGAGTGTGACTCCCGGCATTGGCGATGAGCTTGGCGACGGCCTGCTCGATAAGGGTGTGATCCAGCAGCGCCAGCGGAATGTTTTCCGGCACGTCGAGCCGCACGTCCCGCCCATTGGTGGAGTCGCGCTCAATTTCAATCGCGGAGTGCAACAGATCGCGCACGTCACACCATTCCTGGGCGGGACGCACCACTCCGCTTTCGAGCCGATTCATGTCGAGGAGATTGTTCACCACGCGATTGAGACGGCTGGAGCCATCACGAATTTCCGCGGCGAGCTCCTGGAGCATTTCGGGATTCGGGGTGTTTGGCGCGAGGCGCATGAGTTCCTGGCTGGCCGCGCCGATCGCAGCGAGCGGCGTCTTTAATTCATGCGAAACGCAATCGAGCAGGGTCTTGCGCAGCCGCTCGGAATTTTCCGCGAGCTGGACCTGAGCCGCGAGATGTTCGCGCGCCTTGAGCTGCGCGGTGAGGCTGCCGACCGCGATCGCGATGACGAAATAGGCCGCAAACGTCAGGGCGTCTTCCAGTTTCGCGATGTGCAGGGTGAAGAGCGGCGGTATGAAAAGGAAATTCCACGCCAGCGCGCTGAGCCCCGCGACGAGCAAGACGGGGCCGCGATTCAGAACCATCCCTGCCAGCAGCACTCCGAGCAGGTAGATGAGCGAAATGGCTGCGTACCCGGTAAGAGGCGTCAGGAGCCGGCAGGCGATAGTGAGCGCAGCCACACCTGCGACCGCGGTCGCGTATTCCTTCAGCGGCGCGAAAGAACGCGCTCGCGAGACATTGTCTGCGGACGGCAGCTCTTCGACCCGCGGCAAACTGGAGGTTCCCAGCACGTCGCCAATGTAGCTCATCCGAACGCGTGGCGACATGAGCGGAGCGGAGTTTTAGTACGATTTTAATTAACTCCCCCACCGCCGCCCGGTTAAGCTGCATTAAGGAACGGTGAATTCTGGCCCAAAAACGTTAGTTCCCGCCCTTCCTGAAGCCGCGCGGCAGCCTGCTTCTGTGCCCGAGGGCACGGGCGGCAAGAGCCGCCTCCTCCTGCTCTGCCTGGCGAGCCTCGGGATTGTTTACGGCGACATCGGGACGAGCCCGCTCTATGCGTTGCGCGAATGCTTTTACGGCGAGCACGCGCTGCCTCCCACTCCGGCCAACGTTCTCGGCGTTCTCTCGCTCGTTCTCTGGTCTCTCATCCTGATCATCTCGGTCAAATATCTGATCCTCATTCTGCGCGCTGATAATCGCGGCGAAGGTGGCATCCTCGCGCTCGCCACTCTGGTCAGTGACGTCGCCCGGCGCGGGAAATTTCTCCTGCTTCTGGGATTGTTTGGCGCCGCCCTGCTCTACGCCGACGGAATGATCACGCCGGCGATCTCTGTCCTGAGCGCCGTGGAAGGATTGCACGTCGCCACGCCGCTCTTTGATCCTTATGTCGTGCCGGTTGCGATCGGGATTTTGGTCGCGCTTTTCATCTTTCAATCCCGCGGCACGACCGGAGTCGGTCGCGTCTTTGGCCCAGTGACGGTTCTGTGGTTCATCGCGATCGCGCTCCTCGGAATCCACCAAGTCGCTCGAGTGCCGGAAGTCTTGAGCGCAATCAATCCGCTGCAGGCGATTCAATTTTTCAGCCGGAATGGCGGCAGCGGTTTTGTCGTTCTCGGCGCGGTTTTCCTCGCGGTCACCGGTGGCGAAGCGCTCTACGCCGACATTGGTCATTTTGGCACGGCGCCGATTCGGATCACCTGGTTCGCCGTCGTGCTGCCAGCGTTGACCCTGAATTATTTCGGACAGGGCGCGCTTCTTTTGAGGCATCCTGAGATGGCTGCCAATCCCTTCTTCAACATGGCGCCCGGCTGGGCACTCTACCCCTTGGTGTTGCTGGCTACGGTCGCCGCCGTCATCGCGTCGCAAGCGATCATCAGCGGCGCGTTTTCTCTCACCATGCAAGCGATCCAGCTCGGCTACATGCCGCGGTTACGGGTGAACTACACTTCCGAGCGGGTCATTGGCCAGATTTATGTGCCGGTGGTGAATTGGGCCCTGATGCTTTCGTCGATCGGCCTCGTTCTCGGATTCCGAACGTCGAGTCATCTGGCCGCGGCCTACGGCGTCGCGATCACCACGACGATGCTGATCACGACCATTTTGTTTTACGTCGTGGCCCGCCGGCGCTGGCATTGGCCGGCCGTTTTCGCCCTGCCCGTGGCTGCCTTCTTCATCAGCATCGATCTCGCATTTTTCGGAGCCAACATGATCAAGCTCGCGCATGGCGGCTGGTTTCCCCTGCTCGTCTCCACGTCGATTCTTTTCCTCATGCTCACCTGGCGAAAAGGCCGTCGCGTTTTGGGGCAGCGCCTGGGAGACATTTGCCTGCCGCTGGATGCGTTCCTGCCCAGCGTGAAAGACCAAAGCATCCGTCGCGTGCCCGGCATCGCGGTTTACATGTCGGGCAATCGCTCGGGCACGCCGCTCGCGTTGCTGCACAATCTCAAGCACAACAAAGTAATCCATGAGCAAGTCGTCTTGCTCACCGTGCGCACCGCAGAAGTCCCTTTCCTCACCGACGCCAGAGATCGTGTGTCGGTAGAGAAGCTGGAGGAAGGTTTCTGGCGGGTTCAGGTTCATTTCGGTTTCATCGAGAAACCCGATGTCCCTTCCGCGCTCGAAGGCGTAAAAGAACCCGGCCTGCGTTTTAATCCGATGCGCACGACCTACTTCATCGGGCGCGAGACGATTCTCGCGACCCGTAAGGTCGGTCTTTCCGCCTGGCGCGGCTCGATCTTCGCCTGGATGACGCGCAACGCGGGCGACGTGACGTCCTATTTTTGTCTCCCACCGAATGGCGTCGTAGAACTGGGCGCGCGCGTGGAAGTTTGAGGCGGAAACGGCTCCCGGCTCAAGAAAGAGCTTGTCTGTGGGTAGCGTGGGCGGAGAATCCCGCGAACCGCGATGGCTACGCCGATCCTCGATCCCACCGCCGTTCATCGGCCGCGCAATGTCGATTGGAAGCGCGCTGCCGCCCTGCTTTATGGCGATTGGGGGACGAGCAAGGCCTACGTCATCGGTCTGGCGTTCATCGCCGCGGGCTTCGCGTCGCTGCCGATCATTCTCGCAGTCTGCGTCCTCACCGCCGTCGTCGCCTACAACTACATTATTGTCTGCGCGCATTTCCCGGATGGCGGCGGAGTTTATTCCGCAGCACGGCAACAGAGCCGCTTTCTTGCCTCGACCGGTGCGCTCCTCCTCGTCGCGAATTTCATCGTCACCGCCGCGCTGAGTGGATGGGCCGCCGTCAGTTATCTCGGCGTGCCGAGCAGATATGCTCCGATCGCCACGATGGGGCTGGTTCTCGTCGTCGGCGCGATCAATTATTTCGGTCCGAAACATAGCGGCAGCGTCTCGATCTGGCTCGCGATTCCAGCGGTGATCATGGTGGCGGTGATCGTAGTGTTGAGCGCGCCTCATCTGAGCCTGGAGTATCTGGAACCGCGCCACGAAAATCTCGGCCACACCTGGGTCGCTTTCGTGGGCGTGATTCTCGCGCTCAGCGGCGTCGAAGCGATCGCAAACATCACCGGCGTGATGAAGACCGATCCGGACTCAACGCCGGAGCGTCCGAAAGTAACGCGAACGGCGACGAAAGCGATCGTGCCGGTGGCAATTGAAGTGGTCGTCGGCACGGCGCTCCTCGGCTGGGCCATGCTCTCATTGCCGAAAAATCTTCTGCCGCAATTGTCTTCGCACAAAGAAGACATGCTGCGCTTCCTCGCGGAGGTTTACGGGGCGATGGCGTTCAGTCCGGGAGTCGGTCAGGCGCTGAGCCTCATCGTCGGCATCGTCTTCGGCCTTCTTCTTCTCAGCGCGGTCAATACCGCGATCGTCGCGCTGATCGGGGTCGTTTACATGATGGCGCAGGACGGCGAGATGCCGCGCCAGATGACCAGGCTCAATCCGCATGGCGTCCCGTTGATTCCGCTCATCGCCGCCGTTGCAATTCCCATCCTGGTTCTGGCGGCGACAAAAGATTTCGAGGCGTTGGCCGGCCTTTATGCGATCGGCGTAGTCGGCGCGATCGCCGTGAATCTGGGCTCGTGCACTTTCAACAAACGGCTCGGGCTCCCGTGGTACCAGCGCTTCATCATGGGGCTCACCTTTTTCGTTCTCGCCGCTGTGGAATTGACGATCGCAAAAACGAAACCCGAAGCGCTCTTTTTCGCCATGTGCGTGCTCGGCGCCGGCTACGCTTTGCGCGCTTATTCCCACAAGGCTTCCGGCCTTCGGACGATGACGGTAACGCGTCAGGTGGCCGAGATGGTATCGCCCGATCTCGAGGCAATGATGCCGCGTTTGTCGGAAGGTCAGAAAATCATGGTGGCCGCGCGCGGCGTCACGCCTGCGCTGGCGTTCGCGCTGGAAGAGGCGCGGTTGCGCAAGGCGACTCTTTGCGTGCTCTACGTAAAGGAGATCTCGGTCTATTTCACTGGCGGTCCTACTAATGTTGGTCGCGCCAAATGGCAGGATGATCCCGAAGCGAACGCAATCATGACGCTCACCATGAGGCTCGGCGCGGAACACGACATTCCCGTGCAACCTGTCTACGCGGTGAGCGAGGATGCTGCTTCGACGATCCTCGATCTCTCCGCGACCCTGGGTGTCGATTACCTAATCATCGGCGCGTCACAACGCACGGCGATGGCCAAGCTGCTCGGCGGCAGTGTCGTGACCAGCGTCGCGCAACAATTGCCGGACTCGATCCGCCTCGTGATTTTTGGTTAAGTCAGCCACGATGAATGCGCAAAACCAGACAAGCGATTGCCTCGAGTTGATGCAGCAGTTGATTCTGTATCGCTACCAAAAGGCCTTACACCATCAGATCGGGAAAGCGGGCGATCATTCCATGCTCGCCGTCGATGTGCTGGTTTTGATCTATCATTTTGCCAAAATCAGCGAGGGTAGCATTCTCGAGATCGGTTCGTTCGTCGGCGGATCGACCGTCGCCGCGGGTCTGGGTGCGCGCGATTCCGGCAGACAAAAGAAAATCATCAGCATCGAACCCGGCGGCCGGCTCAAAGACCACAAACTGGCGACCAAAGATATTTTCAAAGACCTGAAAAAGAACCTGGCGCGCGCGGGATTGCTCGATGCCGTTACCTTGATAAACGGCTTGTCGTTCGATGAGACAACGATCGCGGCCGTCCGGGAAATGACGCAGCCTAACGAAATCGGCCTCTTCATTTTCGATGCCGACTCGAATGTGCGCCGCGACATCGACTGTTATGGCGATAGGTTCGCGCCAGGTTGCTGGGTCGTGATCGACGATTACTTCAGCGAGTCTGAAAAAGGTGGACCGACGCGAAATCAGGTGGACGAACTGGGGGCGGCTGGACGTTTGCAACCCCTGGGATTTTACGGTTGGGGGACTTGGGTCGGACGGTGGCTCGGCTGAGCCTAATTTTTTCTGCCAAGCAAACTTCTCTGGGAGAGAAGTTTACGAGATGAGACGAAACCATCTTGATTGACTTCTGATCCCATAATGGAATGCTTAATGGCGTTAAGTATGTCCAGACCAGCTTCGACCAAAGGCGTCTGACCCTCTTCCGCGGTTACCAGCCTATCGTTTAGTTTCCAACTCAGAATAACTTTTCGGCATCGCCGAACCCGGGCGCTCTTCGAGGAGCTTCCTCAGTAAAACCCGCTGCCTGACATGGCATCCATGTTGCAGCTAATGAATTTCGCAGGGCTCGAACTCTGCCTTCCAATAATATGAAACCCAACTCCCAAATATCACGACAGCCTGCTCGCCACGACGGCGAACGCCCGGCGGTGCAACTCCATTCCAACCAGCCTCTGACCGATTGCCATTTCCACTCCAACGAAATGCCAACCGGCAGCAAAGACGGCAGACTTTCGCCGCCGGTGTTCGCTCCGGGTTTTCGCAAGCTCAGTAACGAATTCCTGGGCGCGGAGACGACTCGCAGCTACGTGGCTGAAGTCCTCTTCTTTGCGATCATCGTCGGAGTCTCGGTCTGGCCGATCGTGTCGATGGTACAGGCACTTGGCCAACTGCTGAAGTAACGCCACGGAGGGGCGGTTTGAAACCGCCCCTTTTGCCGGCGTTAAAAAACCGCCGCTCCTGCTTCTTGACGAGCCTTCAGTTCGTAAAACGAACGCTTCCCAATCTGGTGCGCGCAAATTAGTTTGCGCCCATGTCGGACAGTCTTCCCTGAGTCGTGGTGATATAAATGAGCCGCTTTCTCATCACCTCAGCGCTGCCTTACATCAACGGCGTAAAGCATCTCGGCAATCTCGTCGGTTCGATGTTGCCGGCAGATGCCTACGCACGGTTTCAGCGCGCTCGAGGAAATGAGGTCCTCTTTATTTGCGCCACGGACGAACATGGCACCCCCGCCGAGTTAGCCGCGCATGAGGCAGGGCTCCCAATCGATGAATACTGTGCAAAGATGCATGACCTGCAGAAGGATCTCGGAGACCACTTCGGATTGTCCTTTGATTTGTTCGGCCGTTCCCACTCGCCCCAGAACCACGAGATCACCCAGCATTTCTATCACCAGCTCGACAAGAATGGCTTCCTGGAAGAACGAGTGACCCGCCAGGTCTACTCGATAGATGACGGTCGCTTCCTCCCCGATCGCTATGTCGTCGGCACCTGCCCGCATTGTGGCTATGAGCGCGCGCGCGGCGATCAATGCGAGAATTGCACCCGCGTGCTCGACCCCACGGATCTGATCAATCCTCGATCCGCGATTTCCGGATCGACCAACATCGAGACGCGCGATTCGAAGCATCTTTTTCTCAAGCAATCGCAGATGGTAGGACGCTTGCGGGAATGGATTGATTCCAAGAGCGACTGGCCGGTCCTGGTAACTTCCATCGCCCGCAAATGGCTGGATGAAGGACTGAAAGATCGCAGCATTACTCGCGATCTGACCTGGGGAATTCCGGTAGCGTACCAAGGCAAGGTCCGCCCCGGCTTTGAAGGCAAGGTCTTCTACGTCTGGTTCGACGCTCCCATCGAATATGTCGGCGCCACCATGGAGTGGGCTGAGGCGACGAAGAATAATTGGAAACGCTGGTGGCGCGAGGATGAAGGCGCTGCGGACGTTCATTACATCCAGGTCATGGGGAAGGACAACGTCCCCTTTCATACGGTGGGCTTTCCGGTAACCCTCTTCGGGTCGCAAGAGCCTTGGAAGGTAGTGGACTACATCAAAGGCCTTAACTGGATGAACTACTATGGAGGAAAGTTTTCCACCTCCGGCAATCGCGGCATCTTTATGGATCAAGCGCTGGAGCTGCTTCCGGCGGATTACTGGCGCTGGTATCTCCTGGCTAATGCGCCCGAGTCGGACGATTCGAATTTCACCTGGGAACATTTCCAAGCTAGCGTGAATCACGAGCTCGCCGACGTCTTAGGCAATTTCGTCAACCGCATCGCGAAGTTCTGCACTGCGCGTTTTGGCGGCGTTGTTCCAGAGAAGGGCGACTATGCGGCCCTCGAAGCGGAAACGACGAATGCCCTGGAACAGCGACTTGTTACCCTGACGCGACTGCTGGAAGCCTTGGAGTTCCGGAAGGCAGCGATCGAGCTAAGGTCGATGTGGGTAATCGGAAACGAGTATCTGCAAAAGGCGGAACCGTGGATGCGGATCAAAACCGACCCGGTCTCCGCGGGAGTCTCCATTCGCTATGCCCTTAATCTTGCGATGGTCTTCGCCGCACTCGCCCAGCCGTTCATCCCGGAAACATCAGCGAAGATTACGCAGGCCTTCGCCGGTAACGAGCACTCGCTAACCTGGCCGATAGCAGTGTTAGACACGCTCGAGCCCGGCTCTAACATCGGAGTGCCGGATGTTCTCTTTGCCAAGATCGAGGAGACCCAGGTAGCTGAATGGCGTGAGCGCTTTGGCGGCGCCGATACATGAGTCGGTCTATCCGCTGGTTTTTGTTCGCTGTTTTCTTCGGGTCGGGCTGCTGCGCCCTGATCTATCAGGTCGTCTGGACCCGGCTCGCTTTTGCTTCCTTTGGGATCATTGCTCCGGTCCTCTCGGTAGTCATTTCGGTTTTCATGCTGGGACTCTCCGGCGGCGCCTGGGCGGGAGGAAAGTGGATTGGTCCGCTCGTAAGGAAAACCGGATGTTCCGCACTCCTTTTCTATGCTTTAGCGGAACTCCTGATCGGCATAGGAGGCTTGTTCGTTCCGAAACTATTTGCGGCCGGTGAGCAACTCCTGCTTTCGAGCGGCCAGATGGATTCCTTTCGTTACCTATCGCTTTCGGCCCTGGTCCTCGGCTTTTCCATTCTACCATGGTGCTTCTTCATGGGAGCTACATTCCCTTTTATGATGGCTTATGTGCGGGAAGCGGACCCACGAAGCGCGGACAGCTTCAGTTACCTTTACCTGGCAAATGTGCTCGGGGCTATGACCGGCTGTTTACTTACCGCCATTCTGTTCGTGGAAATTCTCGGCTTCACCCACACCCTTTGGACCGCGGCAATAATCAATTTCGCGATCGCCGCAACCAGTGGATACCTTGCCTGGCGCGGACCGCGTCGCGCAAACAAGGCTGATTCTTCAGCTAAATCCTCCAGCAAGCTTCGCCGGAAATCAGCGGCATCCGTCACTCGCCGGGGCGTGATCAAATGGATTCTGTTTTCCACCGGTTTCAGCGCTATGGCGATGGAAGTGATCTGGGCGCGTGCCTTCACGCCGATAATGACCACCCAGGTCTATTCCTTTGCCCTGATTGTCTTCGCTTACCTCGGGGCCACCTTCTTCGGATCGTTGCTCTATCGGCGAGATCTTCGAAAGGGCTCGGTACGGGGCACGGCTAGTCTGATCTCCGTCCTTTCGATCGCGGCTTTCCTTCCTATCGTATGCAATGACGTTCGCTTTCTTACTAACACTGCAAATTTCGCCGGCTACCTGAGTGCTACCGTCCTACTGCTCAGCATCTGCCCGCTTTGTGCGGCCCTCGGCTATCTCACACCCAGCTTGATCGATGAGTATTCACTGGGCGATCCGGCCGCGGCCGGCCGGGCGTATGCTATCAATGTGACGGGGTGCATTCTGGGGCCTCTGGCTGCGTCCTATGTTTTGTTGCCATGGCTGGGCGAACGCTATGGACTCGTCCTCCTTGGCTTACCCTTCCTTGTCTTTAATTTTTTCGGGATGGGCGCCCTTTCCAGGTGGTATCGCTGGGGCTCGCGGTTAACAGCAAGCGCGGTTCTCATCTGGTCGCTCTTCTATTCCGTGGACCTGGCTGCCCTCGTTCCCAGGATGGGCTGGAGAGCAGAGATCCGGCGAGATTACGCGGCGTCGGTTATCTCCGCCGGCGAAGGCCTTTCCAAGGCGTTGTTGGTGAATGGTGTGGGCATGACCGGCTTGGTGCCGATCACAAAATTCATGGCTCATCTGCCGCTTGCCTTCCACACGGGCAAGCCGGAATCGACGTTGGTTATTTGTTTCGGCATGGGTACGAGCTATCGCTCGGCTCTAGCTTGGGGCATCGAGACCACCGTGGTGGAACTAGTCCCCAGCGTGCGGGATGCCTTTGCCTTCTTCCACGCGGATGCGCAGAAGGTATTGGGTAATCCCAAAGGACGCGTTGTCATAGATGATGGGCGGCGATACCTCAAGCGCACGGGGGATAAGTTCGATGTCATTGTGATTGATCCGCCGCCACCGGTGGAAGCCGCCGGTTCCAGTTTGCTTTACTCTGAAGAATTTTATGAGTTGGCGAAAAAGCATTTGCAGCCAAATGGGATTCTCCAGACCTGGTACCCCGGCGGGAACGCCAGGATCGGCCAAGCCGTCCTTCGGTCCCTCCAGCATTCTTTTTCACACCTTCGATGTTTCAGGTCACCCGGCGGGGCAGGGATGCTTGTCCTGGCTTCGATGGAACCGGTGGCGTCTCTCACTCCCTCCGAAATTGCGAGGTCTATGCCATCTGCCGCGGGAGATGACTTGTTGGAATGGCGTGATTCCGAGACTCTGGCCCAGTATCTCGCGGCGGTCGTGTCAAATGAGTTTGAGATTGAACAAGAGCTTGATCCCGACCCGCGAGTCCGGATCACGGACGATCATCCCTACAACGAATATTTTTTGTTGCGGCGGTGGGGCCTGTTTTAGGCTCGATCGCCACGCAAACGAGAAAGTCGTTGTGCGATGTTCGCGCCATCCCTCAGCGTGGCGGGCGAAATCCGAACTCCGCCTGCAAGTTTCCCCAGAGCCAATCAACGAACCAGTCTTTCTGGATTGATCCTGCTTTGGTGGTGGCGAGGGCTTCCGCCTTTTCGACGCTCCCATTCACACAGTAGAGATACGTGAGCAGGAAGAAGTCGTTGCTATTCGGGAAACCGCGCTCTTTTTCGCCCTCGAGCAGTTGAATGGCGGCCGAAAAATCCCTGCGGGCCAGCGCCCCCGCCACGAGATCGTGCAATGCGTCAGGCGGTAAAGAATATGAGTCCGCGACCAGGCGCTCCGCCAGCATAAGGCGAAACTCGTCGCTGTTCTGGACAGCCAGAACCGGGGCTCGAAGCACGGAATGGCGCAAGTAAAAATCCAGCTCAGCTAACCAGTTACTTCCGGACATTTCAGAACGGAAACGTGTTTCGCGAAGGAGAAAGAGCGGCTCCAGCGTTTCTTTTAGCTCGTTAGGCCAGATATCACGAATGAGAGAAGAAGCGAAAAAGCGCTGCAGGGCGCCAGAGCTTTCGAGATAACTGTAACCCAGCTCGTAGGCCGCTTTCAGATCGGGCTGCGCGTCCGTCAGGCGCTTGGGGTAAAAATCATCGAGCGGTTCAACGCCTTGAGTCATCCGATCGATTTCTTCAGCGTCCATAACGAACAACGCGGGCATCTGCTCGGGGACCTCGAGGCCGATTCGGACCAAATCGGATCTTGAACGGGCATCAGTCCAAAGCCAGCGTGCGTGTTCGTCGTCAGGCATTCGCAGAGACGATTTCATTCCGATCATGACCCATTCCAAATCGGAGGCCGCC
>JBEEHU010000141.1:0-18782 GCA_041167565.1 Verrucomicrobiota bacterium | reverse complement strand
TAATCGTCTAACCATGCGATGGAGCGAACGGCGGACCGCTGTACGCTCCACTTTTGAGATGACTTCCACATTCCCACTCCGACCGACACGTGCCCACATCCGCCGTCGCTCATCTTGTTCTCGTTAGGCTATGGAGCGCATATCGTGAAGGCAACGTTTCACAGAAAGGTTTCCCGCGAAAACTGCTTCAGGTTCTGCCAGCTGTCTTCACCTCTCGTATTCCGCAGACGCTTCCAGAGCCCGCCACGGCGGTTGTCTTCCGTGACGATGTCGTCACCGGACGTGTCGCGCAAAAAGCCCTTGAGCGTGTCGGGTCCGACTTCGGCTCATCGCTCGTTTTTGCCGGCCCCGATTTCACTCAGGAGGCTTGCGATTTCGCATCAGCCCGCGGCATTTTCTTGGTCGCAGCGACGCAGGACGGAGGATACTTTTGGTCAGATCAGAGTCTTGCACAGATCCATACAGATGTCGGCAGCCACAGGCCGTTGCGGCCGCCTCCCGCCAATGAGTAATCCACGCGAAACGCCTAACCATGCGATGGAGCGAACGGCTGGCAGCTTTGGTTCTTCACCATTCATGAAATTCCAGCCTCAACTCGAAGCGACGCGCTCTCCCGCCCCATCGCCATCTTGGCCGCCGTATCTACGCTTACCGTCACAGCGTGCTCATCGTCGCTCGTACTCCCGGCAAACACACAGATTGTCCCTACACAGTATCATCTTAGCCCCGCTGACGTTTATGCCATTCAACGCCTTGCTCCCGCGGTCGGGATTAAGGGAGATGTACATGCGATCACCGCTTCGGGCGCTGATGAAGTCCAGGTTGAGTGCGGAGATCCGTATGTTGGGGGTGGACGCATGATGGTATTCACAGCACGCCGAAAGGGTGAACACTGGGTCGTGGATCGATCGTCGATTCACAGCTCCCACGCCATTGTGCTAGACTGATCGAGCGCCATGGACTCCCAAAGGCCTAACCATGCGATGGAGCGAACGGCTCGCAGCTTTGGTTCCTCACTTGCCATGAAACTCCACCCTCAACCCGCAGCCACGCGCTCTCCCGCCAGCCGTCGCTCATCTTGTTCTCGTTAGATGCTGACGCGCGCTACCAAACGAATCATCATTGCCGCGGCTCTGCTGATCGTCGGCAGTTCTCCTTTAGTGGCTCAGCGCACCTACATGCCCCCCGGCCGTTATGTGCCGGATGCCGCCACCGCTATCAAGATCGCAGTGGCAGTGTGGGAGCCGATCTACGGTCGAAATCAGATCCAGAGTGAGAAGCCATTCCGGGCCACATTGCGCGATGGCGTTTGGACGGTTTATGGTTCTCTCCCGCCGAACACTCCAGGCGGGGTCGCCGAAGCAGATATCTCGAAGAAAGACGGTAGAGTTTTGCGGGTCATACACGGCAAATGAACGCATCTAACCATGCGATGGAGCGAACGGCGGACCGCTGTCCGCTCCACTTTTGAGATGACTTCAACACTCCCACTCCGATCGACGCGCGCTCTCATCCGCCGTCGCTCATCTTGTTCTCGTTAGACGATGATACCAACGCCTCCCATGACGCTGTGGGATTGTCTGCTGTGGATCGCGTTGATTCCGCAATTGATCATCGTGATTCTCGCTGTCCGTCTCTATCGATCCAGGCGCATTCGATCGTTCGCTCTGCTCATGTTGGCCTGCATCTGCTTGGTAATCGCGTGCACCAGTTGGTTTACCTTCGGATTCTTTCCCGGCTTGTTCTCGCCTCACTCAGCTCAAGCAGCCCGAAAAACCCTCTCGCACTGGAGTCAGCACGCTGATATCGCTTTTCAGCTCGCTGCGTTCGTACTTCTCGCCGCAGCGCTTTTGCTCCTCGTTCGGAAGCGTATAGACAATGGCACGCCAATCGTCTAACCATGCGATGGAGCGAACGTCTGGCAGCTTGCTTCGTTGCGACCGATGAAATTCCACCCTCAACCCGCAGCGACGCGCTCTCCCGCCAGCCGTCGCTCATCTTGTTCTCGTTAGATCTCATGACATGCGTCCTACTGCTCGCGTTCTGGTTCACTCTCGCGACAGCGCAGGCAGAGTCACGCTACACGCAGCAGCTGTTTCGCCGCGGTCTTCACGAGCCGGGCGTTCTGATTACCACCGCACCGCTGTTCGTCCTGATCACGTTGCGCGACGCTCGAACGGGCGCAGAGCGCGAGGCCGCTATTCCCGGTCCATTCTTGCTCGGCGCGATCGAAAGCGAGTATCACGTTCGGATGCGCAAGACGACTTCACACCAAGATGTCTACAAGGCACTTGCCGAACAGCAGCAGAAGGAGGTGCAGATTGCGCTGTCGCAGCCTAATCGAACCTTCGTTTTTCGAAACCGCAGGGCACGCAATAACGTGGAGCCACGATACACACGTGCGACGCTGACAGAGGTTCGACGCGTGCTCGCCGGTCGAAACCGCAAGGAAATTCTCGCGGCAGCGACAGCGAACGAGAGCTGGCTTCATCGCATCTACGAGAGTAAAAAGGGTGCTATGGACTCCTTCGCTTATCGAGATGCCGTAGCCCATGCACTGCTCGAGCGAGGCATTCTGGTCGGGCATGGTGATGTTACTGGTGGATTATACATCGCCGACAAATGAGATCTAACCATGCGATGGAGCGGTAATAATATACTTGACAGACCGTATCATAGGCGTATTGTCGAGGTATGCAAGCACCGGAAACCCTTTTGGAAGCGGTCACGTATTTCAGCAATCCCGAGAACGCTTTTGAGTTCTTCAAACAGATTCGCTGGCCTAAAGGTGTGCGTTGCCCGCGCTGCGGATCGGACAAGGTGACGTTTCTGGAAAACGCGAAGGTCTGGAAATGCCGCACGCCACACCCGAAGCAAAAGTTTTCGGCCAAGGTCGGAACGATCTTTGAGGATAGCCCGATTGGTTTGGACAAGTGGCTTCCGGCGATGTGGCTCACGTCCAACTGCAAAAATGGCATTAGCTCTTACGAACTGCATCGCGCGCTTGGCGTGACTCAGAAAACCGCGTGGTTCATGCTTCAGCGCATCCGGCTCGCCATGCAGCAAGGCTTTGGCGGTAAGATGAGCGAACGTGTGAAGCGGATGAGACCTACATCGGCGCTAAGGCTCGCTACATGCACAAGAATCGGCGCACTGGCGTTGGTGACGCGGGCATTAAGAAAACCCCCGTGCAAGGCATCCTGCAACGCACAGACGGCGATACGCTCTCGCGCGTCGTGTTGAAGGTTGTTCCGAATACTCGCCGCCCTGAGCTTTGCGGCAACGTTCGCCAGTATGTCGAAGCAGGATCTACCGTAAACACAGATGCGCTCATGTCCTATGACGATCTGGACAAGGATTATGACCGCCAAGTCATTGACCATTTGGAGTGCTACGCCAAAGGACAAGTCCATACGAACGGCCTGGAAAACTTCTGGTCGCTTCTGAAACGCTCCCTCAAAGGAACGTATGTGAATGTCGAACCTTTTCATTTGTTCCGATACTGCGATGAGCAAGCGTTTCGGTTTAACGAGCGCAAAGACAATGACCAAGGCCGATTCATTAAGGCGCTCGCTGGCGTAGTCGGCAAGAGCTTGAAATATGCGAAGCTCATTGCCGCAGAGGGCGGTGATGGTCCCCACCCGACGACGCAGACGTGGCAGACGGCCTAACATTATTGCGACCCCCAAAGAGAATCTAGCGCGTGCCAGAGAGCGAAAATGCTGAGAAAAAAGAGAGCAAGCGCGCTGAGCAGCCTAACGGTTCCGCCTTCAAAGCCACTAGTGGCATAAAACAAGCCAACAAACAAAAGACGAAACGCAAGAATAGAACAAAAAACGCTAAAGGAGATACCCAGATAAGCCCAACACCTACGCCAGAAGTTACTTCGGTTACTTCGCTTTGGATGCAGACGTGGTCGCCGACGATCATCAACGCCTTGCTGCTGCTCGTCGTCACCGTACAGGCCTATATTTACCGGCAGCAGTGGAAGGTAATGAAGAGGCAGGGAGACGTTGCCGAGAAATCTATTGAGGATTCGAGGAAGGCACGGATTGCAGATAATCGAGCATGGGTATGGATCAAAAACGCTAAGCTCGCAAAAAACCTGCAATCTGACCCACCCGCGAATAGCATTATTATCACTCTGGAAAACTCCGGCAATTCGCCGGCTAGAAACGTAACCGTCCGATGGCACAGTGCCTATCGGGAGTCGGAACCGATTTCGCCACTGGGTATCGACGCCGCACCATCTCTTCCACCAACTGTAATTCCCAGTCACGGTACTAGTGACGTGGAAGCTTTGGTCGTTCGATGGTCCGCAGACGAACGCAATTCCGTTTTCGACGGGCCCACGCGGCTTTACGTTTGGGGATGGATTGAATACGAAGACGTATTTGGCCAACGCCGTGTTAGTCAGTTCAGTATTTTCAATCCATTTGTTAACGTGGTTGAGTTCGCTGCATGCGAACACAATAACACCGTGGAATAACAGCAATGCCGCAATAACGAAGGTTACATGCTTAAAAAAGATCAAACACGCCAAGCGACACTTGAGCGATTGGCGCGCGATGCCAGCGAAGGGGCTGGCGTGGCGAAGCGATTCGAGACGCTGGTAAAGCCGTGGCAAACGACCTAGGATTAGATAGGTAGTTCGCATTTACAATTACGCTTGTGCCGCAGGAAACAAATCACGGCAAACAGAAGACAGGAGCTAAAGCCAAGCGAAAACAGAAGTATCGCAAAAACGATGGCGATGATGGACGGCATATGAACGTAGGAGATTTTCTTTTCGATTCCGCCTACCAGATTGTTACCTGGGTTCTCATCGCAATTTCCATCGGTTCGTTCTTTTACTTCCTGAGCAAGGGCAGCGGGCGCGGGATGATGTGGTCTGGCGCGGGATTGATATGCAGCATTACCGCCATGCTCGCATTGCTCGCCGACCGCTATTTTTTCCAGAGTAAGGCTAAAATCACCGCGGAAACGCGTCCCCATGTTTTCTTCAAAGCGACGGCCCTTGTTAAACCATTGACTCCCGGTATCCCGCCCACGGTTAAGTTCATAATCGCCAACAGCGGGCAGACGGAAGCTAAAGGGGCCACCACCGATATTACGTTTTACTTCTCTACCAATCCGAAGGACCGGAGTTTTCATTTCAATAAAGACAGCGCGCCAATGCCTTTCACACTCGCTCCAACAGAGCAATGGCACGGCGAGTTTAGACCACACCTCGTGTTTAATCCGACACAAGTCCAAGGACTCAACGACGGTCAGGTACGTTTGTTCGTATCCGCGCGACTGCGTTACAGCGACATAGACGGGAAAGAGTATTCGTCTCCCATGTGTCGCATGTATGATCCTACAGTTTCCGGATTTTTGATCGTATGCCCGAGCGACATCGAGTTTAAGGAAAACACTGAAGACTAATAACACATGAAGAAGACTGAAACGCGGGAAGAAACCCTTGAGCGTCTGGCTAAGGACGCCAGCTCCGGTAAAGCCGCCGCAAAGCGGTTTGAATCGGTGGTGAAGATGGTGGCGCGCGCTCCCAAGTCGGAGATCGCACAGCCACAGCAAACACAGTCCGCAACGCCGGAATAGACTTAGAAACCGGCGACAGGATGTAAGTAAAAAAGACCTTAGTGGGTCAGTTAAGTATATTGATGCCGATGGAGCGAACAGCGGACCGCTGTGCGATTAATGTTTGAGATGACTTCCACACTTTGATATGGTCGCTCTGCTCCCATACCCTGAGGGCTAACGTCTATGTCGTGGCTTGACGGTCCACTCCATTCACTCCGAGCGGAGCGCGCTCTCGTCCGCCGTCGCTCATCTTATTCTCGTTAGATGGTGAAGGCCAAGAGACGTGATCTAGGGATGTTGCTAGCGGCGATTGCAGGGCTCATCGCCGGTGCTTTGGCCATTCAGACCGGCGAAGCGAGCTGGTTCGATGTAGTAGGGATCACTGGCACCCAAGCTCGGCTGTTTGGCTGGGCATCCATCGCATTCGCGCTTGTCATCCTGTGGCTTTACATCCGAGGGAACAAACCGGAGTGATCACAGATCCTTTGTATGTCGATTCATCCGATGCAACGCAAACTCGCATCCTCATCCAGGAACGCCCGGTAGATCTTCTCGGGCGTAGCACGGATGATACGATGGAGTCGGATGGTGTTCGTGGACATGATAGTGCTCGCTGGCGCGTTATTGGCTCGTGGCTTCCGTAAGGTATTTTTTTAGCACTTCAGTTCTTTGATTGATCAACTTCGTTTGGGCGTTTGCGAAATCGACGCGGAACGCGCTGCCGTGTCCAATGCCGCCTCCCAAGCGCGCAATCAGATCCGCTTCGGCGTCGCGCCATTTAATCCAGGCGCGTTGCGCTTCTTGAAGGCTTTTGCGCTGTTCCGGCCCTAATTTGTTTCGGAGCTGGGCGTAGACGGCGTCGATCGTCGCGTTTGCTCGCTCCACCGCAGCGAGCTCGTCGGTCCCTGGCGGAGTAAAATTGGGATCTTTTTGACCAGAAGCAGAAACGCTAAATGCGATTCCGAAAGCAACGGTAAGAGCAGCGATTGATGAGGAAGTTTTCATAGAATTTGATTGGCCCTTCGGATTGTGAATGTCCGGGAAACGAAGTCGAACCATTTCGACCGTATGTGCATTGGCCCGCCGAAACCGGTCTCTGCGTTCAGCATTTTGCCGACTTGCGCTTCTTGCCGATGGCGCCGCGTTTCTGCACCTTTCGGATGGAGTCGGGCGCAAAGGGCACCTGACAGGAGGTGCTGCCCATGTCGATGGTGACCGGGCCGATCTTCTCGGCGATTTGGATGGCGAGATCCGTTAGCGGTTGGACGTAGGAACCGACCGCAATGACAAACCCGTTCATCGAGGAGCGCACGTCGTTCGGCGCCTGATGAATGCTCTTCCGGACGCGCGCCAGGAGGCGTTTCAACTCCGCCAGATCTAGTTCGGAGTCGTCCTTGATGGAGACGAGGCTTCGTAACGTGGCCCAGCCGGCTTCGGTGGTTAGGGCGTTCTTCGACTCGATCCACTCCAGGGCCAATTCCCATCCATGCGGACTTCCCGCCGCGACCCATGGCACGGTGAAACTGGCGAGCGGGCTGTGAGTGGCATCCGCGATCCAGCGCTGCAGTTCCTTCTTGGACATCCGCGCGTCGTCGGCAATCAAGCCGGCCAGATACATCGCATCGTAGTTACCGGTGTCGTAAAGATCGAGCGCTAGTTGGTAATCCTTCTTGATGCGCTTCTGGATCTTTTGCAGGTCCAAAATCTTGACGCCGAAGAACGGCTCCTTCACGCCGTGGTTGAGCATAACTTTCTTGTAGCTGTCGCTGCCGAGAGGTTTCAGCTCTGCCAAAATTTCTTTAGCGGTCATAGGATGTTTGGACAGGATTAACAGGATTGAAATGGATTTAAAGACCGGATGCAGAGTTCTTCGATGTTCTCTTCCAAATCCGTTATCGTTGTTTGGTCTGTTGAGTAATCCTCACACAACGGGCACAAAGGAGCACAACGGGAAATCGAGAAGGGCTGGCAGTGATCCTTTTTCCTTTGTGAATCTTTGTGACCTTGGTGTGAAATCTTCGTTGGCCTCGAAGATTGGTTAGGCGCGCTGAAGGGTGAGATGAATGAGTTCCGCGGGGGCTCGCGTTCGCAAAGGGAACCAGTTGCCGACGCCGTTGGAGACGATGAGGTGGCTATCACCGCGCGTGTAGTGGCCGGACCAGTAGCGGAACATCATCGGGCCGAAACCCATCTCGGCGTTCAGCATTAACTGGCCGCCATGGGTGTGGCCGGAAAGGGTGAGGGGAAGTTGCGCGGCGGCGGCGGGATCGAAGGCATGGGGATGATGCGCGAGCAGAATGGGGAAGGCTTCCGGGTCGCGCAGCGGAAGTAGTTCGTCGAAGGAAGCGGCGATGGTGGCATCGTCGTAACCCTGGCGCCGGTGGAAGATCGGGCCGCCCCACCGCAGACCGAGCAACTGCAAGGGATGACCTCGCACGGTGAGCGAGGCGGTTTCATTTATCAGCAGCGGAATGCCGGAAGCTTTCACCTGCGATTCAAATGCTTCGCGGCCCTGGAACAAGTCGTGATTGCCTTCGATCATGTAAACTCCGGATCGCGCATCAAGGCGCCGGACAGCGTCGATCCCCTCGGGGATTTCGTGGAGGGCGCCGTTGATCAAGTCGCCTGTCACCAGAACGAGATCGGAACGGAGATCGTTCACCGCGGTGCTCATTTCCCGGAGGACCGCGCTGCGGGTGAATCGGCCGGCGTGCATGTCGCTCACGTGCGCGATCGTTAGGCCATCGAGGGCGGCCGGCAGGCCGCGAATGGCGATCGTCATCTGGCGGACTCGGAATTGTTCGAGCTGCCGGAGAGCGATCGCAGTCAGGCCGACGGTGAAGAGTTGCGGAGTGAATGCCGCGGTGGCGGCGAGAAAAGCGCGGCGGCTCATTCCGGCGGCATCGAGTTGGGCATTCGCAGTTTTGCCAGCTCGAATTTTGCGGATGATCCAGCAAACGAGAGCGACGATTGCACCAATCGCCAGGAGCGGAATCAAGAGCGGCAAGATCAACAGATGCCAAAGGTAAACCGCTGTCGTCACGAACCGGGGCAGATGGTCCCAGAGCTCCGATTGCCGGGAAGCGATCACCGCCAGCAGTGCTGCGAGTTGAAAGCCGAAGAAGAGGCTGTGCAGAATCCGCACCCGTTTTCTCCATCCCGCTTTGCGCAACCGGCGATCCGCCGCGAACCACCAGATGAGATCCAGGACGATGAGTGCGGGGATGATGGCCGTGATGATCGACATGCGGTAGCACGCTAGTTCCTGCGGTCACGCTTTCAATGGTGGCGGGTTTTTGTAGCGGCGGTCTATGACCGCCGAAGGTAAAGCCGTCAGAGTGGGGATCAGGTCAATGTGGCCGTTCGTTCGGCGGTCGTAGACCGCCGCTACAGGAAGACAAAGCCAGGGATGGAAAGCCCGACCTCGCCGACTTCGTCGGCTGCGTTACGGCCTCGACTGCGCTCGGATGACAAAAAGCTTTAGACAAAATACGTGGTTGGCGGCGTTGGGTTATTAAAAGACCGTTCAGAGGTCATGGAGAATGTCGTCACTCATGAAGAAGATTGGAAAGTCTGTTTTGCGGAACTGGGGCCTGGGCTCGTGCTCTTTGCCCGCCAGTTTGTCCGCTCGATCGCAGATGCCGAGGACATCGTCCAGGAAGCTTACGTCCGGTTCTGGCGCAAACAGCATTCAATCGAGAATCGTGGACTGCTTTACGCCACGGTCCGCTCGGTCGCACTCGATCTTCTCCGGCGCGATAGCCGCCGCGCCCGCCGCGAGGCCGCTGCTTCGGCCGACATGGAGCAGGTCACTGAGCCGCAATTTGATTTCGATGATGGCTCGCAACGCGAGCTGGCTGCCGCTCTCGATCTTTTGCCAGTGGAACAGCGGGAGGTGCTGGTCATGAAAATTTGGAACGAACTGACTTTCGCCGAGATCGGCGCCGCGCTCGAGATTTCGCAGAACACGGCGGCATCCCGTTATCGCTACGCGCTGGCGTCGTTGAAAAAGAATTTTGTCGCACATGAATGATTTTTCCGAACTCGAAGGTGAACTAAAGAAGCTGCGTCCGCGGCCGGCGTCGCCGGACTTGGCGGCGCGGATTGAAGCGGGCCTGGCCGAAGTGGCCGGGCGCGGAACCGCGACGGCTGGGGTTATGCCGAAGCGCCGGAGCTTTCGTCCGAACTGGTGGGCGCTCGGGCTGGGGCTCGCCGCGGCGGCGACGTTTCTCATGCTGGCCCGGATGAATGTCGATCGGCCTTCGAGCAAGGCAGCCGGTCTGGCTTTGATTACCCCGGCGCCTGTTTTGCCGGTCGCGAGAGTCGATGAGAACTTTGTTCCGTCCGCGTTGACCCAAGTAGTTTACGACACGCGCGATGAAGGCCTGCATTTCACCGATGGCGCGGACGAACCAGTGCGCCGCCTCCGTTCCAAGAAGCGTGAGACGATGCAATGGAACAATCCGAAGACCGGCGCATCGCTCCGCGTTTCGTATCCGACCGAGGAAGTGACGCTCGTTCCGGTTTCCGGCCAGTAATTTACCTTAACCAAAACCAAACAATGAAAACAAATACGTTAGCTATCATCGCAGCTCTCGGGCTGCTTCCCATCACGGGCTTCGCCCAAACGCCTCCGGCGCCACCCTCAACGCCGAGCACGCCTAACCAACCGATCCCTCCAATTCCTCCAAAGGATAAGGACAAGGATCGCGACCGCGACAAAGGACCGAAGGTGCCGGTGACTTTCCTCGGGGTGGAAACCTCGAGCATCCCTCGCGTAGTGAGCGAGCAGCTCGGATTACAGAAAGGCTTCGGCCTCGTCGTGGATTACGTGGTGCCGGATGGACCGGCCGCGGCCGCCGGCGTGCAGCAGAACGACATCATCAAGATGTTTAACGACCAGATCCTGATGGAACCCGATCAGCTCGCGAAGCTGGTGCGCAGTTATCCCGAAGGCACGAGCGTTACTCTGACCCTCCTGCGCAAGAACGCCGAGACAAAGGTGACGGTGAAGCTTGGCAAGAAGGAAGTGCCTTCGCGTAACAACATGTTCGACAAGCATCGTCCGGGTCAGAACGACTTCGGGATGCTGAACAATCCGGACGGTTTCAAATTTGAATTCGGCGACATGAGCGACCTGGGGCCTTCCATCCGCGAAACGGTGAGAAATGCGCAGCGGGAAGCTCAACGCGCCACGACCGAAGCGCGCGCCGAGGCCAGGCGTGCCAGCGATGAGGCGAGGCGCGCCAGCGATGAGACGCGCCGCGAAATGGCGCGCGCTCGCGATGAAGCGCGCCGGTCCGCGGGGGAAATGCGCGTGTTCAGCCGCGACAAAGGCACAATGAAGTCGACAACGATCGATCTCGGGAAAGCGACGATCGTGTTCAGCGATTCGCAGGGTGAGATAAAGATAGAAAACGTGAATGGCAAGAAGATGGTCACGGCCAAGGACCCGCAAGGGAAGCTTCTGTTTAGCGGCCCGGTCGAGACAAAGGAAGAGCTTGATAAGATGCCGCCGGAAGTGCGCCAGCGTTACGAGAAGCTGGAACAAAAGGATCTTCCCGCTATCGCCCCGAACCAGTTTGTGGAGAACGATGAGAACGGCGATGACAACAACGACACCGATGATGCAGACGACAACGATAACGACACCGAGAGCGACGACAGCAGCACGAACGTTTCAGGGGCCACCATGGAACAGGTATCGTTTCGAGCGTTCCCGCGTTTCGTTCGTAATCTGAACATTGTCTCCATTTGAGCGCCGCGGGCCACTGGCGTCTGACACAGACGCCCTACAATAGGAACCAATTGAAAGGGACGGTTATGATTTGGCTGGGGATACTGATGGCGGCATTGATTGCCTCCGCGCAGCCGCCACCGCCGAACAGCCCAGCTAAGCCCGAGACTAGCGCAGCAAAGGAACTTCAGACCTACTTTGATTCGCTGGCAACTGAGAACAAGCTCTCTGGAGTGCTCCTCGTCGCGAAGGATGGAGTAACTATTGCAAGTAGGGCTGCCGGTGTTGCCAACAAGGCGACCGGTGCCCCGATCGACTTGAATACCAAGTTCAACCTCGGGTCGATGAACAAGATGTTTACCTCGGTGGCGATTGCTCAACTGGCCCAAGCCGGCAAACTTTCGTTCACCGATACCATCAGCAAGCATCTCCCCGATTATCCAAACAAGGAAGTCGCCGACAAGGTGACGATCCATCAGTTGCTCACGCACACCTCCGGTCTGGGCATGTATTGGAACGAGAAATTCATGGCGCAACGCGAGAAGCTAGTGACCGTCGCCGCGCATCTCCCGCTCTTTGCCGGCGATCCACTTCTGTTTCCTCCCGGAGAAAAATTTCAATACAGCAACTCAGGTTATATGGTGCTTGGCGCCATCATCGAGAAGGTGTCGGGCCAGGACTACTACAGCTATGTCCAGGAACACATCTATAAGCCGGCGGGCATGAGCGATACCGGCTTCTATGAACCGGGGAAGGATACGCCGAATCTCGCGATTGGTTATTCCAGGATGTCGCCGGATGGGAAACCTTTAGAGGAAGCAAAGGACAATACCAACACGCGTGAAGTGAAAGGCGGTCCGGCCGGCGGCGGCTATTCCACTGCGCCAGACCTGGTCAAGTTTCATCAAGCATTGTTGAGCTACAAGCTGCTTGATAAGGCGCACACCGACGTCATCACCACCGGCAAAGTGGACATGCCGCGCGGAATGGGGAAATACGGATACGGCTTTGGCGACATGAGCATTGGCGGCAAACATAGTATCGGCCATAACGGCGGGGCGCCTGGCATCGCTGCCAATTTCGAGATGTTTCCGGACTCGGGCTACACAGCGGTCGCTCTCATGAACTCCGATCCGCCAACGATGATGCCAATCGCGAAAGCGATTAGAGAGCGCACTCCGGCGAAGTAGGTCTCGAGGAAATGGTCCGCCGGGGACTTAACCCAGCTTCGGCAACGCTGCCCGGCGGACTTTTCCTTGCTCAGATATTGTTCGGCACGTTCTCTGCACTTTGCGCGGATGGTGCCGAGTCCTCCATCGATCTCGGGCTCGCGGCCCATCATTTCGCCGAAGCGCGCCAGCTCTGCGACCGGGACGGAGGAAAGTTGTGGGGGCATTTGCTGTTTGGCCCTATCCTTCTCGTCGATCCCGCCAGCCGCCAGGTAGTAGCGAGCGCACCAGACCGCGAAGCGCAATTGACCGGAAGCGGCGAGGTCTTCATCGGCAAATTACCGGCGAACATAATGATCGCTAACACAGCGATTGATTGGGCCGGAGTGAAATGGACAATGATGTTGTTGCCCTTGCCGAGGGATGCTTTGCGCCGCCGAATCTTGCTGGCGCATGAACTCTGGCACCGCGTTCAGGATGAGATTGGTTTTCCCGGCTCCGTCGCCGCCAATCGGCACCTCGACACGCTCGACGCTCGCATCTGGCTGCAACTGGAATGGCGCGCCTTGGCGGGCGCGTTAACCAGAAGCGGCAAGGAGCGCAACGATGCGATCGGCGACGCGCTGGTTTTCCGCGCCTATCGGCGCTCGCTCTTCGAGAAGGCCGCGGAAGAAGAAGAACGCGCGATGGAAATGCACGAGGGCCTGGCCGAGTACACCGGCATCGCGCTGAGTGGCGCCGCTGACCCGGCGATATTTGTCGCCGATTGCAATCTGAAGGAGGGAGCCGCGAAGCCGACGTTCATCCGATCGTTTGCCTATGCTTCGGGGCCGGCCTACGGGATTTTATTGGACCAAGCCGGAGCAGACTGGCGAAAAAACTTGAAGCGGACGGACGATCTGGGGGCATTGCTGCAAGCAACGCTTCGTCTTCGCTTGCCGGAGGATCTAAAGCAAGCGGCGCGGATGCGTTCGCAGAGTTACGGCGGGCCGGCACTGGTCGCTTCCGAAACCGCGCGTGCCAGCGATCGCGAGGAGGTCTTAGCCGCGTATCGGCAGAAATTCATCGATGGGCCGGTGTTTGTGATCCCGCTGGAGCAAATGAAAATGCAATTCGATCCGGGCGAGCTCATTTCGCTGGACCCGCGCGGAACGGTCTATCCAAACGTCAAGATCGTGGATGTTTGGGGCATCCTGACTGTTTCCAATGGCGCGCTGCTAGAGTCGGACTTTAGCAGGATCACTGTTTCCGCTCCCACTAAGTCAGGAGCAACATCAGCCAAAGGCGATGGCTGGACCTTGGAGCTTAGCTCCGGCTGGGAAGTGAAAGCGGGAACACGCCCCGGCGATAAGACCGTCGGAAAGCAACCGCAGTAACAAACGCGCTCAGTGAGTATTTATCTTAACGCGACGCGAACTTGAGTGAGGAACGCCGGATATCTGTCGCGACCAGGTCCGCCGTTTTTCCAAGGAAGATGTAGAAGGAGAGCAGGAGTAGTTGCCACATCGGCAGGGCAAATCGCGGACTGAATTCATCCAGCACGCAGGTAGCGATGACAAAGGTTATTCCGATGGCGGGGAGCGCAATCCCGAAAGCGGAGATAGTTCCCGGGTTGAGTTTCCTTCGTCGGGCGGTAACGACGAATATGGATAGGGCCACAACCCAAATCACCAACGCGCGGTTGTAACTCAACCCTTGCCACAATCGGAAGTAACGATGCTGGAACTGAAGCTGCCATATCTTCTCCGCGTTCGCGCCGCTGCGGAATGTCACCAGCTCTGCGCAGCCCGGCATCTGATCCTTGTTGTCGAAATAGTAAGCGGTGGTTGCGAACAAAGAGGATGAGATCTCGGTCAAAGGCATTCGTAGGACAGCGACGAAATCTGTTCTGGCAGCGTGCAGCAATTCAGTTGTTGGCGGCAGAAGAAAGGCAAAGGCCATCTGGTTAAGTGCGCGGTCGAGTTCCTCCCAATGGAGGGGTCCATTGAATAGCTCGATTGCCCGCTGCATGAATGGCCCAGTAGTTATCAGGTCCGCGCGTTCTGCGAGCATCTGTTCCAGAAGCGTAAGGAGCTTGCGGACCTCCGGAGAATGCGTGTGGGTGGCCACCTTTCGCAATAAAGCGGCGCGCGCCTCTGGCGTGAAGTCTTGCAGGAAATGCAACCGCCAGAGAAACGTAAATCCTATTCTCGAGTGAGGATGAAACCTGGTCTTTCGGGCAAGTTTGTGGACCGCAAAAGTTGTCATGGCAAAACACGCGATTCCGATGGCTGTCGCGATGACGGCCTGGCGAAGGTCTCTCGCCCTGAGTTGCCGCAGCTCGATCTTTTGTCTGTCGTCTGAGGCAAGGAAGCCCAGGGTGCGGTGCACTATCCACGAAAGGAGGAACGTCGCGGGCAGCAACGCCATGAGGATCAAATTAAGATGCCTCGAGAGAATGCAGACGCAGAGAGCTATCGCAAAACCATACCAATCCCTCCACCCCGGTTCGCCGCCGCTCCGAATCAGGCGCAGCGCTTTCCCCACAAGGAGGATAATGAAAATGAGACTGAGCGTTTCCGATCCGACACAGTGAGCGAAGGTGTAGGCGAGCGCGTTACTCGCCCAAGTCAGGGCCAACGCGAGCCGCACCCAAAATAACCTGGTGACCGCGACGATAAAATAACACGCTGCACCGCAGAGGGCCAGGTGTTGGCCGGCGAGGAGCAGCCAGATTCCGGAATCGGTTAGGCTGGGCTGGGATGATCCGGCGGCGCGGCTGGCTGGAACGTGCCGGCGGAGACGCTCTAACTGTTCTCCGGCAAAGAGCGGGACCTTGACCGCATAACAGTAGGCGGGACCAAATCCCCAAAAGGTCGAGAGCAGGGGATTCTCCGTGGCCTGAATGTAGGCGTCGGAATCACGCCAGAGCGGCGGTATGGTTGCGATCATCCAAGCCGAGGGCGCGAACAGACAGAGGAGCAGCAGGCAACTTCTGAGATAATTGGAGATAGTTGCGCGGGCAGGCATTTGCTCTCTCATAACAGGCGGCTCGGAAAGGGATGCCTAAGGAACGGTGTTTACGTTTGACAAAGGAGACTCAGCATCTTGGGAAATTCTCCTTGATCCAATATTCCGAGCGGTCGGTAAAGCTCCATTGTCTGAGATGCCCTGTCCTTGCGCTTAAGATGGAGATAATGCATGACATGGGCGGCCGCGATATTTGCGCGCTCGTCCGGCCCTACGAGATCGAGGGAGTGACGAAATGATGCATCAGTCTCGTCGTCCGGGATCGTGGTGAACTCCGTTGCTCGATCGATCGCCTCCCTCGGGATTGGTGCAAGTAATTCAAACGCCGCCGTCCCCCACGGGACGCTCTGATAAAATCGGAAGTATTGGCGCAGCCGATACTGGAGCACGTGGATCCAACTAGTGTAATAATGCTTAAAGTCCTGGTGGATCAGGAGGCTGCCCGGAATCAGACTTGGAAAAAAAGCCCGCGGGATCTGAATCGCAAGGGTCTCATTTTTTATTGCATCTACCAGCAAGAGTTTGATCGGGCCACCGCTCCACTCGTAAAGTTCCAAGTCTGCTTGAATCAATTCGACTCGGCCGCCTCCATGTTCGCGGACGAGCCGCCGGGCCTCGGGGAGGAAACTGTCCCCAGGCTCGTATTGGCAATACGGAATGTGAGCCGGCATCCACGTTTCCCATTGGAACGTATCAAAACCGAAGACTTTCTCGTTCCGATTATCGGCCTTAGAGCCTTGACTTAGGATGCCTTGAGCGAGTGCGATTGACGTCGAACCCAGCCAGCAGCCTAGATCAACAATTGCACCTTCTCTTCCAAAGTAGCGGGCCGCGCTCTCGCTGTAGAACGCCGTTTCGGCGGACGAAACCATCCCGGGAATGTCTGCCTTTGGAGCACCAGTCCCCGAGACGGACACCGGCTTATGGCCGATCGAACCCACAATTCGTTTCACAGCTGATGTAAACGACGGGAATTTCCGCATTGATGTCTCCTTCCAAGGTAGGCGTGCACGACAGAGTGTAGCACGGTGCTTTAAAGGGAAACTTATGTTTCGCTCTGTGGCTGGCCGGGCGTTTCAGGGCCGGATAGATTCCGTAACCAAGACGCGGATGCCAACGATCGGGAAGCAAGCGCTGTGACGGAGACGCGGGGCCGAAGTTTGCCCGCCCAGACTTTTACTTGTTCTTCCGCAAGGCGTGCTCGTAAGTGGAAGCAATGCGTTTGGGTGACGAAAAAAATCCACACGACGCCACGCCGATCATTGGCGCGGAAACCGACATCGCGCCGCTCGGAGGACCGAAGCCACCGCACGAACGCACGGCGGATGAAGAACCGGACGTGATCGATTGGCAAAAACTCGCGGCCAGCGAACGGTTCCGGAACCTGCTCAAAGCGAAACGGCGTTTCATCGTGCCGGCGACCATCTTCTTCATCCTCTATTATTTTGCTTTACCGGTGCTGATCGGTTACGCGCGGCCCTTCATGGAGAAAACCGTGTTCGGGCCGGTGAACCTCGCGTATCTCTTCGCGCTTTCGCAGTTCTTCGTGGCGTGGATAATCGCCGCTCTCTATGTCCGGGCCGCGGCGCGGTTCGACAAGATGGCGGCGGACGTGATCGCGCCCGACGCTAGCTCGGACAAGTAACATGACAACAGCGTTGGCGATGTTTCTTGGGTTCGTGTTGGTCACGCTCGGGATCACCTACTGGGCGGCGCGGCGATCGCGGGGCGACGTCGCTTACTTCGCCGCGGGCCGTCGTATTACCGCGTGGCAGAACGGACTCGCTGTGGCCGGCGATTACATGAGCGCCGCCAGCTTTCTCGGCATCGCGGGAATGATCGCGTTCAATGGCTACGACGGCTTCATGTATTCCGTCGGCTGGCTCGTCGCCTACCTGACCGTGTTGCTCATCGTGGCCGAGCCTCTGCGCAACGCCGGCAAATACACAATGGCGGATTTGCTCGCCTACCGGCTGAACGCCCGGCCGGTTCGCGCGATGGCTGCCGTGAGCACACTGACCGTCTCGACCTTCTACATGATCGCGCAAATGGTGGGCGCCGGCGCGCTCGTCAAGTTGCTCCTCCCGGGCGTGAACTACGAGACCGCCGTGATCGGCGTCGGGATCCTGATGATCGTTTACGTGGTCTTCGGCGGAATGCTGGCGACAACCTGGGTGCAGATCATCAAGGCGGTCTTGCTCATGAGCGGCAGCATTTTCCTCTCGATCCTGGTGATGAAACATTTTGGGTTCAGCTTCAGCGCATTTTTCGACGCCATCAGTCACGTGAGCTGGACCGGGGCCGACGGCGCGACGGTCACGCGAAACTTTTTCCAACCGGGATTGCTCTTCAAACCGCCGTGGGGCGCGATCGATCTGATCTCGCTCGGGCTCGCGCTTATTTTCGGAACAGCGGGCCTGCCGCATATCCTGGTGCGTTTTTACACCGTGCCCGATGCCCGGACCGCGCGGCACTCCGTCGTCTGGGCCATGTTGCTCATCGGCGTCTTCTATATCATGACGACGTTTCTCGGTTTCGGCGCCGCCACGATTCTTACCCCCGGCAAGATCAGCATCGAAAACATGAGCGCGCCGCTGTTGGCAGAGGCCCTGGGAGGCAGCGTGTTCTTCGCCTTTATCAGCGCCGTCGCTTTCGCCACAATCCTCGCGGTCGTCGCTGGTCTAACGATCAGTGCGAGCACCAGCTTCGCTCACGATTTCTACACGAACGTGATCCACCACGGCCGGGAACGGCGTCCGGGCGAAGAGGTCCGCGTCGCGCGAGCCACCGCCTTTGTCGTCGGAGCCGTCGCGATCCTGCTCGCGATTAAGCTCCAGACGGTGAATGTCGCTTTCCTCGTCGGTCTCGCCTTCGCGGTCGCGGCGAGCGCTAATCTGCCGGTGATCGTCTTGAGCATTTTCTGGCGTCGCTTCAATACCGCTGGCGCTGTGGCCGGCCTGTTCGTCGGACTCGCCAGCTCGATCGTGCTGATCATGATCAGCCCGAGTGTAATGGGAATGGACGCCAAAGCGCTCATCCATGGACAACCGATTTTTCCGTTGAAGAACCCGGGTATCCTCAGCATTCCGCTCGGCTTCCTGGGCGCGATTGTCGGAACGTTCCTGCGCCGCGAGCCGCGCGCCGAGGCGAGGTTTGCGGAGCTCAGTGTTCGCGCGAATACTGGCTTAGGCGCGGAAAAAGCCGCGACGGAGTAGGAAAAACTTTTGGATGTAGAGGCGCTTGTGCCAAGCGCCTAGCCAAAACAACAGGCGATTGGCACAAGC